>NZ_CAJCKE010000001.1:0-441492 GCF_903970925.1 Serratia sp. ME47 | reverse complement strand
CCGACGCTCTGCCGGTCTGTTCAAACTCGTACAGCGCGTCGCTCTGGCGGATCGGCAGCGGCAGCCCCTCTTGCTCCAGCCCGTTGCCGGTCACCGGCTCAGGCAGCGGCATTTGCAGGTGGCGCATACGCCGCCTTTGCAGGCGTAGGGCAGGTCGGCGCCCTGGCGCAGCGCAGCGTCGAGAATGCTGTCGTCTTGTTCGCCGAGCTCGATATCCAACCGGCGGCCGTCGAGCAGGATTGTCACCCTGGCGGCGTTGCGATCGCCGCTATGGCGCGGGCGGGCGACCAGGCCGCTAGTGTTGAAACGTTCGCTGTGGATGTGGTTGGCCGGGACGCCGGCCTGTTTCAGCACGGTCTGCGCGTCGTCCATCATCGATTCCGGCCCGCAGATGAAGGCGTGGTCATAGTCGCGGAAATCCAGCAGCGCGCCGCCGATCGCCGTCAGGCGTTCACGATCGATGCGGCCGCTGAGCAGCGGGCTGTCGAGGCTCTCCTGGCTGAACAGGTACAGCGGCTGAAAACGCTGCGGGTAGCGGTTTTTCAGATCCGACAGCGCTTCTTTGAACATCATCGAACGGCTGTTGCGGTTGCCGTAGATCAGGGTAAAACTGCTGCCCGGTTCGAGCTGCAGCGTCGCTTTGATGATCGACAGCATCGGCGTGATGCCGGAGCCGGCGGCGATCGCCAGGTAATTGCCGCGGCGTTCCGCCTGCGGCTGATAGCCGAAGCGCCCCTGCGGCACCATCACTTCCAGCGCATCGCCGACTTTCAGCATACGGTTGACGAAGCCGGAGAAACGGCCCTGATCAATCGCTTTTACGCCGATCTGCAGCAGGCCTTCCTGCGGTGAACTGCAGATGGAATAGCAACGCCGCAGCTCTTCGCCGTTGACCCGCGCCTTGAGCGTCAGGTGCTGGCCGGGGGTGTAGCGGTATTGGTTTTGCAGCTCTTCGGGCACCCGCAGGGTGATGGCTACGGCGTCCGGCGTTTCGCGCTCGATGGCGGCGACGTTCAGGCGATGAAAGACCGTCATGGTGTCAGCGCTCCTATATGCATTTGAAATAATCGAACGGTTCCCGGCAGTCGCAGCAGCGGTACAGCGCTTTACAGGCGGTGGAGCCGAACTCGCTGATCTTCTCGCTGTGGGTGCTGCCGCAGCGCGGGCAGGCGACCGGGCCGTGGGCGTGCGGCCGATCGCAGGTGTGGCCCTGCGGCGGCGCTACGCCGTATTGCCGCAGCCGTTCGCGGGCGTCGGCGTTCATCCAGTCGGTGGTCCAGGCCGGGCTGAGGCGAATGTCCACCCGCACCGGGCTGAATCCGGCGGCCGTCAGCCGCTGCTCGATGGCGTTGAGCAAAAATTCGGTGGCCGGGCAGCCGGAATAGGTTGGGGTGAAGGTCACGCGCCAGCCGCTGTCGTCGCGCACCACGTCGCGCACCATGCCCAAATCGGTGATCGACAGCACCGGCAGTTCGGGATCGCTGATCTGCTGCAGGCAGTGCCAAATCTGCGGGATTTCGGCGGGTTGCAAACGAGTGACGTTCATCGCGGCCTCCTACCACTGACTGTTTGGATAGGCGCGCTGCAGGAACTGCATCTCCGCCAGCAGCGGGCCGAGGTGTTCACTGTGCTGACCTTGCTTGCCGCCCTGACGGAACGCCTGCTCGGCAGGCAGCGTCAAGGTCGCCTGGCGCAGCGTCTCCACCACCAGCGCCTGCCAGGGGGCCTGCAGCTCGCGCGGATCGACGGCGATGCCTTGTTCTGCCAACGTCAGCTCCAGCGCGTCGGCATGGAACAGTTCGGCGGTGAAACGCCACAGGTTATCCAGCGACAGTTGGATCTTGCGGTGGCTGATATCGTTACCGTCACCGAGGCGGATCATCCAGCCGCGGCTGAAACGCAGGTGGTAATCGGCTTCCTTCAACGATTTGGCGGCGATGGCGGCGATCTGCGCATCGCGGCTGCGGCTTAGCGCCTGGTGCAGCTGCACGTGGTAGGCGTCGAGCAGGAACTGGCGCACCAACGTGTCGTTGAAACCGCCGTTCGGCTGTTCCGCCAGCAGCAGGTTATGGAACTGGCGCTCGTCACGGCCGAAGGCCAGGCTGTCTTCGCTGCAGGGCGGGCCGGCCAGTTCGGCGGCGTAGCCCAGGAAGTGGCGCGCCTGGCCGAGCAGATCGAGACCGATGTTGGCCAACGCCAGATCGATTTCCAGCTCGGGCGCGTGGCCGCACCAGGCGCACAGGCGCTGGGCGAGGATCAAAGGCGTGTCGCCCTGGCGGAGCAAATAGCTGATGCGCGGATCGTTAACCGTCATGGTCGCCTCTACATGTTCTTGATGCCGTCGGGAATGGTGTAAAACGTCGGATGACGGTAGATCTTGTCTTCGGACGGATCGAAGAACGCGCCGCGATCTTCCGGCTGCGAGGCGATCAGATGGCGCGATTGCACCACCCAGATCGAGCAGCCTTCGTTGCGGCGCGTGTAGGCGTCGCGGGCGTTTTCCAGCGCCATTTGGTCGTCTGCGGCGTGCAGGCTGCCGACGTGGCGATGCGCCAACCCTTGTTTGCTGCGGATAAACACTTCATACAGCGGCCATTCAACGTGGCTCATGATCTCGGTTCCTTATGTTGGCTATGCGGCGGAAGCGGCGTTTTTCGCGGCGTGGGCCATGGCGCCGTCGCGTACCCAGGCGCCGTCTTCCCAGGCGCGGCGTTTGGCCTGCAGGCGTTCGTGGTTGCATTGGCCGCGTCCTTTGATCACTTCATGCAGTTCGCTCCAGTCGATCTCGCCGAAGCGATAGTGGCCGGCGGCCTCGTCCCAGGTAAGACTCGGGTCCGGCGCCGTCATGCCCAGCGCCTCAAGCTGCGGCACGGTGTTGTCGACGAACTTTTGCCGCAGTTCATCGTTGCTGTGGCGTTTGATTTTCCAGGCCATGCTCTGGGCGCTGTGAGGGGAGTCGGCGTCGCTTGGGCCGAACATCATCAGCACCGGCCACCAGAAGCGATCGATGGCGTCCTGCAACATCGCGCGCTGCGCATCGCTGCCGTGGGCCATCGCCATCACCGCCTCGTAGCCCTGGCGCTGGTGGAAGCTTTCCTCTTTGCAGATTTTCACCATCGCCCGCGCGTAGGGGCCGAAGGACGCGCGGCACAGCGCCACCTGGTTGACGATGGCGGCGCCGTCGACCAGCCAGCCGATCACGCCGATATCCGCCCAGTTGAGCGTGGGGTAATTGAAGATCGAGGAGTACTTCATTTTGCCGTCGAGCATCTTTTGGTAGATGTCCTGGCGCGAACAGCCGAGGGTTTCGGCGGCGCTGTAGAGGTACAGGCCGTGGCCGGCCTCATCCTGCACTTTGGCCAGCAGCACCGCTTTGCGGCGCAGCGTGGGGGCGCGCGTCAACCAGTTGGCTTCCGGCAGCATGCCGATGACTTCCGAATGGGCGTGTTGGCCAATCTGCCGAATCAGGTTCTGACGGTAAGCGTCCGGCATCCAGTCTTTGGCTTCGATAGCGATATCCGCCGCGATCTTGGCGTCGAAATGCTGCTGATACTGTGCTTCAGTTGTCATGCTCGCCTCTTGGTGATTCGTATTTTTCACATTGAATATAAAAATGTGAATCACTTTAACTAACCATAAGGCTACAAACTGATAACAAAAAGATCAAACGAGATTCATGTGGTTTTGCGAGCGCACTCACAAGTGAATTGTTTATATTGTTGATTTAATTTGATAAATAAAATCAATGACTCTGTGTTAACGACAGGGAAAGCGGCTTGAACGCGCTTCTTGTTCTCTTTTTGTTAAAATTGAGTTTGGCGTAAACTGGCATTTATGTGATACGTAATTAAGCTGTAGGGTGAAAATTTATGAATTTTGGAGGGCACATGCAGCAGTTACACAGTTATCTTTCTGGCGCCTGGGTGTATGGGCAGGGAGAGAGCCGCGAGATCCGCCACGCCGTGACCGGCGAGGCGCTGTACCAGGTCTGCTCCGACGGCCTGCCGTTAGCGGCGAGCCTGAGCTATGCCCGCCGCCACGGGGGGCCGGCGCTGGCGCAAATGACGTTCCAGCAGCGCGCCCAGATGCTCAAAGCGGTGGCGAAACACCTGCTGGCGCACAAAGAGGCGCTGTATCAGATTTCCTATCAAACCGGGGCGACGCGCAGCGACGGCTGGGTCGATATCGAAGGCGGCATCGCCACGCTGTTCGCCTATGCCGGCATGGCCGGCCGCGATCTGCCGGATGATACCCTGTGGCCGGAGGATGAGCTGATCCCGTTGTCGAAACAGGCGCAGTTCGCCGCTCGCCACGTATTGACCTCGCGCCCGGGCGTGGCGCTGCATATCAACGCCTTCAACTTCCCTTGCTGGGGCATGCTGGAAAAACTGGCGCCGACCTGGCTGGCGGGCATGCCGGCCATCATCAAGCCGGCCACCGCCACCGCGCAGCTGACGCAGGCGATGGTCAGGCTGATCGTCGACAGCGGGCTGGTGCCGGAAGGGGCGCTGCAGTTGGTATGCGGTGGCGTCGGCGACATGTTTGCGCACCTGGATTATCAGGATGCGGTGACGTTCACCGGTTCGGCGCAGACCGGACAGCGGCTGCGCGCGCACCCGCGGCTGTTGGAGAAATCGATCGCCTTCACCATGGAGGCGGATTCGCTCAACTGCTGCGTGCTGGCGGAAGACGTAACGCCGGAGATGCCGGAGTTTGCGCTGTTTATCAAAGAGGTGTGCCGTGAAATGACCGCCAAGGCGGGGCAGAAGTGCACCGCGATCCGCCGCATCATCGTGCCGGCGGCGCAGGTGGTTGCGGTGCGTCAGGCCTTGTTGCAGCGCCTGGCTGGGGTGACGGTGGGCGACCCGCAGTTGGAGCAGGTGCGCATGGGGGCGTTGGTCAGCCACGAGCAGCGTGATGATGTGCAAAGCAAGGTGAAGTTCCTGCTGCGCAACGGCTGCGAGCCGCTGTGCGGCGCGGCGCTGGATAAGCTGGAAATCCTGGGCGACGGCGCGCGCGGCGGGGCGTTTTATCCGCCGACCTTGCTGTATTGCGCCGATCCGTTCACCCATCAGGCGGTGCACGGCACTGAGGCCTTCGGCCCGGTGGCGACGCTGATGCCGTATGCGGATACTGAGCAGGCGATCGCGCTGGCGTTGCTGGGGCAAGGCAGCCTGGCGGGCTCGCTGGTGACCGCCGATCCGGCATTGGCCAAGCGCTTCATTCGCGCGGCGGCGTGCGCCCATGGCCGCATGTTGATTTTGGATGAACAGGCGGCGGCGGAGTCCACCGGCCACGGGTCGCCGCTGCCGATGCTGGTGCACGGCGGCCCGGGGCGCGCCGGCGGCGGGGAAGAGCTGGGCGGATTGCGTGCGGTGAAGCACTATATGCAGCGCACGGCGATCCAGGGCAGTCCGGCGATGCTGGCGGCCATCGGCGGTGAATGGGTGCGCGGCGCGCCGGTCGCTGAGCACCCGGTACATCCGTTCCGGAAATACTTCGAGCAGCTGCAGCTGGGCGACAGCCTGTTGACCGCGCGCCGTACCGTGACCGAAGCGGATATCGTCAACTTCGCCTGCCTGAGCGGCGATCATTTCTACGCGCACATGGACAAGATCGGCGCCGCCGATTCGCTGTTCGGCGAGCGGGTGGCGCACGGTTACTTTGTGGTGTCCGCCGCGGCCGGGCTGTTTGTCGATGCCGCCGTCGGGCCGGTGATCGCCAACTACGGCATGGAGAATCTGCGCTTTATCGAACCGGTGAAGATCGGCGACACCATTCAGGTGCGGTTGACCTGCAAGAAGAAGATCCGCAAGCCGCAGAAAACCGCCGAAGATCGGCCGCACGGCGTGGTGGTGTGGGATGTGCAAGTATTGAATCAGGAACAGCAGCCGGTGGCGCTGTACAGTATCCTGACGTTGGTGGCGCGCCAACAGGGGGACTTCGAGGCGTGATGCGCGCTTGCCGCCGCCGGAGCTGCCGGCGGCGGCAATCTATTCAGATCAGCGGCTGACCGCGCAGCTGTTCCAGCACTTTCAGCGGCGAACGCTGCGGATCCTGCATCTTGTTCACCGGCAGCAAGAAGGTCTGTTCCAGCATAAACTGGCCGCCCATCGCGGCGTGCGGCGTTTGATCCGAGAAGCAAATCCAGCTGCTGCCCGGCGGAAACGCCAGCGCCAGCTGCGGCCCCTGTTGTTGATAATCGCCGTCGGCCTTCATGGCGTCATGCAACTGCAGCATCAGGTGGTCATAATGGCTGCGGCGGGTTTTGGTGATGCGTACCCGGTGCTGCAGCCAGCTGCTGAAGGCGGAGTAGCGCGCCAGACGCGGCATAAAGCGTTGCGCCAGCTCAGGGAACGGTTCGCCGACGCGCCATTGGCGAGGCTCGCCGTGCGGATTGATGTTGGTGAAAATGCGCAGAATGCGTTCGCCGTAGTTCGGGCGCGACGGGAAAGCGTCGACATGCAGCCGGCTGTCGTCTTTGCGCCAGGAGCTGCTTGCGCGCCAGGCCGAAACCGGATGCAAACGCAGGCTGCCGGTCGGATGGTGCAGCGCCTCCTGATACTCGGGCAACAGCCCGGCGATCAGCTGGCGGCAAGATTGGTAATAACGTTCCAGCAGTTGCTGAACCTGCTGCCGGCGCTCTGCGACGGCGACGCCGGTCAGCTTGCCGGACAGCGGTTGATAGCTGATGTTTTTGCGCTTCGGATCGACCAGCGCCGGATCCAGCAGCGGCATTTCCTGCTCAGACAGGGTGAAGGCCAGTTCGGGCAGAAACAGCACCTTGCCCTGTTCCAGTTCGCTGACTGCGCTGGATGCTTCCGCTGCCGCCCATTGTCGCAACGGCAGCGTCAGGACGGCCTGTTCACGCATAATATCGCCAGTAGGCATGAGATCTCCTCGCAAATCTATATCGCTTTATTCCCGCCTTTCAGGTTGCCGCGTGGTTGGCTGCACTGGCTTGCGCCGTGGCTGGCTGGAGCGACGCCAAAAGTCTTTGCGTCGGTCGCCCAAATGCAACGTGAAATTTATGGGTTCTATTATGGATGTATCAGCAGGGCGCAGTGCGCCGAAGCGTGCGATGGCTTCCTGATATATAGAATAGTCCTGATAAGGGTATCACCGGCAATGCCAATGAAAAGTAAACGGAGGCTAAACGAGGCTCGGCGTAGGCACGAATAATCAAAAATGGCACGAATTGTCCGCTGAATAGCGAGTTTTTTATCTTATTGAATTGTAATGGAAATAAATATGCTGCTTATTTATTGGCGTTATTTCATTCGAGAGCGGGGCAAATTGGGGAAATAATGTTTCGGCGGGAAATTATTTCATTTTTGTCGTGGGAATAAATCGGGCCGCCCAATTTTGGTGGCCCGATGAGTGATTAAGCGCCGTAAATGCAGTTTTTGCCTTTTTTCTTGGCCTGATACAGCGCGCTGTCCGCCTCATTGATAAAGCTGATCGGCGTATCGTTATACATATGCGGCACTTTGGCGCAGATGCCGATGCTGATGGTGACGATGCCGTGCGGGTTGCCCTGATGCGGGATCTTCAGATCGCGCACCGCCTGGATGACGCGTTCGGCGAAAATCAGCGCGCCCTGCACGTCGGTATCCGGCAGGATAATCCCCATCTCTTCGCCGCCGTAGCGCGCCAGAATATCGTTGCTGCGGCACGCCAACCCTTTCAGCGTCTGGCCGATCTGCTGCAGGCACTGGTCGCCGGCGACGTGGCCGTAGCTGTCGTTGTACTGCTTGAAGTAGTCGATATCCAGCATCAGCAGCGCCACGCTGCGGTAGTTGCGCGAGGCGCGCGCCAGCTCGTTCTTCAGCGCGATGTCAAACTGGCGGCGGTTGGCCAGGCCGGTCAGGCTGTCCAGCAGCGCCAGTTCTTCCAGCATCTGGTTGATGCTGGTCAGCTGATCGCGGGTACGCATCAGCTCGGCTTCGGTTTGCATGCTGTGCTTGATTTGCCGCAGCAGCACCGCGCCCATCGCCAGCAGGATCATCAGCAGAGAGAGGCCGCCGGCGGCGAACAGGCCGGCGTCGGTGCGCCAGTCCGCCAGCGCGTCGCGTTTCGACAGCCCGGCGGCGATCACCAGCGGAAAGCGGTTGACCCGCGAATAGCCGTAGATGCGCTCCACTTTGTCGTACAGCGAGGTGATGGTGGCGTTGCCGAATTCCGAATGCGGCAATATTTCGCTGAACAACACGCCCTTGGCGATATTTTTACCGATCGAGGCCGCCGAGTAAGGGCGGCGGTAGAGGATGGTGCCGTCCGCCAGCAGCAGATTTAGCGAGGCGTCGGTGTTGAGGGCGAAACTGTCGTAAAACTGGCGAAAATAATCGACGTACAACGTCGCCAGCACCACGCCGCCAAAGCTGCCGTCCGGGTTGTTGAAGCGCCGCGAAACGGGGATGATCAGATCGCCGGTGGTGCGGCTGCGGATCACCTCGCCGATGTACAGACCGCCGCCATCGCGGTTTTGGTGATATTTGAAGTAATCGCGATCGGCGTTGTTGGCGTTCTTGATGAATTTGCCCGAGGAGGTCGCCAGCCAGCGGCCGCTCGCATCGTAGATAAACATCCCGTGCAGCTGCGGCAGGTTGCCGACCTGGGTTTGCATCACCCGTTGCAGCCGGGTCAATTGCGAGGGCCCCAGCCCGTCGTTCTGGAGACGTTCGGTCAGATCGAGCAGATTGCCGTCTACCTGCATGAAGGTATCGTCGGCATGCTGCGCCAGCGAACGGGCGAGGTTGGCGGATTCATGCTCGGCGCTGCGCAGATCCCGCTGGTGCGCGTTCCAGATTTGCCAGCTGTTAAAGAGGATCAGCGTGGCGGCAACGATGATGACAAACACGCCGGCCTGAAATAATAATGGGGAGCTTTTAACGCTGCGCGGCGCCGCGGCATCCTGTATGGGTTGCTGCTGAGTCATGTCACCCTTGTTGTTTGATTACTATTCAATTTGAGTTAAGAGCAATCTTATATTTTATGCATAAATGCGCCAGACCTCTAGCCCTTAACGTGGCGATAGGGAGAAAGGCGCCTCGCACCCCGCATTTGCGGCGGTGTGAACGCGAAGGAGTAAAAGAGCCATGTCGGATTACATCATTATCGCTTTACTGACGCTGGCGGTGTATTACCCCCTCACACTGGGGGCGCTGGCGGTGATGATGTTCTTCGCCTGGCGGCGGCGACGGTCGCCTTATTGGCGGTTGGGGCTGGCGCTGTTGACGGTGTTGTTCGTGCTGTTCGCCAAAGCGGCGTATGACTGGCACCGCTACAGCTAGCGGCGCCATGCGGGGTTATTCGACGTTGATCATCCAGTTGACGCCGAATTTGTCGGTCAGCATGCCGAAGCCTTTGGCCCAGAAGGTGGCTTGATAAGGCATCGTCACCTGGCCGCCCTGCGCCAGATTATCGAACAGTTTGCGTCCTTGTTCCGCGTCGCTGGGGTTCAGCGACAGCGAGAAGCCTTTGTGGGAAGCGCCGCCGCTGTCATCCTGCGGACAGCCGTCGGAGGCCATCAGCACGCCGTCGCCAATCAGCAGACGCGCATGCATGATCGCTTCAGGATTGACATCCTGCGGCCCGCCTTGGCGGGCTTCTTCGGGCATGTCTTTAAAACGCATGACCATTTCAATTTTGGCATTCAACTGCTGTACATAGAAGTTAATCGCTTGCTCACAGTTACCGCTGAAGAACAAATAGGGTTGTACCAGCATGACATTGACCTCGGTTGTGGTCCGACAGGCAACGACCGGCCCTCGGGCGGGAAGAAATGATTGCTGGCGGCAATAATTGCCGTCGGTGACTTATTAGTGTAGTCCCCCTGACGTAGAATGCTCGTGCTAGGTGAGCGCCTTCGCCGCCGGCAGGGCGGGCGAAGGCACGAAGGCGGTTAATACAGCGAAGGTTCGCCGGGTGGGCGGGTTTTAAAGCGGCGGTGCAACCACATGTATTGATCGGGCGCCAGCAGCACCTGTTCTTCCACCACGCGGTTCATCATGGCCGCCGCGCGCGTTTCATCGTCCAGCGGGAAGTCCGTCAGCGGCGGCTGCACGATCAGCTCGTAGCCGCGGGCATTCGGCAGACGGCGCGGCACGAATGGCACGATCGACGGCCGCCCCATACGCGCCAGGATATAGGTGCCGGTCGTCGTGGCGGCGTTTTCCACGGCGAAGAACGGCGCGAACACGCTGCTTTGCGGGCCGTAATCGTGGTCCGGCGCGTACCACAGGATTTCACCCTGCTTCAGGTTGCGGATCATGCCTTTGATATCTTTACGATCGATCATGAATTTATTCGAGCGCAGCCGGCCCCAGGTCTGCACCCATTCCATCAGCTTGTTATTGTGCGGGCGGTGTACGCCGATGCCGGGGTTTTGCATGCCGAAGATGCGCGCGCCCAGCTCCAGAGTGAGGAAATGCAGGCCGATCAGCAGCACGCCTTTCCCGTCCTGACGCGCCAACTGCATGTTTTCCATGCCGCTCACCTTAAACCAACGGGCGATGCGCCAGTCAGGCCAGAACCAGGCCATGCCGACTTCGAACAGGCCCATGCCGACGGACTCAAAATTTTTGACAATCAGCGCCTCTCGTTCGGCGGCGGGCATCTCAGGGAAACAGAGTTCTAAATTACGGCGCGCTATTTTTACCCGGCGTTTCATCAGGGGCATGGCGATTCTGCCAAGGCCGTGTCCAAGCCGATAAATGAGCGGGTAGGGCAATAACACCAATAGATAGAGTATTCCCAGCCCTATCCACAGCAACCAATAACGAGGGCGCAAGAATTCGCGCTCAAAGCGTTGGTTTGAAATCATTTTTTCTGTTCTTCCTTTAATTTCGCAATGGGACCTTAACCCAAATTGTTATGTGCGAAATGATAGAGCATTTTTTGTGAGACCGGGTTTTCCATTCATGCTTTTTTTTACGCTTTATTTAAGCGCAGACGGAAAACGGAACGAAATGAGATTTTTACCGAGGGAAGGGCGGATATTCACCGCTATTTCAACCGGCTGGCGACATTGAAAAATAAGGACACAATTCAGCGCATCGCAAAAGTGACAACCACTATGTAACCTTAGAGAAACAGCAGCGCGGCGGAACCGTCCCAAACGGCCGCCAGCGCATACAGCAGCGCGAGAATCAGGACAAAAGGGGCATTGAACATCGGCGTTTCCTCCAGGAGGCTGTGTTTAAACTTTAGCCTGCCCAGATGACAATGGGATGAAATGCGATCGCTTTTGAAGCGGTGAAATTCAGACGGACGGAAATGGGTAAACCGCTGATTTTTTACTATAGTCATAGTGTGATGTTGTGCGTTTGTCGCCGTACGCCCCGTCTTGAACGGCTGTGGGCAGAGTGTCCAGAGCAAGATCGCGGAACGGGCGGCGCCGGACGTGAAACAGGTGACGAAGTTCTCAGAGGGCGGGTCTGTAAGGATTTGACATGTCATATGAAAATGACGATCTAAGCGGTGTTGAGCAACCGAGCGACTACGTTAAAACCACCGCCTGCGAAGTGCGCAGCGGCGTAAAGGCAGCGCTCGAGCAATCATGTGCCTGCATCAAGGATAACCCTTGGGCAGGGGTAGGCGCCGGCGCCGTCGTGGGCCTGGTAATAGGATTTCTGTTAGGCAAAAGGCAATAGGGAGAGTAAAAATGGGCATCATTTCCTGGATCATTTTTGGTTTAATCGCCGGTATCCTGGCTAAATGGATTATGCCGGGCAAAGACGGCGGCGGCTTTATTGTTACCGTTATACTGGGGATCGTGGGCGCCGTCGTCGGCGGCTATATCAGCACCTTCTTCGGTATGGGACGCGTTGACGGTTTTAACCTGGGCAGCTTCGTGGTGGCGGTCATCGGTGCCCTGGTGGTGCTTTTTGTCTACAGGAAGATCAAAGGCTAAGCAGCCGTTGCTCAACAGGGTCGCCGCGGCGGCCCTTTTTCGTGAAATCAATCCGGCTGTGCGGCGCGGGCCGCAGCGGCTGAAAGGGGAATATCATGGGTCTGTTCGATAGCGTATTGGGTAACATTCTGGGCGGCGGCGCCAACGGCAAAGGCATCGACTACATCGCCATTATGCAGTGGGTCGAGCAACAAGGCGGCCTGCAGGCCATTTTAGACAAGTTCCGCCAGGGGCAGTTCGGCGATATCGTCGGTTCCTGGCTCGGTAACGGCGAAAACCAGCCGATTACCGGCGATCATGTGCAGCAGGCGTTGGGCAGCGATGCGATCAATCAACTGGCTGAAAAGCTGGGCGTCGATCCGGCCCAGGCGTCCAGCACCATTGCACAGTTCTTGCCGACGGTAGCGGATGCCGCTTCGCCAAACGGTGAAGTGCAGCAAGACAGCAATGAACTGGGCGACATGGTCGGCAAACTGTTCAAATAATGATTATGCTCCCGGCGTCTGGCCGGGGGCATTCACTCCGCTAATTCCCTCGATCGCCGTCAACGCCTGTTGCAAATGCGCCACCCAGGCGCGCACTTTCTGCGGAATAAAACGTAAAGCGGGATAGACCGCATGCAGCGCCATGGGCGGGTAGCGGTATTCCGGCAAGACGGGAACCAGCGCGCCCGTCGCCAGCTGTTCGCCGATCAGCGGCCGCTGAGCGCCACCGATGCCGGCCCCGGCCTCGATGGCCGCCAGCAGCGATAAGGTATTGTTGGCGCGAAACGTGGGCCGCAGCGCGACCATCTCGGCGCCGTGGGGGCCGAGCAGGGTGAGCGTATCGCCATCGTTTAGGCCGCTGTAGCGAATGTGCGCATGTTTCACCAGATCCGCCGGCGAACGAGGGGCGCCATGCCTGGCCAGATAGGCCGGCGACGCGACCAGCAGGCGTTGCAGCTCACCCAACCGTTTCGCCACCATGCCGGGCGCATGCAATTCGCCGAAGCGCAGCGCCACGTCGATGCCTTCGCCGATGACGTCGGCGCGGCGATCGTCCAGCAGCAGCTCGATGGTGAGATCCGGATGACGTTTTTGGAACGCGATGGCCAAAGGGGTGATATGCCGTTGTCCGAATCCGGTCGGCGCATGCAGGCGCAAATTGCCCTGCAGCTGGTGGTGCTGGCCGTGCAACGCCTCTTCCGCTTCGTCGACCGCCGCCATAATCGGTTTGAGGCGCTGATAGTAATCATTGCCGGCCTCCGTCAGGGTGACCGCACGCGTGCTGCGAAACAGCAGCTGCGCCCCCAACTGCTGTTCCAGACCGGCGATTTGCTGACTGACCGCCGGCTGCGTCAAACGCAGATCGCGCGCGGCGGCCGACAGGCTGCCCAGCTCCGCCACCCGCATAAAGGTTTTCATTGCGTTCAGCTTATCCATGTCGATTTTGCCTATAGATATTTCTTATTAGTGTTAGTGGAAACCCTCATCTACCGCAAGTATCGCTAATCAATAACACTCAGGGTATCGATAGTCTGAGGGGTGACAAAATGGACGCAAAGCGACAGGCGCTGGTGATCGGCGCCAATGGCGTGATTGGGCGCCGATTGATTGAGGAGCTGATTGACCAAGGTTGGCAAGTGGTGGGCGTCTCGCGCCGGGGCGGCGAACCGGCGCCTGGGGTGCGCCACCTGCAGGTTGACGTGCTGGATGCGGCGGCGACGCGGGACGCGCTGCGGCCGCTGAGCGCGATTAGCCACGTTTTCTATGCCGCCTATCAGGATGCTCCGGATTGGGCGGGGCTGGTGGCGCCGAACCTGCAAATGTTGCAACACGTTGTCGAAGGGCTGGAGCCGATTGCGCCGGCGTTGGAGCATATCAGCCTGATGCAGGGCTATAAAGTTTATGGCGCGCATTTGGGGCCGTTTAAAACGCCGGCGCGTGAAAGCGATGCCGGGCATATGCCGCCGGAGTTTAACGTGGCGCAGCAGCAGTATCTGGAGCAGCGCCAAACAGGCAAGCGCTGGCGTTGGAGCGCCATTCGCCCGAGCGTCGTGGGGGGCTTCTCGCTCGGCAACCCGATGAATCTAGCGTTAAGCATCGCGGTTTACGCCTCGATCAGTAAAGCGCTCGGGCTGCCGCTGCGCTTTCCCGGGAAGCCGGGCGCTTACCACAGCCTGTTGGAAATGACCGACGCCGGACTGCTGGCGCGCGCCACGCTCTGGGCGGCGACCGAACCTGCGGCAGCCAATCAGGCGTTTAACATCAACAACGGCGATCTGTTTCGCTGGAGCGAAATGTGGCCGAAAATCGCCGCGTACTTCGGGCTGGAATGTGCGCCGCCGTTGCCGATGACGCTGGAAAACATGATGGTGGACAAAGCGCCGCTGTGGCGTGAGCTGGCGCAACGGCACTCCTTGACCGAGCCCGATTACCGGGCGGTGGCCGGCTGGCGTTTCGCCGATTTCGTCTTTTCCTGGGACTACGACATGTTCGCGGACGGCAGCAAGGCGCGGCGTTTCGGTTTCCATCAGTTTGTCGAAACCGAAGCCATGTTTTTCTCGCTGTTCGATGCATTCCGTCGTCGCCGCATCATTCCCTGAATGCGGCATAAATGTCCCCGCAGCCCCGCTGCGGGGAAAGGTCTCAGAACGTCAGCATGATTTTGCCGATGTGCTCGCTGGATTCCATCAGCGCATGCGCAGCGGCCGCCTCTTCAAGCGGGAAGGTTTTAAAGATTTGCGGTTTCAGCACGCCGCGCTCCAGCAGCGGCCAAACTTTCTCGTGCAGCTCGGCGGCAATCTGCGCTTTGTCCGCGACGCTGCGCGAACGCAGCGTCGAACCGGTATGGGTCAAGCGTTTCAAGAGCAGCGGCATCAGGTTGAGCTCTTTTACCACGCCGTTTTGCGTGCCGATTTGCACGATACGGCCTTCCATCGCTGCGGCCTGATAGTTCTTGGCCACATAGTCGCCGGCGATCAGATCGACGATCACGTCGGCGCCTTTGCCGTTAGTGGCGTCTTTGGTGCGGGCGACAAAGTCTTCGTTGCGGTAATTAATCGCCACGTCGGCGCCCAGCGCCAGGCTCGCCTGACGCTTCTCTTCTGAACCGACGGTGGTGATCACCTGGGCGCAGAAGGCTTTCGCCAGCATGGTGGCGACCGTGCCGATACCCGAGGTGCCGCCGTGGATCAACACGGTCTCGCCGGCTTTGAGGTGACCGCGCTGGAACACGTTGACCCAGACGGTAAAGAAGGTTTCCGGCAGCGCGGCGGCCTCGGTCAGGCTCAGGCCCGCCGGAACCGGCAGCGCATTACTTTCATGCACGGCGCAGTATTGCGCGTAGCCACCGCCGGCGATGAGGGCGCAAACCCGATCGCCGATCGCGAAGCGGGTCACGCCTTCACCGATGGCCACCACTTCGCCGGCAATTTCGAGGCCGGGAATATCCGAGGCGCCGGGCGGTGGCGCATAGTTCCCCTGACGTTGCAGCACGTCGGGGCGGTTAACGCCGGCGGCGGCGATTTTCACCAGAAGTTGGCCCGCTTGCGGAACCGGCACCGGACGTTCGGCGACGACCAGAACCTCGGGGGCGCCGGGTTGGCTGATCTCAATCGCTTTCATCGTGTCGGGCAGCGGTGCATTCGTTGACATGGTTACTCTCCTCATCGTGGCGGACGCGGTTATCAGGTGGCGCGTCCACAATAAAGTCTGCTGTTAGCTTAGCGAAATCGAATGAGGTACGCGTGGTCGAATAGAGCGGTTTTGCGAGGAAGAGGAGGAGACGCCGCCGCGATGGGCGGCTGGGCATCAATCGTTAGGGGGGATGCGGAACCCTTTCAATGAAACGATAAAGTGTTCTTTTCCTTTGGAGATCTTGGCGCCTTTATCGCACCACAGGCTGGCAAGCTGGAAGAAATCGTCGCTGCCGATGTCGTAAGCCAGTTCGATTTTCTTGGCTGTGCCGGCGCGGATGAGCTTTTCTGCTTCCTGGTGGTTTGCAGCTTTAATTATGGTCATGGGCGAAATCCTTGGTGTTAAGCCAGAACGGATAATCGCTAATCATCATATGGCCATATTGTGACAGTTTTGTGATGAAAGGATGACGGTAACCGCAGGCGCGGCGTGCGGCGTGCCGCGCCTTTGCGGTGAAAATGCGTTGTCGGTTACCGATCGTGCGGGCGAACGAATGCGCTTTTCTTCTGAGATTTGAAGTGTTTATAGAGCGCATAGCCCGCAATGCCGGCCAAGACGGCCAGGAGGGCAAGAGATCCTGTGGCCATGAACATCACCTCCGAATAAGAATGGCAAGGAGGCGTATTTGTGACATTCATCACTTTGCAGGGCAATGAGACCAATCTGTAATCGGAAAGGCGAGATGCGAGAAGGGCAAAAAAAAGCGCCTATAGGGAGGCGCATAAAGATTTGCAACACAGCTTGTCATGTTCAACACCAGGAGGAGTGGTGAACTGACGCCATTCTAAGCGGCCGTGATTGCGTGAGGTATAGGTATTCTCCGAAAGCGTCATTACCACTCATAGCCTAACTGAATGTTGTAATCGGGATCCTGGTTGGTGGAATAAGGATCGGATTGGCGGCGGCGATCGGTTTTCTTCACCGGGCCGTCATACGCGGGATAAGGTTTGGTGCGCGGCTTGCTGCAGCCCGGATGATCGCACTCGATGTCGACGCGAAAACCGTTTTTATCTCGCGCCTCTGCCCAGGTGATCGGCGGTTTCTCGGCCTTGGGCGCGGGCCCAGGCGACGTCGGCGGCTTGGGCGCGGGGGCGACGCTGGGATCGGGGGCTTGATAATTCAGCTCCAGCGCGCCAAGCGGGGCGCTGTAAGCGGCAAAGGCCAGCAGGGCGGCGGCGCTGGCGGCCGGTAATGTGAGCCATCTCGGCATGGTGAGTCTCCCTGGATGATTACGCCGGGCAACTATAAAACAGTAAAACGAGAATTACTATCATTTGCCTGCGGCGTAATGGGGATTCAGCTGGCGATCCCGTAGGCAGACGGGGTCAAATCCTGTGCGTTTAGCCGAGATTAACGCCCCTGCACGGCGAAAAAGGTTGCTATTGCCGCTCGCTCGTGAGTTAATGATGTCGGCCTGTGGTACAGACCTATTTATGCACGACATTTTGAGTAAAGTAGTTCAAATTTAAAGCGTTATCCCGGATAGCCCTTCTCTGACGAATTTCCTTTCCAGTGCCTCCATAAGTAACTGATGACCGGCTATCTCGCCCATGGCGGCTAACATTATTATTGAAGGAAATTAGACATGTCCAACATGATCAAAGGTCAAGTGAAGTGGTTCAACGAAGCTAAAGGTTTTGGTTTCATCACCCCAGCAGACGGCAGCAAAGACGTATTCGTACACTTCTCTGCTATCCAGGATCAAGGCTTCAAGACCCTGGCTGAAGGCCAGAACGTACAGTTCTCTATCGAGAACGGTGCGAAAGGTCCATCTGCGGCTAACGTTACCGCTATCTAATTGGCGTCTACCGCTGATTGAATAAAACCCGCCGAGGCGGGTTTTTTTATGCCTGCAATTTGACGGCGCATAAAAAAAAGCCCGCAAGTCTGCGGGCAAAAGTTCCTTGTTACTTCTTCATTTGCAAGCGCTTCTCTGGGGGGGAAACGCCTGAAGACAGGTTACGCGAGGACGGCTTAAGATTCTGCGGTCAAACCGTTAAGAAAGTGAAAATCCAGGCGGCTGCTACGCTGATAGCAGAAACCGGCAGGGCTGGGGCGGTGTCCTTCACCCGGGGTTTTGTAATACACTGATGCCAATCGCAAAGAATGGGGAAGGGTATGCAGGTTAACGATCGAGTGACGGTAAAAACAGATGGTGGCCCACGGCGCGAAGGCGTCATTCTGGCCGTAGAGGTCTTCAACGAAGGTACCATGTATCTGGTGTCTCTTGAGGACTACCCGGCGGGCGTGTGGTTTTTTAATGAAATCGACAGCCGTGACGGCACTTTTGTGGAGCCTTGCGGCGCGCCCGGGCAGTAACTTCGAATAATCTCATTAATTTGCTAACGAAACTGTCTATTTTGAGATTATTTCAATGCGGTAAGAATTTTTTTATCGACGACATAAAAATACCCGTTGCGCTAGCGGGGGATAACGCAGCAGGTATTCTTTTGGTTATCCCAGCGTTTGAGAACCGGATTACGTTATCACCGGAAATTAACGATGGGTAAACAAAGTGGGGGCGTTCTCTACGGTTCAGCGGCTATTGACGAATATTCCACTAGTCAATGTGTCGGTCAAACGGACAACGTGGTAAATGATCTGCTTGTTGTGCGTTTTTATTTTCCGCTTGATGTTTCCCTTGTGGGAAGAGACCGTTTTGGCCTTTATTTGCATCTGGTCTGATATCTGGATGGTGCCTTGCCCTGACATCCACATGCGTAACATGTTCGATTCAGTTTGGCTCAGCGTCACCGGCGTTTGATCCAGAGAAGATTTCTCCACCCGTAGGGATTTTTTCTCGAGATAATGACTAAGTAGCTGATTCATAGTCTCTGGTTTGATGGATTTTGACGATATGATGACGTTCTTGCGAACATATAAATAATCGTCGAAATGTACATTGGTAATAGCCATGAAGATGAAGAATAACGTATCCGGGTGCAGTGAAATCACCCGTTTTATTCGCTCCGTGGCGTTTGCTTCATGGATGAAGCAGTCCTCGTTAATAAACACCAGGCTAGGATTCAACTTACTGCATTTTTCATGCAGGCTGTCAATGTCCTCGATGGCATTAATATGGCGCTTCTTCACGCCATGCGAAGTCAGATAGTCGGTTAACCCCAATCTGGTATAGCTACATGAATCCATGATAATCGTTGGCATATCGCACCCCCACTTAAATCCGTTTTACTGCGGTAATATGAGAAAAAGCCTAAAAAGCCGAAAGGCAAAATGGAACAATAATTCAGTGTAGCGAGTGTTCTATCAATAAACACGACGGCACTCAATGATATTTTCATACTAAACTTATTAATCGCATGAATCTATAAGTTTGGCTTAAGTCAGAGCGATCCGCTACTCGCCCGGCGTCGGCATGATGGGCCTGATTCGCGCTTGGCGCCCGCGCCTGCCGGCATTGTCTGCTGATAATCTGTTCATCATGTCACGAAACAAAATTTTAGTTTGCTAGGAAAAGTCTTAAAAAAAATTCATGTGTCTTTTTTTTGAAGTCTTTTAGCGTGCTTTTTAAGTGCTCAAAAAGCACTCGCTTCTAGGCTCTTCTATTTTTAATCATAAAAATCATTGCGTTATGATTATCTTGGCACCTTTCGCTAATGATAAGCGCTTCTGTTTTTATCATAACAACAAACAAAAGTTAACATTATTGCTGGAATGTGTAGCTTAATTGTTGCCATAAATCACCATTTTACAATAGGTTATGTGGATATTTATTTCATATGAAATCATTTGTGTGAATGTTTATCGGTGATTGAGTGATTTTTCTAAACTATCGTCTTGCCAGCCGGTCGGCAGGGGCGGCGGCAGGTCGGAGTTGTTTCTGACACGCGCCGGTTTTAATTTGCTCTTGCACCTTTCAAAAACAGGATGTCGCGGTGAGACAAAATCAATATGGGCAGCCGATAGGCGATGCCCTCCCTCATTGGCAGCCGGCAGGCATGCCCGGGCAAGCGTTACTGTCAGGGCGGTTTTGCCGCCTGGAACCACTGAACCTCGAACGCTGGGGCGACGAGCTTTATCAGGCTTATCAAACCGCCGAGGACGACCGCGACTGGACCTATCTGTTTTGGGCGCGGCCGCAGACACGCGAGGATTTTCAGCATTACCTGCAGGCCCTGGCGTCCAGCGCCGACAGGCGCACGATGGTGGTGATCGATCAGGCGAACGGGCGCGCGGTAGGAACCTGCGCTTTTTTGCGCATCGATCCCGCCAACGGTGCGGCTGAACTGGGCACCATCAACTGGTCCCCGCTGATGAAGCGCAGTGCGCTCGGCAGCGAGGCCATTTTCCTGATGCTGCGCCATTTGTTTGACGATCTGGGTTACCGGCGCTGCGAATGGAAATGCGATAGCCTCAATCTGCCTTCGCGTCAGGCCGCCGAGCGTTTTGGCTTTCGCTATGAGGGCACGTTCCGTCAGGCGGTCGTCGTCAAAGGACGCACGCGCGACACCGACTGGCTGTCGATCATCGATGGAGAATGGCCGGCGCTGCGCTCGGCGTTTGCCGCCTGGCTGTCGCCGGATAACATCGGCGACGACGGGCGGCAAGAACGGCGTTTGCAGGCCTTCCAGCCCGGGTGACGCGCCAGGCGTTTAGGCCGTCTCCGCCAGGCAATGGCGCAGCGAGTCCAGCGTCAGGCGAATGTCCTGTTCCTCCGTCATCCAGTTGACCAGCGCGGCGCGGATCCCCGGCTGGCCGTTATAACGCGTAGGGGTGCAACGCGCCACCCCATGCCGGCTAAGGCGTTCGAGAAAGCGATCGCGCGCCGCTTCGCTGTCGCCCTGTGGATGACTGAGGGCAAAGCACACCACGTTCATATTCACGGGCGCCAACAGATGGAAACCGTCCTCGGCCGCTAACGCCGCTCCCAGCGCCTGCGCCAGTTCGACATTGCGCTCGACGATATCACGTATGCCGCTGCGGCCATAGGCTTTCAGCGTCAGCCAAAGCGGCAGGGCGCGGAAGCGGCGCGAATTTTCCGGCGTCAGATGCAGATAGTTGTCTGGTCGCAGCGTCGGTGCTTCCAGGTAGGCCGAATGGTTCTGAAATACCTGCATCTGCAGATCCAGATGGCGGGTAAATTGGATCGCGCTGTCATAAGGCACGTTCAGCCATTTGTGCGCATCGACGGTGATGGAATCGGCATGCTGCCAGCCCTCGAGCCTTGGGGCGTAGAGCGGCGAGCAGGCCGCCACGCCGCCGAATGCCGCATCGACATGCAGCCAAAATGGATAACGCTCTCGCAGCGCCAGCAGTTGCGGCAGATCGTCGAAAGCGACGGTATTGACTGTGCCGGCACTGGCCAGTACCAACGTTGGCTGGCCAGCGCCGGCGGCGAGCTGCCGCTCCAGCGCCGCCATATCCATGGCTTCAGACTCCGGCAGGCTGGCGACGATCGTCAACGCCTCGCGGCCGATACCGAGCATGCTGAGCGCCTTCACGCTGCTGGAATGTGGATTGGCTCCCAGAACCCGGATCGGGCCCAGCGCCGCCAGGCCTTGTTGGGCGATATCCACGCCGCGCTGTTGCCCCAGCCACTGCCGACCAATGGCCAGCCCGGTGAAATTGGCCATGGTCGCGCCGCTGACCAGGCTGCCGCTGAACGTTTCCGGCAGGCCCAGCAGGGATTTCAATTGCGTCACGGCCGCCAGCTCGATCGTGGCTGCGATGGTATCATGGCTGAGCAGGCTATTTTGGTCTGTCACGCTAACCAGCCAGTCCGCTGCGACCGCCGCCGGGGTGCCGCCGCCGGTGACGAAGCCGAAATAACGCGGGCCGGCGCTGGCGGAAATGCCGGCCTGATAACGTTGCCAAAAACGCTCCAGCGCCGCCAGGGCGCCTTCGCCGTTTTCGTCGAGCCGATCGTCGCCCGGTTGCAGCTGCTGATGCTCGAGCGGTGGGCAGACCGAGCGTTGCTGCAGCCCAGCCAGGAAATCTTCCGCCAGTTGGCGGGTGCGATCGAGGATCTGCGGAAACTGTGCGAGGTCCTGTTGTAAACGTGGGTGCATGGCGGCTCCGAAAGCGTCAGGGATGATGGGGTAAACATAGAACATTTGCCTGCCGGTCAAAATCGATGAAAAATAACCTTTTTGGATAGCCTGGTTAACCAATGATGAGTGAACGCATTCCCTTGCATGTCTTGCCGACCTTTGCGATCGCCGCCAGGTTGGAAAATTTGCGCGCTGCGGCGCAACAGGTGCATTTGACGCACGGCGCGGTCAGCCAGCAAATTCAGCTGCTGGAGCAGGCGGTCGGCTCTCCGCTGTTTGAACGGCGCGGGCGCGGCGTGCGCCTGAATGCCGCCGGGCGAGAGTTGCTGGCGGCGGTAGAGCCGGCGCTGCAGGCGCTGCAGCAGGGCGTCGCCCGCGCCCGGCGAGCGGCGGCAAGCCAGACGCTGCGCATCAGCGTGTTGCCGTCTTTTGCCCATTACTGGCTGCTGCCGCGTCTGTCGGCTTTTCATGAGGCCTGTGCCGATATTGCGCTGGATATCGATGCGTCGCTGGCGCTGCAGGATCTGTCGCAGCGGGGGTTCGATGCGGCGATCCGCATCGGCCGCGGTCAATGGGCGGGGCTGCAGGCGCAGCGCATCGCCTCGGGGGACGTGTTGCCTGTCGCTTCGCCGGATATGGCGCGAGAATGGGGGGCGGCTTTCGAGAACGGTGGCGATATTCCGTTACTCGAGCACGACGTCAGTCCCTGGCGCGACTGGTTCAACGCGCAGGGGCGCCCGTTATGCGGGCGGCAACAGGCGTTGTTCAACGATGCCGGATTATTGATTCGCGCAGCGGAGCAAGGGTTTGGCATTGCGTTGGCGAAAAAGCTGCTGGTGCAGGATGCCCTCGACGCGGGGAGGCTGGTGGCCTTGGCCGCGCCCTGTCGCCTGAGCGATGACGACGTTTATCTGGCATGGCCGCAGACCGCCGGGTTGACGCCGGCGGTCACCCGCTTGCTGCAGTGGCTTCAGCAGCAGTTGGCGGCGATTTAGCGGCGTAGCCATTCCGGTTGCGAGGTGCCGAGCGTGGTCGCCGGCAGCGCCCATTGCAGCGCCGTGCCCTGCAGACTCAACGGCGCGCGCAGGCGTTGCGCGGCCCCCCAGTAAGTCAGTTCCGTTTCAGGGTTCTCGTCGGCGCTTCCGGCCGGTGTCAGCGGTTCCGGCCGATAATGCGTCGGGTAGGGATGCGCCAGCAGCAGCTGCGCCGTCCGCGCCAGCGACAAGCGCGCGCGATAGCCGGTGCCGCGGTACAGGCGCTGCGTCATACCGGTCAGCACCGCCGCCGCCATCAAATAGCCGGTGGCGTGATCCAGCGCCTGTACCGGCAGCGGCACCGGCAAACTGGCGCTGCGCCAAACCATGCCCGCCTCCGCCAACCCGCAGCTCATCTGCACCAGACTGTCGAAACCGCGCCGGGTGCGCCACGGCCCGCTCCAGCCGTAGGCATTCAGGCAGACGTCGATCAGGCCCGGCGCCAGCGCGTGCCTTTCCTCCGCGCCATAGCCCAGTTTCTCCAGCGCGCCGGCGCGGTAGCCGTGCACGATGACGTCGGCGTTTCTCAGCAGGTGCTCAAACGTATGGCGATCGCGCGCATTGGTCAGGTTGAGGCGCGCGCTGTGCTTGCCCAACATCACTTCGTGTTCGACCCCGGGCTCATCCCACCCGTAAGGGTCGATACGCAGCACGTCGGCGCCCAAGCCGGCGAGAAAACGCGTGGCGATCGGCCCGGCGAGAATGCGCGTCAGGTCCAGTACCCGCACGCCGTGCAGCGGCCGGGCGACGGGCAGCGTCCAGCCGGGCGATGGCGCTTCCGGCTGCAATGCGGTGTGGATCAGCGGTTCGAGCGCCACGCTTTTACCCTGAATATGTTGTCGCCACGCGGCCGCCGAACGCATTTGGGCTGCGCAGCCGCCGGCCGCGATCACCGCTTCCTCCAGCTCGCTTTTTTTCCAGGCCAGCACACGTTCCGCCAGCGCGCCTTTCTTCGATGCCGGGCCCAGCACCTGCTCCACCGCTCGCCGATGGTGCGGCGCATTGGTATGCAGGCGTATCCAGCCGTCCGCCGTGGCGTAGTCGCCGGCCAGCGCGTCCCAGGCGGCGGGCAGTGTCCAACCCAGCGGGCGCAGCGTCCAGCCGAACCAAAGCGAGGCCAGGCGTTGATCGACCCAAACCTGCTGCGCTGCGGCGCCCTCGCGCCGCAGCAGCTCGGCGCAGGCTAAACCTGCGGCGCTCCAGGCGGCGGTGGCCAATTCGGTCACGGGAAAAGCCGAAGGCAATGCGCCGGTGCCGCTTACGGTGAGGCGATCGGCGGGGGCGGGGCATTGCCCGAGGCTTTGCCAAATCTCGTCGAGCAGAGTGTGGATCAGGGGAGTCATCGGCCGCTCCTTGTGGGTAAACGGAAATATAGCCTAGCGTAGCCCACTGTCGGCGGCCTTGCTAAGGTGCGACGTCGAGAGTGCGGCCGTCGGCCAGTTTGGCGCGTACGCTGTGGGGCGCCACGCCGCCGAAAGGCTGCGCGCTGAAATTGGCGGTCAGGGTCGATCCGTCACTGAACGTCGTCTGTTGCACCCAGCCGTCCCGATCGAGCCAACGGAAGTCGGTTAACGCTTTATCCCACAAGGCCTGATGCAGCGGCCGGAAGGCGGCGTCGGCGCGTTTTATCGCCGGTAAGCGCGCCGCCAGAGTGGTGCGGCTCAGGTGGAACATCGGCGCGGTGTTGTACAACTGGCTGAGCAGGCTGCGGGTGGTCTGAACGTCGCTGAACTTCAGATTGTCGTAATTCCAGTGGTGGCTGCTGACGATAGCATCGTGGAAAACGGCCTGGTACAGCGGCAGGCGGTAACGCGGATCGAATTCGACGGTACGGTAGGGCTGTTTCACTTTGGCGGGGCGGAAGAAAAACGCCGGTTGGGCGTTGGGCCACCAAGCGCCGAGATAATAGGGCGAGGATTTATCCTGATTCATCTGTTTATCTCCCCAGCCGAATCCCCAGGTTTCCATGCCGTGGGCGAACATCAGGCTGCGCGCGGTCACTGCGTTGCCATCCTCTGAGCCCAGCGGTAACTTAAGGGTGGCGCTGAACCAGGCGAGCCGGGCGTTGCGGGCTTCGGCCATCTGCGCCGCGCCGGTTGGGTGGTCGGGCTGATAGTCGTCGGACACCATGCCGGTGCCGTCCACATCGAGAAACAGGCTGTTCAACCCGGCCAATTGCACCAGTTCGCGCATGCGCTGTTGAGAATAGGGCAGGACACAGCCTGGATTGAGGTAATAACCCTGTTTACCGAAGCCGGGTTTCCTGCTGCCGTCTGCGCGCACGATGGCGCAGGATTCCCGCAGCGTCGTCGGCAACTGCGCGGTGAGCCAGCTGTCGTTGACGCCGCGCGCGATGGCGGTATCGTAGGAATCGTAGCTGGCGATCAGATAACCGGCCGCTTTGGCGGCGGCTACCGCTTGCGGGTGCAGGAAGGCGGCGGTCCAGTTATCGGTGCCCAACCACAGGCGCGGCAAACCGGCCTGGCGCAGCGCGTCGATCACCGGTTTGGCCAACCCTTGCCCCCAACCGTCCGCTGGGGTTAACCAGCGTCCCAGCTCCCGTTGCGCCAGCGCCCGCACTGCGGCGGCCTGGCGCTGCTGCGCCTGCAGAAAGTCGGCGTCATCCGGCGTCGCGCCAAGCGCGAACTGCGCCGTCAACGCCCGGTTGATGCCGTCGATCAGGGGCTGTTGTTGCCAGCCCTCCGGCGTTTTTCCCGCCAGCCGCAGCAGCAAGCTTCTGCTCTCGGCGTCCATCTTCTGCCGCAGCGCTTCGGCGGCGGGAGAAGCGAAGTAGTGCAGTAATCCCGGCCAATCCTTGACATCTTCCGCCGCCAGCAATTGGTCGCCCCACAGATAGATATGGGTAGCGCCGATCAGCTTTTCGCCTTCGGGCGCCTGCTTGATCTTCTCGCGCAGGCTGCTGAACCGGCCGTTTTGTTGCAGATAGTCGCGGTAACGGCGGGCGCCGGACAGCGGGGCGTTGCCGACGTGCAGCAGCACCTCGAATGCCTGTTGTTGATTGAAGCGATTGAATTGGTGGCTGGCGCGCATCGCCAGCTTTTCCTGCGCGGTGGCGAAGGCTATCTGGTTACTGAACGGCGTCAACATCAGCCAGCTGTAGACCTTACCCTGGTGTTGCAGGCTCCACAGCGGCAGTTTCAGATCCCAGTTGGTATCCAGCGGCGTCATTTCCGTCGTCAGGTAATGACGCCAGACCGCGTTGTCCAGCGGGATGCGGCTGCCTTCGCCGATCGGCAACAGCAGCGTTTCCCCCTGCGGCATACGATACCAGTTCAGGGTTTGCGGCCGATCGCTGCTGAAGCTCAGGCGCAGATCGCCGCCTTCCAGACGGGCGCTGACGTTGATTGCGCGTTGCGGCCATCGCCAGCTGGCGCGTCGTGGCGTTGCGGTAAGATCCGTTACCTGCTGCGCAGGCTGCGCCAGATTGATCGGCACCGGGCCTGCGGCGATATGCAGCGTGGCAGGGTCGAGTTCAAATTGCACGTCGCCTTGCTGCAGCAGTAAGGCATCGGCGGGAAAACTGATGAGCAGCGCCAGCGCGAGCGGGGAAAACCGTTGTTTCATCAGGGGCGTCCTTGGAAGATGAAAGAGGGCAGTTTACCGATAAGCGCACTGTCACCCAATGTCGCCATCTTCTATTTGTGACATCGAAATATAAACGCCGTATTCCAGTTTATTTTTCGTTTAATAAATTAGCCTTTACTTCATTACCCGACGTCACTATACTCAGCCAAAATTTCAGTGGAGAAACCCAATTGGACAGTTGTAGTTGTAATAAAACAAATAAGGCAAGCTGACCAATTCTCTTCTGATTTGTTGCTTGCCGTTATCGGCGGGCAGCACCCCTCTCCAGTTATTTCTGAGCTGTGCATACCCGAATAAGAAACGTTTCCTGATGCCTGACGGTTTCAGGTGAATTGAGTTGGACGTTATTATGGTATTCTGCAGCCACAGCCTTTTCCCTCCAGGCACAGCACGCTGATTCGCTGATTTATTTTCAGCGCGATTTCGCGTGTGCTAAACAGCACATGATTTTATCTCCTGCGGTTAATTAAGGGGACAGTCATGGCTATGACTCCTTTCGTTTTGAATTTATTGCTGGCGATGTGCCTGGGCGCGGTCATTGGCGCCGAACGCCAGTGGCGCCAACGCATGGCCGGCCTGCGCACCAATGCGCTGGTGGCGACCGGCGCGGCGGTCTTTATTCTCAGCTCCATGTCCACCGATCCGGCCAGCGCCGGCCGTGTGGCGGCGCAGATCGTATCCGGTATCGGCTTCCTCGGCGCCGGCGTGATCATGCGTGAAGGGCTTAATATTCGCGGCCTCAATACCGCCGCCACGCTGTGGTGTTCGGCGGGGATCGGCGTACTGTGCGGCCTGGGCCAGCATTGGGATGCGGTGGTCGCTACGCTGGTGATCCTGTGCGCCAATATCCTGCTGCGCGAAGCCGCGCAGCGCATCAATCTGCAGCCGCATCAGCAGGCGACCGATCTGGAACTGTGCTATCGCATTCAGGTGACCTGCGGCGAGCAGGACGAAATTCTGGTGCGCACCCTGATCCTGCAGGCGCTGAACGGCGTCGCCTTGCGGCTGCAATCCTTGCGCAGCGCCGATATTTCGAGCCCGGGACAATTGGAAGTGTGCGCGGAAATTACCGCTACGCCGGCCGCGCAAAAAGAAATCGAAGGTATTGTCTGCCGCGTCAGTCTGGAAAAAAGCGTGAGCGCCGTTCGCTGGCGCGTCGCGTCCGAATTACCGGTCTGATTAATGATATAAATATTGATTAACTTGATTATATGTTCAGGTTTATTCATGCACGCCTTGAATAACGCTGAGCATTAAGGAGGCGTTATGGACGATGACCCCGGAAGGAAAATGATTCCAGCGTGGCTGACAGGGTAATTCCGCCATTTAGTCACGCTAATAAAAAATTCCAAGCTGCGCATAGTCACCTGTTTATCGGGCGGGGCTTCGCTGTGCGCAGAACTAAAATAAGAGAATAGCGTTATGACTCAGATTAATGAAAGAACGCGTCGCCGTGATAAAGACGCGGTGACCTACGCCATTGCGCAAGAGGCCACCAACAGCATCGCTCAAACGCTGGCGAACCTGAAGTGCAACCGCAACGGCTTGACCCAGGACGACGCCGATGAGCGGCTGGAGCAGTTCGGCGCCAACCAGGTCGCCCATGACAAGGCGCCGCATGCCCTGATCCAGCTGATCAAGGCCTTCAACAACCCGTTTATCTTCGTGCTGATGGTGCTGGCTGCGATCAGTTTCTTTACCGATTATTGGCTGCCGCTCCAGAGCGGTGAAGAAACTGAACTCACCGGCGTCATTATCATCCTGACCATGGTCACGCTGAGCGGGCTGCTGCGTTTCTGGCAGGAATACCGCACCAACAAAGCGGCGGAAGCGCTGAAATCGATGGTGCGCACTACCGCCACGGTGCTGCGCCGCAGCAGCTACAGCGCGCATCCGCTGACGCTGGAAGTGCCGATCCGCGAACTGGTGCCGGGGGATATCATCCAGCTCTCCGCCGGTGACATGGTGCCGGCCGACGTGCGTCTTATCGCCTCGCGCGATCTGTTCATCAGCCAGGCGATTTTGACCGGCGAGGCGATCCCTATCGAGAAATACGATGCGATGGGCAACGTGGCGCAGAAGTCGAGCGAAGGGGAAGTGTCCAGCGAGAACGCGCTGCTTGAGCTCTCCAACATCTGTCTGATGGGCACCAACGTCGCCAGCGGTACCGCTACGGCGGTGGTGGTGGCGACCGGCGGGCGCACCTACTTCGGCTCGTTGGCCAAGTCGATCGTCGGGACACGGGCGCAGACTGCGTTCGATCGCGGGGTGAACAGCGTCAGCTGGCTGTTGATTCGCTTCATGCTGGTGATGGTGCCGGTGGTGTTGCTGATCAACGGCTTCACCAAAGGCGACTGGAGCGAAGCGGCGCTGTTCGCGCTGGCGGTGGCGGTCGGCCTGACGCCGGAAATGCTGCCGATGATCGTCAGCTCCAACCTGGCGAAAGGGGCGATCGCCATGTCGCGTCGCAAGGTGGTGGTGAAGCGTTTGAACGCCATTCAGAACTTTGGCGCCATGGACGTGCTTTGCACCGACAAGACCGGCACGCTGACCCAGGACCGCATCATTCTCGAGCACCACATCGACGTCAACGGCGCCAGAGATAACGAGGTGCTGCACCTGGCCTGGTTGAACAGCTTCCATCAGAGCGGCATGAAGAACCTGATGGATCAGGCGGTGATCCGCTTTGGCCGCGGCAAACCGGGGATTGAAGCCCTGGGGCGTTTCAGCAAGGTGGATGAGCTGCCGTTCGATTTCGTGCGCCGCCGTTTGTCGATCGTGGTGGCGGATGAGAATGGCCGCCAGCAGCTGATCTGTAAGGGCGCGGTGGAGGAGATGCTGGAGATCGCCACCCACGTGCGCGAAGGCGATCAGACGCTGGTGCTGGACGACGCGCGCCGTGCGGCGTTGCAGGCGCTGGCCCGCGAATATAACGAAGACGGTTTCCGCGTGCTGGTGCTGGCGACGCGCGAGCTGGATGCGCAGCGTCCGGCCGAAGCGCTGAGCGTGGCCGACGAACGCGATATGGTGGTGCAAGGGCTGCTGACCTTCCTCGATCCGCCGAAGGAGAGCGCTCAGCAGGCGATCGCCGCGCTGCAGGAAAATGGCGTGACGGTGAAGGTGCTGACCGGCGACAACCCGGTGATCACCTGCAAGATTTGCCGCGACGTCGGGCTGGAGCCGGGCGAGCCGCTCTCCGGGCTGCGAATTGAACAGATGGATGACGAAGAACTGGCGCGCGAAGTGGAGCAGCGCACGGTCTTCACCAAGCTGACGCCGTTGCAAAAATCGCGGGTGCTGAAAATGCTGCAGGCCAACGGCCATACCGTCGGCTTCCTCGGCGACGGCATCAACGATGCGCCGGCGCTGCGCGACGCCGACGTCGGCATCTCGGTCGACACCGGTACCGATATCGCCAAGGAGTCGGCGGACATCATCCTGTTGGAAAAGAACCTGATGGTGCTGGAAGAGGGGGTAATCAAAGGGCGCGAGACCTTCGGCAATATCATCAAGTACTTGAACATGACCGCCAGCTCCAACTTCGGCAACGTGTTCTCGGTGTTGGTGGCCAGCGCCTTCATCCCGTTCCTGCCGATGCTGGCGATCCACCTGTTGATTCAGAACCTGATGTACGACATTTCTCAGCTGTCGCTGCCGTGGGACAAGATGGACAAAGAGTTTCTGCGCAAACCGCGCAAGTGGGACTCCAAAAACATCGGGCGCTTTATGCTGTGGATTGGGCCGACCTCGTCAATCTTCGATATCACGACGTATGCGCTGATGTGGTACGTATTCGCCGCCAACAGCGTGGAACACCAGGCGCTGTTCCAGTCCGGCTGGTTCATTGAGGGGCTGCTGTCGCAAACGCTGGTGGTGCATATGTTGCGCACCCAGAAGATCCCGTTCATTCAGAGCACGGCGGCGCTGCCGGTCTTGCTGACCACCGGGTTGGTGATGGCGCTCGGCATCTACATTCCGTTCTCGCCGCTCGGCGCCCTGGTTGGCTTGCAGCCGCTGCCGTGGGAATACTTCCCGTGGTTGGCCGCTACGCTGGTCAGCTACTGCGTGGTCGCACAGTTGATGAAGCGTTTCTATATCCGCCGCTTCGGCGAGTGGCTCTAAGCCGCCTCGGCGTTCACTTCGGGGGCGAAATTCTTCGCCCCCGCACCGCTACAGCAGTTTGTTGACCAGCAGGCCGAGCATGATGGTCAGCGTGAAGGAAAACAGCGTGCCGAGCAGCACATACTCGGTACGCATCTTATCGTCACTTTGGCGCAGATCGCCGAAACGGAAGATAGATTTGGCCGCCAGCAAAAAACCGATCGCCGGAATTTGCCCCAGCAGCACAAAGGTCAGGATCAGCGTTCTTTCCAGATAGCCAATCTGTTTGCCCGCGCGCAGCAGCGAATCGTTGTCGGCCTTGGCCGAAGGCGGCATTTGCGGCGTCCAGCGCGCCAGCAGTTGCCCAATCAGCAGGCTCATCGGCAGATAAATCAGGCTGTAGGCCACCAGCACCAGGCCGGTTTGCCAACTCCCCAGTTGCCGTCCCAACGCCGCGAGCAGTTCACCGGCATTCGGCGTCAGCCCCAGCCACAGCAAGGCGATCACCGCCAGATGCAATCCCTGATCGAGCAGAAAGCTGCGGGCCGGGCTCAGGCGGATCATGGCGGTGACTTTCAGCAAATCGATCAGGTAGTGGCTGACGGCGATAACCAGCAGGCTGACCAGCACCTGCAGTGAAGACAGCCCGCCGTGCAGCAGGCCGAAACCGGCCACCACCCAGGCGGCCAGCACCCCATGCAGCAACGCGTGCAACAGCAGAAAACGCGAACGCGCGCGATGTTGGATTTTATCTTCCACCCAACTCAGCGGCTGCAGCGGAAAATCTGCCAGCAGATGGACGATCAACAGCCAGGCCAGTAAAGGCGCATAGGTCAGATCCATAGTCAGACGATCCTGTTAATGGCGTGAATAAACCGCATGATCTCCTCATAGGCCGCGCGTTTGAGCGTGGCGGAGACCGTGGAAGCGGCTTTTTGCAGCTGCTCGGCTACGGCCGCGCCGCTGTCGGCGAACATTCTCGCCTGGACGATGCGCGCTTCGGTCTGCGACAAGCGGCCAATGACATGATCTAACATCGGCAGCAGATCGCTGACAATGGCGTTTGTCCGATCGTTGTCGGTTTTCAGAGCCAGGCGGCAATTTTTCGTCATGGCGTCCAGCGCGCTGCCGGAGTTGATAAAGGCGCTGCCGTAACCGGCGGCGTCGGGCCGTTGGCTACCCAGCCCGACGGCGATGCGCGCATCCCAGTGCGCGGCGCCCATCGCCCGCAGCGCAGTGCGAATATACACCGCCAGCAACAGCCCGTCCTCCGGCGCGGCCTGCGCCTGGAAGGCATCGCCGCGAAAGATTTCCACCTGTCGCAGCCGCCCGTCGCGCTGCAGCCGATCGAGCAGGCTGTGCAGCCCGTTGAGGTAGTTGACGGTGTCTGACCGGCGAGAATCGACCAGATCGCCGCTGATTACGCTGATTGGCGTCGGCATGGCGTGATCCGTTGTGGATGGGGGATGACTATAAATTCGCACCTGAATACGAATATGTCAATAATTCGTCTCTAAAGGCGAATTTTACAAGTGTTGGTCGGTGGAGGCGAAACGTCGGGGGCGAAGAGAAAGGGAGAGAGACGGCCGGGAATGCGCGGACCTGTCAGGCCCGCCACCGGCGGCGTAGACGGAAAGAGGCCGGCGACCGGCCGTTCAGAAGCTTTTGACCAGCACGTCACGCGGCATTTCACTGCCGTGTTTCAGCAGGTGCTCAAACGATCTTTCGCTGCTTTTCAGCTGCTGCAAAAACTCCTGCGGCGACAGATCGTGCTTTTTGCCGCTCATGTAAGCCAGCGCCAGTTCTTTTGCCTGATAGCGGGAGAAATTGTACATAGTGTCCTCGATACGGTGAATGTCAGTGCTCACGATTGTAGCGAAAGAGCACATAATGAACAGCCGCTTTGGCGTATGGAATCGATAGCCGAAACTTAACTTGCCGGTTGCAACAGCTCATCGCACAGGCGTTTGATGACCTGGGTTTGCGGCAGGCCGTTGTGCAACATCTGGCGGATATGCTCCGCATCGCTGATGCCCCGGCGCACATGGCGCTCGACCGCCTGCAGCACGGCCCGATCCTCCTGCCGCTCGGCGAAGCCGCTCAGCGTGTCGAGGGTGTGCAGGATATGTGCGGTCAGGCTGCAGCGGCGCAGCGTGGCGGGATCGACGTATTCGGCGGCGAAACCGCTGCGATAGGCGTTGATCTTGTTGTAGTTGGTGAAGGCATCGTACTCCGGCGCGATCGGCGTGCGGTGTTGCAACAGAAAATCGGCCAGCAGACGGCAGTAGCCGACTAGCAGCGTGGCGTGCGCGAGGCGCAGCGGCGTATCGCAGATGCGGATCTCTACCGTGCCCAGCTCCGGTTTCGGCCGCGCATCCCAGTAAATATCCTTGACGCTGTCGATGACGCCGGCGGCATGCAGCCGGTCATAGTAGGCGTTGAATTCGCGCCAGCTGGAGATGTGTTCCAGGCAGCCGTAATTGGGGAAAGAATTCTGTGCGCTGAAACGGGAGCTGGCAAAGCGCGTATCGACGCCCTGGTACAGCGGTGACGAAGCGCTGAGCGCGATCAGCTGCGGAAAATAGGGCGTCAGCGCATGGCACAGGTACATCGCCTCGTCTCCGTCGTTGACGCCGAGGTGGATGTGTTGGCCGAATACGCAGGCCAGCTTGGAGAGATAGCCAAAGCGGCTGGCCAGCTGCCTGTAGCGCGCGTTGTCGCTGATGACCTGCTTGCGCCAGTCGTTGCTCAGGTGGCGGCCGCCGCCGCAGACGTCACAGCCCTGGCGCCGTGCGCTGCGCCGGACGGTATCGGTCAGGGCGCGCAGCTCGGCGTGCAGCGCATCGAGATCGCGGTGCACCGAGCTGTTCAGTTCCACCATCGACTTGGTGAGCTCATGTTTGACGCGTCGGCGGTCGCCGACCGCGCTGACCACCCGGTCAGCCCGATCCGTAAGATCGTAGTGCTCGTCATCGACCAGTTGCAGCTCTATTTCGGTGCCGATGGAGAGTCTTTCCGACGGTTTGAATGTGAGCGGCATGGCGCCTCCTTCCCATAAAAACAGCGTAAGATAAGTATAAGTTGTTGGGCTGGGGATAACGCCTTGCGTTTTATATTTGCTTTTTCGAATATGAAGGTGATATTTTCACGAGCGACTTGTGGAGCAGATAAAGGTTAACGGGAGTGCGACATGACGTCATTGACGCCGCTGAAGCTGTTTAAAAACTTGTCGGATGAGACGCGTCTGACGCTGGTGCTGGTGCTGCGCCACGCCGGCGAGCTGTGCGTGTGCGAGCTGTCGGGCGCACTGGCGCTGCCGCAGCCCAAAATATCAAGACATCTGGCGATGCTGCGTGAAAGCGGGCTGTTGCTCGATCGGCGCGATGGCAAGTGGATACATTATCGCCTGTCGCCGCATATGCCGGCCTGGGCGGCGGCTATTATTGAGCAGGCTTATCAGTGCCGATCAGAACAGATGATGGAATTGGCGCAACGCGCGGCGAAAGGTTGCCCGTAACGATAAAAAATTTGCCCTAACATATTCGAAAAAACATATATGTAAACTTGAAGAAGCAGCGAGGCGGCGATGATAGTGGCGGGGACAATCTTTATTCTGACGTTGATTTTGGTGATTTGGCAACCGAAAGGGCTGGGCATCGGTTGGAGTGCGTCGATCGGGGCGGGATTGGCATTAGTGAGCGGCGTGGTGCACGTCGGTGATATTCCCGTGGTGTGGCAGATAGTCTGGAATGCGACCGCGACCTTCATCGCCGTCATCATCATTAGCCTGCTGCTGGATGAAAGCGGCTTCTTCACCTGGACCGCCTTGCATGTCGCACGTTGGGGCAACGGCAAAGGTCGATGGCTGTTTACCTACATGTTGCTGCTAGGGGCTGTAGTGGCGGCGTTGTTCGCGAACGACGGCGCCGCGTTGATTCTGACGCCGATCGTGATCGCCATGCTGTCGGCGCTCGGTTTTCGTCCTGCTGCCGTGCTGGCTTTCGTCATGGCGGCGGGCTTTATCGCCGATACTGCCAGCCTGCCGCTGGTGGTGTCCAACCTAGTAAATATCGTTTCAGCGGATTTCTTCCGGCTGGGCTTTACGGAGTATGCTGCGGTGATGGTGCCGGTCAACCTTGCCGCCGTCGCGGCGACGCTGGTGATGTTGCATCTGTTCTTCCGCAAGGATATTCCGCAGCGCTACGCATTGACGCGTTTACCGGTGCCACGGGAAGCGATTCGCGATCGCGCGACGTTTCGGACCGGCTGGGCCGTATTGGCGCTGTTGTTGATGGTTTTTTTCGCCCTGGAGCCGCTCGGCGTGCCCGTCAGTTTGGTCGCCGCTTGCGGCGCCCTGGTTTTGCTGGCGGTGGCGAAACGCGGGCGAGCGATCGATACCGGTAAAGTGTTGCGCGGGGCGCCCTGGCAGATCGTCATTTTCTCACTGGGCATGTATCTGGTGATCTACGGGTTGCGCAACGCCGGTTTGACCGATTGGCTGTCCGGTGTGCTGGACGCGTTGGCACGGCAGGGGCTGTGGGCGGCGACGTTTGGCACCGGTTTCCTGAGCGCATTTCTCTCTTCCATCATGAATAACATGCCGACGGTATTGGTGGGGGCGTTGTCTATCGACGGCAGCAGTGCGGAAGGCGTCATCAAACAGGCGATGATTTACGCTAACGTTATCGGCAGCGATCTCGGCCCCAAAATTACCCCGATTGGCAGCCTGGCGACGTTACTGTGGCTGCATGTGTTGGCACAAAAGAACATCGTCATTACCTGGGGCTATTATTTCCGCGTGGGGCTGGTGATGACGTTACCGATTTTGTTTGTCACCCTGGCCGCGCTGGCATTGCGGCTGTCCGTTTTGCCCTGACCGGAGAAACCGTCATGAGCGACATCAAGATTTACCATAACCCGGCCTGCGGCACGTCGCGCAATACGTTGGCGTTGATCCGCAACAGCGGCGTTGAGCCAGAGGTGATTTTGTATCTGGAAACGCCGCCAAGCCGCGAACGATTGATTGCGTTGCTGGCCGAAATGGGCATGACGCCGCGCGCGTTGCTGCGCAAAAACGTCGAGCCTTACGCCGAGCTGAAGCTGGACGAAGCCGACTGGCGCGATGATCAACTGATCGATTTCATGCTGCAACAGCCGATCCTGATCAACCGCCCCATTGTGGTGACCCCGCTCGGCACGCGTTTGTGCCGCCCGTCGGAGGTGGTGTTGGAGATTCTGCCGGATCCGCAGCGCGGCGCCTTCAGCAAAGAGGACGGGGAGCCGGTGATTGATGCGCAGGGCCACAGGATAACCAACGGCTAATCGCTGCGGCCCCGCATTTCATCCAATCAGTGCAGTTCGGCGCCGCTGCGATCGGCCAGCGCTTCCAGCAGCGGGGCGGAAGGCACGAAGAACAGGGTGCCGGTCACCGCGTGGCTAAAATCGAGCAGCCGATCGTAGTTGCCGGCCGGGCGGCCGATAAACATGTTTTCCAGCATCTGCTCGATCGGCTGCGGGGAGCGCGCATAGCCGATAAAGTAGGTGCCGAACTCGCGCAGGCCGGGGCGGCCGAACGGCATGTTGTCGCGCAGAATTTTCACCTCGTTGCCTTGCTCGTCGGTGATGGTGGTCAACGAACTGTGCGACGACGACGGTTTGACCGCTTCATCCAGCTCGATATTGGACTGTTTATGGCGGCCGATGATCTTCTCCTGCGTTTCCACGCTGAGCGAATTCCAACCCTGCATATCGTGCAGGTATTTCTGCACCAGCACATAGCTGCCGCCGCTGAACGCCGCGTCTTCGTCGCCGATCACCGTGTAGTCGAAGGCTTCGTGCCCCTCCGGGTTCTCCGTACCGTCGACGAAGCCGATCATGGCGCGCTGATCGAAATAACGGAAGCCGTGCACCTCCTCGATCACCGTCACGGCGTCGCCGAGCTTGGCGGTCAACTGAGAGGCCAGTTCAAAACACAGATCCATTTCATCGGCGCGGATGTGCAGCAGGATGTCGCCAGGCGTGGCGACCGCAACGCGTTCTCCGCTGCCGATCGGGCTGAACGGATGCAGCTGGCGAGGGCGCGGCGCGCCGAACAGCGTATCCCAGGCCTCGGAGCCGAAGCCGCAGACGCAGGTGAGGTTGCCCGCCGGCGCGCGTTTGCCGACCGAACGCACCACTGCGGCGATATCGCCGCACCAGGCGCGCACCGTCGCCAGATGGGCAGGAACGGGCGACAGGGTGGCGACGATGAAAATGGCATGGCGCGTGACCGGCGTGAATACGGCTTGCGGCGGGGTGTTATTTGCATTCATTGCATTCGGCTCCAGTGTGTTCGGGTGAAATAGATCAGATCAAATTAAAGTGCTCGTCGGGTTTCATCGGCGGTGGCAGCGGGCTTTGGTCGTTCATTTCCAGCAGGTTGCGCTCGATGGTGTTGCAAATGGCGTTTAACGGCAGATGGTTGGCCGACACGCCGAACGGATCCTCCAGCTCTTCGGCCAGTGAGTCCCAGGATAAGAAGGTATAGGAAATGAACACCGAAACAAACGGTGTCATGTAATGCAGATCGGTCACCAGGGCAAAAGGCAACAGGCTGCAGAACAGGTAAACGGTGCGCTGCAGGATCAGGGTATAGGCGAACGGCACCGGGGTGCTGGCGAGCCGTTCGCAGCCGCCGAGGGTGTGAGACAGTTCGCTCAGCTTATCGTCGATCAGCCCGAAGGTGATGTCGCTCAGCAGGCCCTGACGGCGCAATTTGCCGATTTCCTGGCCCAGCATCAGCAGGATGCGGTTGGTCGGCATCGGGCTGGCGATCACCTCGGCCAGCTCGTTGCCGGTGAGATTGTGGTACAGATCGGCGGTGGGGTCGGTGCCGCGCAGCTGATGCTTCAGGCTCCAGCTAAAGGCGATCAGCAGCTTGGCGACCTTTTGCTGCACCGCCGGTTCGTCCGGCAGCAGGCTTTTGATCTGGCGCAGCAGGGTGCGTTCGGTAATCAGCAGCGAGCCCCACAGGTTGCGCGCTTCGACAAAGCGGCTGTAGCCGGCGTTATTGCGAAAGCCGAGAAAAATGGCGATGGCGATGCCCAACAGGCTGAACGGCGCGATGGTCAAATGCACGCCGAGCTGTTCGTACCATTGGTAGCTGATCACCGCCACTATCGACATCAGCACGTTCAGCGACAGGCGAAAGGTGATTTTTGACAGCACGGAACCGTGCCAGGCGAACAGGCGAAAAAACCAGTTCTGGTGCGGGCGAATTATCATAACGTGGGTGCTTCCTGGTGTCCTGCTATTGAGAATAGTCGATTCTTATCCGGCGGCGCTATGCCGCCGTTGTCGATTGCCAGAGCCGTTGCGGGTGCGTATAGACGGTGGCGCGCCCCGGTTTGCTGAAGCCCACCAGCGTCAGGTTGCTGCGCTCGGCCACTTCCACCGCCAGACGGGTGGCGGCGGAGACGGCGAACAGGATCTCGACGCCGCACATGGCGGACTTTTGCACCATTTCATAGCTGGCGCGGCTCGAGACCAGCGCCGCCCCTTGCGACCAGGCCTGTTGGCTGCGGTAACCCAGCAGTTTGTCGAGCGCCACATGGCGGCCGACGTCTTCACATCCGCCGCTGAGCGCGCCGTCCGGCTGGATCCAGGCCGCCGCATGGGTGCAGCCGGTCAGTTTTCCCACCGTTTGCACTTCCTGCAGTTGAGCCAACGCCCGGTCGAGCTGGGCCAAATCGAAACGTTGGGTGAAGGGCAGCGGTGCGATGGGCTGAGCAACCTCCTGCAGCTGCTCGACCCCGCAGACGCCGCAGCCGGTGCGGCCGGCCAGGCTGCGGCGCTTCTCTTTCAGCTGCATAAAGCGGCGGCTCGAGAGCTCTACATGCACTTCAATGCCGTTGCAGGCCGGTTGTTGACGGATGTCGTAGATATCGTCGGGGGAGGCGATGATGCCTTCGGACAGCGAAAAACCGATGGCGAAGGCCGCCAGATCTTTTGGCGTCGCCATCATCACCACGTGGGAAATGCCGTTGTACACCAGGGCGACCGGCACTTCTTCCGCCAGCCAATCCTGCTGCGCCTGAGCCAGATCGGTGCGCTGCCAGACCGCATGGCGAGACAGGCAGGCCTGTTCGATGTCGTCGGTTTCTGCGAGGAGTAGGTGCTTGTTCATAACGTTCTCGTGACCGCCGGTGACGAGGCGCCGACGGGGATGAATGCTTATTGAGCAGGTGTGGACATTATACAGGATTCTGATCCCGCTCGCGTAGGGAATCACGCCCTGCAGGTTATCCACAGTTTTAGTGGATAACGTGTGTGCAAGGCAGCGTGAAACCGTTAGCAGGCGTAAAAAAAAATCGCTCAGAAAATTATTATATTACGCGGCAAAGCGCGATCCGCAGGGGGATAGGGGGTTGTACGCGTTCGCGTTTTGTTTATGCCTTACTGTATAAATATACAGTTTGGTTATGATTATGCTGAGTACTTTAAGGTTGTATGCTTTTTCACCAGGTGAGCCCCTAACGTTACCGCTGTTTGCCGATCGCGTGGCCTGCGGTTTTCCCTCCCCGGCGCAGGACTATGTCGAGAGCCGGCTGGATATCGGCAAACTGCTGGTACGGCACCCCAACGCCACCTACTTCGTGCGCGCCAGCGGTGAGATGGAGCGAGCAGGATGGATCAGGCACTGAATTTTTCACTCAGCTATGCGCAGTTGATCCGGGAAGCAGAAGATGCGATTAAAAAATGCAATCTGAACCAGGGCGGGATGGGTTACACCCTAGAGTTGGGTAAGGCTTCTGTCATTCTGAGTTTCTGGTACGGTCTGGCGCTGCAGGGCTATCCGGGCACAATAATGGATGAACGTGTTGATGCCGACCGGCTGCGCCTGTATGTCCTCATCTATAAGAGAGAGGAGTGACATCGTGGCAACGGTTAACGTCCGCCGGCCGTCGCCGCTGTAGCGACGGATGCTGATTGTGCTGGCCGAACCTGCGCGCCCCCTGCCTGCTGCTGTGGCGCGCGGACGGAACGATCAAGTCGCCGCCAACGGCAAAAACCGGGAATTGAACGGGCGCATACGTTGGGTAGATACCGGGGAAAGCAGGCAGATCAGGAACGACATCAGAAAGTCCTGTACTACCGACAGATTAAGAAACTGAGTATCCGAGAAACAGCAGACGCGACAGGCTACAGTACTTCCCAAGTTTGTCGCATTCAGGCCTTCTATAAAGAAGTTGAGACTGATTAAAAAGCAGCCTTAATGTACAATAATTTTCGATATCCAAACTGACCCCATGAACAATCAATGAGTTAGAGGTGAAAGATGATTTCATACAAAAAAATCATACCTGCTCTTGTCATATTCGCTTTATCTAATGCTGTGGCATATGCGAATGATTTCGACAAATCAAATGAAGCGATGGCAATTTCAGCAATAGGTTTTTCTGGCTCAAATGCTCGTGTTGCACATGATGTTTGTGGGGCAACCAATGAGAAAATTGATAAATATAAAAAACAAATAAAAGACTCATTAACTAGAACATTAAAGTATGAACAGTCAGGATTCGATACGCATTGGGATAATGGTTGGAAAAATGCTGATTTTTTGGTTAAGTCATTAAGTAATGATGAAGCCTATAAAAAAGAATATTGCCGAGAGGTTTTAGATGGAATTAATAATCCGGAAATGAATTAAGGATTATTCCTTATTCGGGGTTCTACGCCGGAACCCCAGATTTTTCCGTCCGCTAAAATTATCCCCGGTTGAGCAGCTTTATACCGTCAGCTCGCAGTGGACCATCAGGGGAAATGTGGCGGTACAGCGTTTGTCGGGTTATCCCAAGCTCCTGGCATAACGTACTGACTTTCGTCTCTGGCCGTCCCATTGATGCCATTGCCAGTCGCAATTTTATTGGCGTCATTTTGTAAGGCCGTCCGCCGTTCCTCCCGTGGGCTCTTGCTGAGGCAAGGCCTGCCGCTGTTCTTTGCGGCGCTGTACGCAGCAGAGACCGACGGCCGCGCGCGACTGGCTCGACACCCGCTTAGTCCCGCCCTCTGGTCAAATGCAGGCTGACGTGTACAGCCTGCAGGCAGAGGATTTCGTCTGGCAACCGGTATCGCCCGCCGTCGGCGCCGTTCGCAATGACAATCCCTCACTCATCCTGCCCATCGATACGCCAACGGTCTGAGTGCCGCATTATCCACAGTTTTGGTGGATATCATGTGTGCAAACACACGTGAAGAACGCCAAAAGCTGCAGGAAAAATCGCTCAGAAAATTATTATATTACGCGGGAAAGCGCGATTCGCAGGGGATTGGGGGTTGCACGCGTTCGCGTTTTGTTTATGCTTAACTGTATAAATATACAGTTTGGTTATGATTATGCTGAGCAATTCAAGGTTGTATGCTTTTTCACCAGGTGAACCCCTAACGTTACCGCTGTTTGCCGATCGCGTGGCCTGCGGCTTTCCTTCCCCGGCGCAGGACTATGTCGAAGGCCGGCTGGACATCGGCAAGCTGCTGGTGCGGCACCCCAACGCCACCTATTTCGTGCGCGCCAGCGGCGAGTCGATGATCGACGGCAATATTCAGGATGGCGATCTGCTGATTGTCGACAGCGCCCTGACGCCGGAGCACGGCAATATCGTGATCGCTGCGGTGGACGGTGAATTCACCGTCAAAAAGCTGCAGTGCCACCCCGACGTGCGGCTGTTGCCGATGAATCCCGCCTACGCGCCCATCGTGTTCGACGACGAAGCGCAGCTGGAGATCTTCGGCGTGGTGACCTTTATCGTCTACGCGGCGCTGTAACCATGTTTGCCCTGGTAGACGTCAACAGCTTCTACGCTTCCTGCGAGACCATCTTTCGGCCCGACCTGCGGGGGCGGCCGGTGATTGTGTTGTCCAACAACGACGGCTGCGTGATCGCCCGCAGCGCCGAGGCGAAGGCGCTGGGCGTGCCGATGGGCGCGCCTTATTTCAAGATCAAAGAGGAGATGCGCCGTCGCAACGTCGCGGTGTTCTCCTCCAACTACGCGCTGTACGCCGATATGTCCCGCCGGGTGATGGACACGCTGGAGGAGATGGCGCCGGCGGTGGAGATCTATTCACTGGACGAAGCCTTTCTGCGGCTGGACGGCGTGGCGCGCTGCGAGGCGCTGGAACCGTTCGGCCAGCGGGTGCGCGATCGCATCCGGCGCGAGCTGCATTTGACGGTCGGGGTCGGCATTGCGCCGAGCAAAACGCTGGCCAAGCTGGCTAACTTCGCGGCCAAGAAATGGCGCGGCACCGGCGGCGTGGTGGATTTATCCGATCCGGCGCGCCAGCGCAAACTGCTGGCGTTGCTTCCGGTGGAAGAAGTGTGGGGCGTGGGCCGCCGCCTGACGCGCCAGCTGCAGGCGATGGGCATTCACACCGCGCTGCAGCTGGCGGACTGCGATACCCGGCTGGCGCGTAAAACCTTCAGCGTGGTGCTGGAGCGCACGATACGCGAGCTGCGCGGCGAATCGTGCCTGCAGTGGGAAGATGAGGCGGCCGCCAAAGAGCAGATCATCTGTTCCCGTTCGTTCGGCCAGCGGTTGACGCACTACCCGCACATGCGCGAGGCGATCTGCAGCTATGCCGAACGCGCCGCCGAAAAACTGCGACAGGAAAAGCGCTATTGCCGCAACGTGTCGGTGTTTATCAAAACCAGCCCGCATTCGGCGGGTGAAGGGTATTACAGCAATATGGGCACCGCCCGGCTGCAAACGCCGAGCAACGACAGCCGCGACATCATCGCCATGGCGGTGCGCGCGCTGGAGAGCATTTGGCAGGAGGGGCGGCGTTATCTGAAGGGCGGCGTGATGCTGGGGGATTTCAGCGCCGCCGCCATGGCGCAGATCGACCTGTTCGACGACTGCCCGCCGCGCCGCAACAGCGAGCGCCTGATGGCGACCCTCGATCGCCTGAATCAGGAAGGGCGCGGGCGCGTATGGTTCGCCGGGCAGGGGATCGTCAAACCGTGGCAAATGAAGCGCGACATGCTGTCGCCGGCTTACACCACCCGGCTGGCGGATATCCCGCTGGTGCGGTTGGGGGAGCGGGCGCCGCGCGCTGCCGAATCGAAGGAAGAAAAACGCCGCGGGTGACAACCGGCGGCGTGGGTAGGCTATGCGTTACTTCGCCGCCGCCGGATCCGGCTTATCGGGGGCGATGCCGTACAGCGCCATGGCGCGGTTGACCTCGCTGCGGGCGATACGGCCTTCGTCTGCCAGCAGTTTCAACGCGGCGAGCGCGATGAAATGGCGGTTGACCTCGAAGAACTCACGCAGCGCCTCGCGGGTGTCCGAGCGGCCAAAGCCGTCGGTGCCCAAGGCGATAAAGGTGCGGTCGGGCAAGAACGGTTTGATCTGATCGCCGACGATCTTCATATAGTCCGTCGCTACCACCACCGGGCCGGGATGCGCCGCCAGCAGGCTTTGTATATAAGGGACTTTCGGCGGATCTTCCGGATGCAGCAGGTTCCAGCGTTCGGCCGCCATGCCGTTGCGGCGCAGCTCGCTCAGGCTGGTGGCGCTCCAGATATCGCTGGCGACGCCAAAGTCCACGGCCAACAGCTCCGCCGCCGCCAGCGCCTCGCGCATGATGGCGCCGCTGGCGACCAGCTGAGCGCGCGGGCTCTCTTGGGTTGTCGCTGCACTCTGTTTGAGCAAATACGCCCCCTGGATAATCCCGTCCTCTACGCCCGCCGGCATCGGCGGCTGCGGGTATCCCTCATTGAGCAAGGTGATGTAGTAGTAAATATCCTCTTGCTCAACGAACATCCTGCGCATGCCGCTCTGAACGATCACCGCGAGTTCATAGGCATAGGTCGGATCGTAGGAGACGCAGCTGGGGATCACGGAAGACAGCACGTGGCTGTGGCCGTCGTCATGCTGCAAGCCTTCGCCCATCAGGGTGGTTCTGCCGGAGGTGGCGCCGAGCAGGAAACCCTTGGTGCGCGCGTCGGCCGCCGCCCAGGCGAGATCGCCCACCCGCTGCAGCCCGAACATGGAGTAGAAGATATAGAATGGGATCGTCGCGACATCGTGGTTGCTGTAGGCGGTGCCGGCGGCGATCCAGGTCGATATCGCGCCGGATTCGTTGATGCCTTCCTGCAAAATCTGGCCGTCTTTGGCCTCTTTATAGTAGCTGAGCTGCCCGGCATCCTGCGGGGTATACAGCTGGCCGAGCCAGGAATGGATGCCAATCTGGCGGAACAGGCCTTCCATGCCGAACGTGCGCGACTCGTCCGGCACGATGGGCACGATCAGTTTGCCGATGTTGGGGTCTTTGAGCAGCGCGCCGAGGATATTGACGAAGGCCATGGTGGTTGACATGTTGCGCTCGCCGCTGCCCTTAAGGAGACTGTCGAAGCGCGATAACGCCGGTATCGCCAGCGGGGCGGATTGGCCGAAGCGGGCGGGGATGTAGCCGCCCAGCGCGGTGCGCGTTGCGGTGATGTACTTCGCCGCCGCGCTGTCGGGCTCGGGCTTCAGATAAGGGATCGCTTCCAGCTGCGCATCGGGGAGCGTCAGCCCCAAACGATCGCGGAAGGCTTTCACCGCATCCTGGCTCATTTTTTTCAGCTGATGGTTGATGTTCTGCCCTTCACCGGCTTCTCCCATGCCGAACCCTTTGACCGTTTTGGCCAATACCACCGTCGGCCTGCCCGGGGTATGCATCGCCTGATGGTAGGCGGCGTACACCTTTTGCGGATCGTGGCCGCCGCGGTGCAGCGCCCAGATCTCATCGTCGCTCAGATCGGCGACCAGCGCGAGCAACTCCGGGTACTTGCCGAAGAAATGCTCCCGCACATAGGCGCCGCTTTGCGACTTGAAGGTCTGGTAATCGCCGTCGACGCACTCCATCATGCGCTGCATCAGCAGCCCGGAGCGATCTTTTTGCAGGAGTTTGTCCCAGCCGCTGCCCCAGATCACCTTGATCACCTGCCAGCCGGCGGCTTTGAAGGTGCCTTCCAGTTCCTGAATGATCTTGCCGTTGCCGCGCACGGGACCATCCAGCCGCTGCAGATTGCAGTTCACGACGAAGATCAGGTTATCGAGCTTTTCTCGCCCGCCCAGCGCAATTGCCGCCAGCGATTCCGGTTGATCCATCTCGCCGTCGCCGAGAAACGCCCACACCTTTCTCCCCTGATGCGGTTTCAACCCGCGGTATTCCAGATAGCGCATATAGCGTGCCTGATAGGCGGCGGTCAGCGGCCCCAGCCCCATCGAAACGGTGGGATATTGCCAGAAATCCGGCATCAGCCTGGGGTGCGGATAGGAAGAAAGGCCGCGGCGCGCGGATTCGCGGCGAAAGTTGTCGAGCTGCTCCTCGTCGATGCGGCCTTCGAGATAGGCGCGGCCGTAAATGCCGGGGGCGGAGTGACCCTGGATATACACCATGTCACCGGCAAACTCATCGGTGCGTCCGCGGAAAAAGTGCGTGAATCCCACGTCGTAAAGCACCGCGGCCGACTGGTAGGTGGCGATGTGTCCGCCGACGTTGGAATGTTTGCCGGCGCGCAGCACCATCGCCATGGCGTTCCAGCGAATAAACGCATTGATGCGCGCTTCCGCGGCCAGATCGCCGGGATACGTCGGCTGCTTATAGACCGGGATCGTATTCACGTACGGCGTGGTGACCATGCTGAAGAAATCGCCGTGTTTTCGCTGATCGGCTTCGGCCATTCTTTCCAACAAAAAATGCGCGCGTTCACGGCCGTCGATGTCGGCGACACCTTCAAATGCCTCAAGCCATTCAGCCGTCTCTTGTGGGTCAAGATCTGCTTTTACCGCGGGTTGGTTCATAAAAGCTCCAAATGTACTTACCTGATAAGGCGCTGAGCGATACAGGAGTTTATTGAATTGCATATGCAAGAGTTGCAAATGCAATAATGGCGAAAGCCACTCTATCCCTTTACAATTGCAATTGCAACTCACCGCTTTTGACGAGAAAACTGACATGACAGATAAACAACCCGACCTGTGGTTCTCCTTCGTGCGCGCGCACCGGGCAATCATCAAAAAGATAGAAACGCAATTGTCGGAGGCGGGGCTGCCGGCGTACGCCTGGTATGACGTGTTATGGGGATTGGAAAGCGGGGAAAACGGCACGCGCCGCATGCATGAACTGGCGGACGTGTTGGTGATTGAGCGTTATAACCTGACCCGCCTGATGGATCGCCTGGAAAAAGAGCGGCTGGTCACGCGTTTTCGTTCGGATGACGACCGTCGGGCCTCCTTCGCCACCATCACCGAGGAAGGCAAGGCCCTGCGGAAAAAAATGTGGGAGATCTACCGCGCGGTGGTCAAAACCCACTTTCTCAATCAGTTCAGCGAAGAAGAGATCGCACGCTTCTCCGATGCGTTGGACAACGCGATGCAGCTGGCCAGAGCGTGATCAGGCATCGGGCGTGATGTGCAGAACGCGCAGCGCATCGGCGATCAGCGTCGAGGGAATTTTCTGCTCGTCGGCCAGCAGTTTGAGGGCGCATAGCGCAATCCATTCCGCCTGCGGATAGTGAATTTCGCCCCGGGTGCGAGAATCCGAACCCACCGCGGCAAAGCGTGCGGGAATGAACCGCTTGAGCTGGTTGGCGAGCAGATGCGAATAGTCGGTGACGGCGACGACGGGGGCATTCCCGGCGCCCAGACACGTTTTCAGATGGCATTCGCCGCCGCTGTCCTGGCGCTGCATGTCGGCGAGTTCGGCATCCTGCGCCAACCGCGTGTAGCTGGGGCAGCTCCAGATTTCGGCCGCGATGCCCCAATTTTTCAACACCTCAGCCGCCTGCTGAACGCGGGCGAGCGCTCTGCCTGCGCCGCACAGGCGAACCTGCAACGGCGAGTCCGCCGCCGTCGCGACACGATACATCCCCTTGAACGCCTGCTCTGCGACAAACGGCTCACCGGAAGCGGGGGCGTCATTGTCTGCGTTGGTCGCGAGATACACCATCTTTCTCGTTCCCTCCAGATAGAGCGCGTGCAGGGCGTGATGGAGTATCGCGCCGGTTTCCCGGGCATTGGCCGGATCGAAAGGCAGCCAGTCCGGCATGGCGGTGAGCTGGAGCGGGAACCAGGCCTGCACGCCTTTCGGCAAGTCGGTACTGCCGGTATCCGCATCGCTGATGAAAATCCCCTTGCGATTGGTTTCCGGCTCAAGCCCGCGGAGCATGTCCACCGAAGGGGTGTTGACGACGTAAAACAACGGTTTCTCATAACGTTCTGATTGATGGCCAAACCAGAGCGGCCAGGCGGTGGCGTAGCAGGAGCTCGGCGGTTCGGCGCGCCTTCGGCCGTCGATGAGCCAGATGTTGCCACTGGCGTTTAGTTCGCTCAAGGCTTCCGCCGTCCAGGCGGTGGAAGAGGGAAGCGACGCGCCGGCGTTCTGGCTGACGGAGGCCATCTTGCGGATACAGGCTTCGGCCAGGGTTCTGGTCCTGGCGGAGGCGGCAGGCATTGTTATACGTTGAGGCGACATGCGGAGCATTCCCTTTAAGTTGCAGGTGCGATGATTGTAATTGCAATTCATGGCGTGTGCCAATGACTTCTGAACAGGTCGCAGCCATCCAGGCGTGACCCGCGGCGATATATTCAGGTTATGCAGACGCGATCCTATTTGTTTCACCGACCAGACAGCCGCCATCCGTTGTCCTTATTTCTGCGGTTTTTTATAAATGACGGGCAGCTAAAAACGGTTTGCCGATAGGGATAATGCGCGTGTCAATCCGCGTTAAACGAGAATATCGGCATCTTAAAAATAAAACGAAATAAGGATGAAAGCATATGCCTGGATTTAATTATGGTGGTAAAGGAGATGGAACTAACTGGAGTTCTGAACGCGGTACGGGCCCTGAGCCGGGGGGCGGCGATAAAGGCCATTCCGGCGATCGCGATCGCGGCGGCGCCGGCGTTGGCAACAGCCCGGAACAGCAACAGATAGCGGCGATCCAAAACGATCCGGCGCTGCGCATGAAGCTGGAGGCGGTGATTAAGGCGGCGCGCAGAATTAATCCGGATGCGAAATTGCATATTGAAAGCGTCAGCTCATCCGGCACGCTGAGCCTTTCCGCCACCGGTTTGACGGCCGAGCAGGCGAAGCACATTGGCCTGGGGGGGCTGGTGATGGGGGTCAACGCCAAGGGGGGGACAGTGGCGATCGGGGATATCGAAACCGGCCATGCGCGCAAGCCCTCACCCCCTGGCAAAGGCGGCAACAATGGCCTGAATGCCGGGCAGGTCGGCGCCTCTTCGTTAGGCAGTTTCGTGACAGACTCGCATCGCGATCGGCCCGTCAGCGGCTGGCATGGCAACGGCAAAACCGGTGAATTCTCGACGACCCGCACGACCGGGAGTTACTACGGTTTTCATCATTTGAAGGTGGAAAAGCAAGACGGAGTGGCGACCTACAGCCTCTACTATAAGGCCAATAAGAACCGGCCCGCGTTTATCGCCGTGGTGAGAGGGGATAACCTGAATGCCATGGAGGTGAAATATGCCAACGGCAAGCCGGTAAAATCACCCGGCTCGGTAAAAACGATCGTTAAGGAATTCGTCGAATATCAAAATGCGGAATTAAAAGCCATCAAGGATGGCGTCAGCCTGGCCGCAGGTATCAATAAAGATATCGCGGAAAATATCGGCGCGAAATACGCCAAACTCGCCAAGGATTTGGAGGCGGGAATTCAAGGAAAATATATCCGCAACGTGCAAGATGCGGAGAAAACCTACGAGCAATTGACGAAGGGCTTGAACAAAAAGCTCAAGGCGCAGGACAAAGCGGCGATTGTCGCCTGGCTGAAAATGATCGATGCGGAACAGTATGCCCGCAATGCGCGGGTATTGGGCAAGGTCTTCACCGGGGTGGACTGGGCGATCAAGGGCGCGGATCTGGTAAACGCCGCGATTGAAGGTTTCTCAACCGGCAACTGGAAAGCGTTCCGCAACCAGCTCGAAGCGCTCGGGTTGTCGATCGGCGCAGGGTATACGCTCTCCGCTATCGCCGCGTTTTTCGCGCCGACGCTGGTGTCGTCGACGGTGGGCATTTTCGCCTTCGCTTACCTGTTTGGCTGGGCCACCAGCTATATCGATGCGGAACGTGCGGGGGAACTGGAGAAGTGGGTCGCTGACCTGTAACGGCATGAGGGGGCTGGCCCCCTCATTTTATCCCTCACACCCTCTACCTCTTTCACACCACCGGCGCCACCGTCAGCAGCAGATTGGCGAAGCGGCGCCGTTCGCCGGAGGCGATCACCAGCAGCGTCCGATCCGATTTGACCGCGGCGTAAAACGCCTCGCGCGGCAGGTGCTCGATCGGGCAATGTTCTGGCAGCAGTTGCCGGTATTCGGCTTCGATAGTGTTGGTGAAGTCCGGCGGGCAGGCCATCAGCGCCGCGCTTTCCACGTTGATGCAGGCCAGCAGTTTTTCCAGGATTGGCGGGGCGGCGAGCGTGCCGGGCGCCAGGTTCAGATAGACCACGGTGGCGTCTTTCGGCGCGTGCGTCACGCAGGCGTAATTGCCGTCGGCGATCAGCACCTGGGTTTTATGCCCGCATTGCGCCAGCGCGGCGAGCAGCGGCGGGTGAGTGATGGCGGATTTGATCATAAAGCGATTCCTGAATAGGGGGCGGCTGTGCCGCCCGCAGCTGAACTACATGCGGAAGATGCCGCCGTTGATGTCGAGAGTGGCGCCGGAGATGAAGCCGTCGTATTCCGCCGCCAGGAAAGCGATGGCGCGGGCCACGTCGTCCGGCGTGCCTGCGCGGCCCAGCGGGATGGCGCGAACGGTTTCCTCCGCCGATGCCTGGGTGGTATGGCGATTATGAAAGCGGGTGCCGAGGATCAGGCCGGGCGCCACCGCGTTCACCCGGATGCCGTGCTCGCCCAGCTCCGCCGCCAGCGAGCGCGTCCAGGTGAGCACCGCGCCCTTGGTGGCGGAATAGACCAGCGAGCCGGCGTGCCCGCCGGCGCGGCCTGCCAGCGAGGCCAGGTTGATGATGCTGGCGCCGTTCGGCGCCGCCTTCAGGTGCGGCAGCGCGCTCTGGGTCACGTTCAGCATGGTGGTCATGTTTACGTCGATCACGGTTTGCCAGAAGGCGCGATCGATCTCGCCCAGCCATTTGCGCCCGACGATGCCGCCGACGTTATTGATCAGAATATCGATGCCGCCGAGAAACTCGGCGCCGGCCGAGACGCAGCGCAGCGTTTCGTCGGTGTCGATGAGATCGGCGTAGCCGTAGGCGGCCTTTTGTCCGAGTGAATGGGCCAGCGCCACCAGCGCCTTGGGGCCGCTTTCGTCGCTGTGGTAGTGAAAATAGATGTCGCACCCGGCCTTGATCAGCCGCTCTGCGGTGGCGCGGCCGATGCCCTGTTCCGCCCCGGTGATAAAGACCTTTTTGCCCGCAAGATCGCCCATGATTGACTCCTTATTGGTTCGTTAAGAATTGATGACGCCTTCACGCTGTTTGGCGCAGTAGAAAATGCAGATCAAACCGGTCGCCAGCAGGCACGAGGCCAGGAAAAACAGCCCCGGCGCGCTGCTGCCGGTCAGATCGTTCAGCACGCCCACCGCATAGGGGGCGACAAAACCGCCGATATTGCCGATGCAGCTCACCACCGCCAGCCCGGCGGCCGCGGCCGCGCCGGTGGAGATATTGGCGGGCATGGATAAGAACGGCGGCACGGCGGTGTAGATGCCGATGGCGGCAATGCACAGGAACGACAGCGCGACGAACGGGTCGTATTTAAAAAACGTCACCGCGCCCATCAGGCCGATGGCGGCAAGCACCATGCTGAGGCCGGCGAACACGCCGAGCTTTTTGGTTTTGCTGGCCCACAGGCTCCACGGATACACCAGCAGCGCGGCCAGGCCGTAGGGAATGAGCGCCAGCAGGCTGACGCGAAAGATATCGCTGCCGGAAATGGCGCTGATGATCGACGGCAGCCAGGTGCCGAAGCCGTAAATGCCGCATACCATGCCGAAGTTGAGCAGCGCGTAGAGCAGGTACTTTCTGTTTTTAATGCCCTTGAGGAAGTCGCCCAGCGTGATTTTTGAGCCGGATTTGGAGCGGCCGGCGTTGCTCATCAGCCAGGCTTTTTCCTCCACGTTCAGATAACCGACGTCCTTGGGCGAATTCTTGATCAGGAAGGGGATCAGCAGGCCGATGACGATCGGCGGCAGCCCTTCGAGGATGAACAGCAGCTGCCAGGGGGCGAAGCCGAACCAGTCATGCTGAATATTGAGAATAAAGCCGGAAATCGGCGAGCCGACCGCGTTGGACAGCGGCTGGACGATGATGAACATGCCGAGAATTTTGGTGCGGTATTTTTCCGGGAAGAAGACCGTGAAGTAATACACCACCGAGGGAAAGAAACCGGCCTCGCACACGCCCAGCATAAAACGGCAAATATACAGCTCCAGCGGCGTGCGCACAAAACCGAGCAGGGTCGCGAAGATGCCCCAGGAAATTAATATTCTGGCGAACCAGATGCGCGGGCCGAATTTAATGGTGCCGGCGTTGCTGGGTATTTCAAACAGGAAATAGCCGATAAAGAAAATTCCGGAAGCGAAGCCGAAAGCCGAGGCGGTCAATCCCAGATTATCTTCCAACGCTTTGGCGGCGTAGGCCATATTGTTGCGGTCGAGAAAGGCCAGGAAATACAACAAGATCATGAGGGGGACAATATGCAGCGTCAATTTCCTGATGGCGCTGCGTTCAATATCCTTTGGCATTGTTTTTTTCATCATGGTTTTTCCCATGTGGTTAATCGGAATAATAGCGGCCCGGCCCAAAGTCATGAGCGGCGTGCTGAATAACGACGTTGCGTGCATAAAGCGTCGCGCCGTTTATTTATTGCGACGACGCTGTTTTTTCTGATTTTGGCTGCGGCGAGCCGGACGATGCCGGCTGCGCATCGTCTGGGTAAGCCGTTTTTACCGTATTAACCGGCGGTTTTGACGGAACGCCGACTGATGACCGTCGGCGGGAAGAGAAACTCGCCGGGCGGTTGTGAATCATTGTTGATGCGGCCGATCAGGCGTTCGACCATCAGCTGCGCCATCTCGGCCAGCGGCGGGCCGATCGACGTCAACCCCGGTTCGGCCAGGCCGGCAAGCGCGATATTGTCGATGCCGACCACCGAAATCTCTGCTGGCACCTGGACGCCGGCGGCGCGCAGCCCCACCATCAGCCCGATGCCCAGCGCATCGTTAATCGCCACGATGCCGTCCGGGCGCGGCGTCAGCTCGAGGATGCGGGATGCCAGCGTCAGCCCCAATTCGAACATCTCCGTGTCGCCGTAGGCGCTGGTGGCTTTGCCTTCGATCACCCGTTGGCGTTCGCTCAAGTTGTGCCCCAGCGCACTCAGAAAACCGTCGATCTTGTGGCTGCGCCCCACGGTCAGCGCCGCTTCGGTGGCGAACACGATATGTCGGCAGCCGCGTTCGAGCAGGTGCTGCGCGGCCAGACGCCCGGCGGCGAGATTGTCCATCGACACGCTGTCGAACAACCGGCTGTCGGCGGCCATCGGCTCGGCGAACGGGCTGTCATAGCTGACGATCTTCATGCCCCGCTCGGCCGCTCGGACAAAATGGGTCTGGCGGATGTCGCTCGCCGCCACGATGATGCCGCGCACGCCATGCAGAAACATATCGTCGATAAACGCGGCTTCCTCCTGTTCCTGCCGGTAGGCGTTGCCGAGCAAGACGCGGTAGCGGTGAGCGCGCGCCGCGCTGTCGACGGCGTGCGCCAGCGCCGAAAAACTCGGGTTAACGATCGACGGCAGCAGCAGGCCGATGATCTTCGCCTGTGGCGCGAGGTTCACTGCGGTGCGCGCCGGACGATAGCCCAGGGTGTCCATCGCCTGTTCGATGCGCTGACGGGTCTGTGCACTCATCTGGTGGCTGCGATTATTCAGCAGGTTCGACACGCTGCTGATGGACACGCCGGCCAACCGCGCGACATCACGAATATTTGCCATTTGCCGATCCCTTGCTGCCTGCCGTTAGCCTGCAATCTATAAGGGAAGGCGGGCGCAGGCAAGCCGCAACCGGGGCGAAACCCGCACGGGATTGCGCATTTGTGAGAGTCGTCAGGCGCAGGGCTGGTTGTTTACTAAACAGCAAAGGGCGGCGGCCATGGGGTGACGCGGATGAGTGAGATCTGCGAAGCATCTCTCGTTTATCGCCCTTCGGGGCGGCGGGTTCTGTACTATTGTTTTCTCTTTGCGGCACGTTCCAGGCCGATGGGGCGCTGGGCGCAACGGAGATCACAGATGAACAAACGGGAATTAGAAAGCGCGATTGTCACCGATTTTTCCAAACGCATGAGCTATGGCGACTACCTGTGCCTGGACCAACTGCTGGACTGCCAGCACCCGCTCTCCAATCCGCCGCATCATGATGAAATGCTGTTCGTGATACAGCACCAAACCTCCGAACTGTGGATGAAGCTGATGCTGCACGAGCTACAGGCCGCGCTGCGGCTGGTGCAGCAGGACAAACTCAGCCACTGTTTTAAAATTCTCGCGCGCGTCAAACAGATCCAGCGGCTGCTGTTCGAACAGTGGGCGGTGCTGGAAACGCTGACGCCGTCGGAATACGTCGAGTTTCGCGATGTGTTGGGCAGTTCGTCGGGCTTCCAGTCGCATCAATACCGGTCAATCGAGTTTCTGCTCGGCAACAAGAACGCCGCCATGCTGGCGGTGTTCAGCAGCGATGCGGAAAAACACGCGGCGCTGAAGGCGATCCTCGAAGCGCCGAGCCTGTACGACGAATACTTGCTGTACCTGGCGCGCCACGGTTTGCCGATCCCGCAGGAGTGCCTCAAGCGCGACTGGACGCAGCCCTATCAGCGCAACCCGGATCTGCTGCCGGCGTTCAAAGTGATCTACGACAACCCGCAGACCTATTGGGAAGCGTATGAAATGGCGGAGAAGCTGGTGGATATCGAAGAGAGTTTCCATCTGTGGCGTTTCCGCCATATGAAAACGGTGGAGCGGATCATCGGCTTTAAGTCGGGCACCGGCGGTTCCAGCGGCGTCAGCTTCCTGAAAAAGGCGTTGGACCTGACCTTTTTCCCCGAACTGCTGGACGTGCGTACCGAAATCGGTGCCTGAGACACTGAGAGGGGGAAGGGCGATGAGCGTGAGGATTATCGATAAGGCGGCGGAGAAGGTGGTGGGGGTAAGAGTGGTGGGGCCGTATCCGCAGACCATCCCGCAGGGTTCGCAGCAACTGCTGGCATGGCGGCAGCGCCACGACGTGCCGTTCGGCAAATGGCTGGTGTTGTACTGGGACGATCCGGCAGAAGTGGCGCCGGAAAAGCTGCGCGCCGACGTGGTGATGAGCGTGGCGGACGATTTCGCGCTGCCGACGGGCAGCGCGGGCGTGACCGTGCAGACGCTGCCCGCTGGGCAGTACGCGGTTTACCGCGTACGCATCAGCGATGGCGATTTCGAGCGGGTGTGGGGCGAGTTCTACCAGAAGCTGCTGCCGGCCAGCGGCTATCAGCCGGTTGAGGGGGTGAGCTACGAACACTATCTCAACGATTGCGAGGCCGACGGCTATTTCGACCTCGAGATTTACCAGACGGTGAAAAAGTGGTGAAGGGGAAATGATAAAGAAGGCTGAATCGATAGGGGATATCGATTCAGCCTGTGATTGTCATTCCTGTTCGGTTTAGGAGCGGTGACAAGAGGAGGGAGTGTCACTCGCACTGACGTATAGGCCGTTTGATATCTATACGGTGTAGGTAGATAGGCCAAGTCTCACTTTAGCGCCTTGGAATCAAGTGCCTTGGAATCACTCGGTGGCGGTTGTGGTGGCTATTTCCCCCAAGTTCCTTTTTGATTCATTAATATCTTACCGTTCTTTATAACTGTCAGTGTGTTATCAATTTTACTGAGCATGTAGGTCGTCGATGCATTTTTAAACTCATAACTGATTATTGGGCATGGGGCTGTATTGCAATCAGCACGTGTCACTTTTCCCTGCAAAGTTACAGCAGCACCATCTTTTTTACGCTCTCCATAATAAGTAGCATCATTACAGTTTCCTTTACTGATGCAAACAGTCATGAGCTTGATAGAGAATGACTGTGTGTCAAAGTATTCTTCCTCAGTCCTCACCTTATTTCTTTTGCTGTCTGAGGAAAAATGCATGTCTTTGAAGCGTGCAGCCCAATGCAGAATATCATTATTAATAGGGGAATCTTTATCAGATGATTTGTAATTTATGATATCAGAATCAGGTACAACCCAGGCGGCATAAATTTTCCCATCGGGATTGATGACCAGAGCAGAGGCATTTTCCAGATAAAGATCTTTTAGCCACCCTTCAACAAATAACCCACCACCTGGGGTTGAATGAGGTTCACCGAACACATCAAAGTTGTTGATGTACTTTTCATAGTCTTGACCCAGTATGCTTTTAAGATTGTCAGTGACCGCTTTATCGTTGACCAGCCCGCTTACTGTGTTGGTTTTGTTATATTGTAACAGGTCTATCGCTGATGTGGATTCAATGGAGCAAAGCAAAGAAGCAGCAAACAATGTAGGTAATAAGATTTTTTTGAACATAAATCACTCGTTTGATAATTTTAAAAATTCTTCTGCTTCCCGGGCATACCGCTTTTGAAGGCCATTACCATAACGTGCCCACCAGTTGTACTGTTTACCACCCTGCGTCGTGATGGTATCTCCATATATTGCTCTATCGTATTCTACCCGAGCTTTAAGTAAATTATCCTGAAAGCTTTCCGCCGACATACTTTCAATTTTGGCTATTGCCTCCGACGTTAAGGTATCAGCCTTAACTATTCGTCCGGACTCCATGGAGTTCAGGATCGCTTGTGCGCCAGATGAGCCACGCATATGTGCCAATGAAGTTATTGCCCCTTGTTTTCCTGGATCAGAAAAGTTCAGTGCACCTGCAGACTTCGCTGATGCGCTCATTGCTTTGGATACTTCCTCAAACTCTTCAGCGCTGCCTTGGCCGTATTGGTTACGAGCAGCAAGGATTTTGTCATAAGCATTGCCATTTCCTTTTCTGAATCCGTATAACTCACGGCGCCCACCTTGTTCTCCAGCACTCCCTTCAGTGGCCATGACCGATTCAACAACCCGATTATCAATTCTGCCGGGTTTTGTTGTCGATTGAGCATTTTGCGTGATAGATGCTGGCGCCGCTGCCGCCGCCCGAGGGGCGGCGTTAACCGGCTTTCCCGGCGTACCAATTACCTACTCGTTCGGGAACAGCTGATCGACGGCGCTCTGGATTGCCGCCTGATGGCCACCGCCCGGTGCGGCGGTGCGTGCGGCGCCGCCAGGCTGGTTGAGATCCAGCTGGCCGCCGGTGTTGATCGCGCCATCCTCTTTTACCGTGATATTGAAACTGGTGCCGGTGATGTTGATTTGGCCGTCCGCCAGCAGTTCGATCACGCTTTCGCCGCACTCGAGCCGCAGCGATTCGCCGGAGCCGAGGGTAAAGGCATTGACCACTGCGTCGCTGCGCGTTTTGCCGGTCAGCGCGGAGGATTCGCCTTTGACGCCGGTCGCCTGATTGAGCACCACCCGTTTGATCTGGTTACCGCCCACCAGATGCGTGTGGTCGTTAGCGATGGTGTGGCTTTCATCGTTTTTCACCTGGGTGTCCATGTTGCGCTCCGCCTGGATCCACACCTGTTCGGCGCCGGCCTTGTCTTCGAAACGCAGGGCGTTGGCGTTGTCGGCGGTGCCGTCCTTGGTGCGGCTCATAAAGCCCATCTGGGTGGCGGCGGCCGGCAGCGCCCACGGCGGCATGCTGGCTTCGTTATAGACGCGCCCGGTGACGATCGGCCGATCCGGATCGCCGTTGATAAAGTCCACGACCACTTCGTCGTTCACGCGCGGGATCTGCACGCCGCCGTAGCCTTGGCCGGCCCAGGCGCTGGAGACGCGCACCCAGCAGGAGCTGCAGTCGTCTTTCGGCCCGAAGCGATCCCAGTGGAACTTCACCTTGATACGGCCGTATTTGTCGGTCCAAATCGATTCGCCGGCCGGGCCGACCACCCGGGCGGTCTGCGGTCCGTGGGTTTTCGGCCAGGTAGCCTGCTGCGGCGGGTGCCAGGGCACGTCCGCCGGCAGGACGATGAAGTCGATGCGGTGTTCGCTGCTCTGATCGTCGCCGCTGGCGTAGCGATTCTCTTTCAGATGGTAGCTGGCCTGCAGCGTCAGATATTCGCGATTGTCGTCGGCATGCGGGGCGTTATACAGCGTGAAGGTACTGCCGGGGGCGATGCCCATGGCGGTTGCGGTGCCTCGGATCTGTTGATGTTCTGCCTGCCAGGCTTCCTGGCGCACGCGGGCGTAGAACTCCCCCTGCTGATGCTCGGTATAGCGGCCCGGCCAGTCGTAAACGTCGATTTGCCCCGGCGTCGGCGAGACCGGGTTTTGCCGCGCCTGGAACAGCCAGGCGTTCGGTTTGCGGAAATCGTAGTCGTCCAGGCTGTAGATGCCCGGCGTGACGCGATCGGACAACGTCCACTGGCTGATGCCTTCCTCGCTGGTGCTGCCGCCCGACGGCGTCAGGTGGTAGGGGATCATCTCATAGCCGGGATAGGGCTGGTGATGGTGGGGGGCGTCCCCGAGCACCAGCGTGTGTTTGCCCATTTCGTGTTTGAAATAGTAATAGATGCCCTCCTGCTCCATCAGGCGGCTGATGAAGTTGAAGCTGCTTTCGTTGTACTGCACGCAGTAGCCCCACAGACGATAGTCGCCGGTCAGCTGATCTTCCAACTGCACGTTGTGCTCCGCCAGCAGGGTCTTGACGATCTGCGGCACCGTCTGTTCCTGGAAGATGCGGAAATTGCGGTCTTTGGTCATCGGCCACAGATCCGGCTGCACGTGCAGGTTGTACACCGCGTAGCGCGTGCCGCCGATCTCTTCGCTGCTGACGGCGATGGCGGTGATCTTACCGTTCAGGTAACGCGGGGCGCTGAGAAAGCCCTGGGTCGGAATTTCCAGCGTCAGCGGTTGGCCGAGCAGCGCTTTGCGATCGAGGCGCGCGTCGGTGCTCAGCAATTCAATAGAGAAGTCGAAAGGAGTGGAAAGCGCTTCGATACCGTCCAGCGAGCGAAACAGCAGTTGCTCCTGGCCCAGCGGCGTGTGCGCAATAATGCGATCCAACATGAGAACGTCCTCTGTGATTGACGTCATGCCCTGCATACTCCGGCGTTGCAGCGGCCTTGCCGCGCGGCCAATAAGGGGGCAGTTGCTCGTCAGTCTCATGAAATAGGGGAAACCCCGCCGAGGCGGAGTTTCAGAACGGGATTAGCCGGCAGTGGCCGGGTTGACCAGCCAGGTGCCGGCGGTGTCGATGCTGAGCTGCTGGCGGCGGAGCCGATCGTTGTGACGGATCTCCAGCTGATAGCGGCCCGGCGCCAGGTTCAGGCTGGCGAAGCCGTTTTCGCCCGGCGTCACCTGCTGCGGCTTGCCGTCGAGGCTGACCTGCTCACCCGGTTGCAGTTTGAAGTACACCAACGCCACCGGTTGCGCCGGCGGCGCTGCTTTTTCAGGTTCCGCCGCCGCAGGCTGCGCGGTTTGCGGCGCGCTCGGCTGCTCCGTCAGGGTTTTCTGCGCCGGTGACGCCTCGCTGTTTTGAGCGACGGCCTGGGCATCGTCCTTGCCGCCGCTCAGCCAGGCGATCGCGCCGATCACCAGCAGCGCGGCGACGCCGGCGCCGGCCATCATCGGGCGCGAGAATTGGGTGCCGCGCGCGGTAACGGTGCCGGCTGCGGCCGCAGCGGCGGCCGGGTTGGCGGCGACCAGCAAGTTCTCCGGCGCGGCGGCCGGGGTGCTGATGATTTCGTTTTCATCGGCGATCGGCAGATGCAACAGCTCGGCCATTTCGTCGATGGTCTGCGGGCGGTCTTCCGGCTTCAGCGCCAGCGCGCGATCGACGGTGCGCAGCAGCTCCGGCGAGTAGCCGGCGGGGCGCCGCTCGGTCAGCGGCTGGTAGCTGTCTTCGATGCTACGCACCACGCTGACCGGCGGCGGCGAACCGACGATCAGCGTGTGCAGCACGGCGCCGAGCGCGTAGATATCGGTCCACGGCCCTTGTTCGCCGTCGCTGTTCTCGGTGTACTGCTCGATCGGCGCGAAGCCCGGTTTGAGCATGATCTCCGTTTCGTCCGACAGGTTGCCGATCTCTTTGCGCGCCGACCCGAAGTCCAGCAGCACCGGCAGCTGGCTCTCCTGGATCTGGATGTTATCCAGCGAAATGTCGCGGTGCAGATAGCCTTCCTGATGGATGGTGTTGATGGCGCTGAACAGCGGCGGCAGCAGCCGACGGATCCACGCCTCGTCGATTTTCTCCGGCTGCTGCGCCTGCAGGTTTTTCAGCGTGGTGCCGCTGTAAAACTGGGTGCCCATATAGGCGGTGCCGTTCTCTTCCCAGAAGCGCAACACGTGCAGCAGACCGGGATGCGAGAAGCGCGCCAGCAGACGGGCCTCCTGAATAAAGCTGTTCAGCCCGGCCTGGAAAGTTTTGCCGAAGCGTTCGCCGCGCAGCCCGATGCTGAGATCGTCGTTGCGTTTCGCCAGCGAGGTTGGCATGTACTCCTTGATGGCGATGGTGCGTTCCAGTTGGTGATCGTAGGCGCGGTAGACGATGCCGAAGCCGCCTTCGCCGATCGCTTCCTGGATCTCGAATTCATTGAATCGATAGCCGCTCGGCAGGCTGTTCGAATTCGGTTTGGTTATCCCGGTTCCCGACATAGTGATGACTCTCTGTGTTCAAAGGGCCGCCGTCTCGGCGGCCGCGGCGTTATGCCTGAAATTGACAAATGAATTCGTTGTTCTGCAGCGCGATATGCAGCTGGCGATAGCGCTGGTCGTTGGCGCTGCCGGTCAGCAGGGTGTGGCTGATCTGCGGCAGCAGGGTGTTGGTCAGGATGGCGTCGACCATGCGGCCGCCGGACTCCACCTCGGTGCAGCGGCTGACGATCTGCTCGATGACCGCGTCGTCGAAGGTGCAGACGATGTCGTGATTCTCCGCCAGGCGACGCTGAATGCGGCCCAATTGCAGGCGCACGATGTTGCCCAGCGTGGCGTCGGTCAGCGGGTAATACGGCACCACCAGCAGGCGGCCGAGCAAGGCGGCCGGGAACACCGACAGCAGCGGTTGGCGCAGCGCGCCGCTCAGCGCCTCCGGCTCCGGCAGCAGCTCCGGATCGCTGCACAACCCGGCGATCAGATCGGTGCCGACGTTGGAGGTCAGGATGATGATGGTGTTGCGGAAATCGATATGACGGCCTTCGCCGTCCTCCATCCAGCCCTTGTCGAACACCTGGAAGAAGATTTCATGTACGTCCGGGTGCGCCTTTTCGATCTCGTCCAACAGCACCACGCTGTAAGGACGGCGGCGAACCGCCTCGGTCAACACGCCGCCCTCGCCGTAGCCGACATAGCCGGGCGGCGCGCCTTTCAGCGTCGAAACGGTGTGCGACTCCTGGAATTCGCTCATGTTGATGGTGATGACGTTCTGCTCGCCGCCGTACAGGGTTTCCGCCAGCGCCAGCGCGGTTTCGGTTTTGCCGACGCCGGAGGGCCCGGCCAGCAGGAATACCCCGACCGGTTTGTTCGGATCGTCCAGGCGCGCCCGTGAGGTGCGCACCCGGCGGGCGATCAGATCCAGCGCATGGCGTTGGCCGATGACGCGCTGATTCAGGGTGTCGGAGAGCTGCAGCACCGCTTCAATCTCGTTTTTCACCATGCGGCCCAGTGGGATGCCGGTCCAGTCGGCCACCACCGCCGCCACGATGTTGGCGTCGACGGCGGCGAAGATCAGCGGCGCTTCGCCCTGCAGCGCGCTCAGCTGCTGCTGCAGTTCGCCCAATTGGGCGCGCAGCGCGTCGGCATCAGGGCGCGTTTGCGTCTCTTCGTCGGTGCTCGCCTCTTCTTGGGCGTGCAGTTGGGCGCGCAGCGTGATGATCTGCTGGATCAGCGCCAGCTCCTGCTGCCAACGCTCGGTCAACTGTTCGAGTTCCTGGCGCAGCGCGGTCAATTGGGCTTCAATCTCCTGCGGGCGCAGGGGATCGCCGATGCCGACCTTGGCCTCGCGGCGGGCGATATCCAACTCTATCTGCAGCGCATCGATGCGGTGGCGGCAGTCTTCGACCTGGGCGGGCTCGGCATGTTGGCTGACCGCCACGCGCGCGCAGGCAGTATCCAGCAGCGCCACCGCCTTGTCCGGCAACTGGCGGGCCGGAATATAGCGATGGGACAGCCGCACCGCGGCGTCCACCGCTTCATCCAGCAGCAGCACGCGGTGGTGTTGCTCCAGCGGGCTGACGGTGCTGCGCAGCATCAGCAGCGCTTTGTCTTCGCTCGGTTCGTGCACCTGCACCACCTGGAAACGGCGGGTGAGCGCGGGATCCTTCTCGATGTATTTCTTGTATTCCGACCAGGTGGTGGCGCCGATGGTGCGCAGTTGGCCGCGCGCCAATGCCGGTTTCAGCAGGTTGGCGGCGTCGCCGGTGCCCTGGGCGCCGCCGGCGCCGATCAGGGTGTGAATTTCGTCGATAAACAGGATGATCGGCGTCGGGCTGGATTGCACTTCGTCGATCACCGCCTGCAGCCGTTTTTCAAACTCGCCCTTGACGCCGGCGCCGGCCTGCAGCATGCCGATGTCCAGCAGGCACAGCTTCACGTCGCGCAGCTGCGGCGGCACGTCGCCGGCCACGATGCGCAGCGCCAGGCCTTCCACCACGGCGGTTTTGCCGACGCCGGCCTCGCCGGTCAGCAGCGGGTTGTTCTGGCGACGGCGCATCAGAATATCGACGATTTGTCGGATTTCTTCATCGCGGCCGGCCACCGGGTCGATCTCGCCGTTGCGCGCTCTGGCGGTCAGATCCTGGGCATACTGCGCCAGCACGCTTTCACCGCTGCGCGCCGCGCCGGGCAGGGGCTCGGCGCCGCTTTGCGCCGCCGCATCCTGGGCGTTTTCCGCCGAGTGAGCGGTAATGGCGGCGAACTGTTCCATCAGCAGATCGGCGTTGATGCGCTCGAACTGCGGGGAAATGGCCTTCAGCAGGTGGCGCAGGCTGTAGGTTTTCAGGATGCCGAGCAGCAGGTGGCCGCCGCGGATGCGCGCTGCGCCGAACTTCAATGAGCCATAGACCCAGGCGCGTTCTACCGCGCTGTCGATGTGCTCGGACAGATCGGAGATGGCGCTGGCACCGCGCGGCAGGCGATCGAGCGCCTCGACGATGTCGCGCGCCAGCTGCGCCTCGTCCAGCGCGAAGTGGCGAACGATCTGCTGCAGATCGCCGTCCGGCGATTGCATCAGCTGATGCAGCCAGTGCGCCAATTCGACGTAGGGGTTACCGCGCAGCTTGCAAAACGCCGTCGCACTTTCCAGAGAGGTGAATAACAGGCTATCCAGTTTGCCGAATAATACCGAGCGGCTGATTTCAGACATGGTTTTCCTCAGGTCTTAGAGTGGCCTGACGCCGCCGGGCGTCGGCCGAAATAGGGTCAGAACGGGTTTTCCAGCGGTTCAGGGCTGAAGATCAGATCGTCGAGATCGCGCTGTCGCCGATGGTCGGCCAGCCAACTGCTCAGGCCCAATCGCTGCGCGCCGCCGAGCTGGATGCCGTGCGCCTGTTCCTTCGCCAGGATCAGGCGCACTTCCCAGACGAACTCGATGCCCAGGTATTGGCGCACCCAGTCGCGCAGTTGCCGGCACAGATCGGCGCCGGGCAGAAAGCGGTCATAGTCCTGCTGCGGCATCGGCCCCAGCTCGATGCGGAATTTGTGCTGGATATCCCGCACCGCGATGCCGAGAAAGGCCGACTCGCCGAGCCGCGGCGCGCCGCGTCCGGCCTTGAGCCGCGCCTGCTCGCGCGGCTCCACCCGCAGCCAGTGCGGCACGTTTTCGACGATGCGCACCGGCACCTTGAAATACTGCTGCAAAATTTTGCTCAGGCCTTCCGGATCGCGGCTGTGGCGAATCAGATGACCGGCCATAAAATGTTTCGCGTGGGCGTTGATGCTGTCGCGCTCTTGCTGCGCCGGCTGGCCGAGGCCGATCAGGCTCGACAGGTACTCGTCGAAGCGCCGGTTGTCCGGGCGATCCAGCGATACCGTCGGCTGCGCGTCGGCCCAGGCGCGGTAAAACAGCAGCGTCAGCCGGTGATGGAACAGATTGGTGAACGCCAGCAGGGTGGTGTCCTGATGGTGGTACACCCGTTCGCGCACGTATTCGGTCAGGTGCAGCGGCAGCGGTCCGTTGGGGCCGAACAGGCCGAAGCTGAAGATCGATACGTCGTGCAGCGGGCTGTTGGCGCGCGGCGTCACCTGCGCCAGCGTGGAGGGCGCGAACGACAGCGAAGGTTCCTGGCCCAGGCGCAGCATCTCGTGGCGCGGCAGCGGCGCGCGCCCCAGCAGGTAGGGCTGGCCGCCCTGGGCGTCGATGCGCCGCAGCAATTGAAACAGATCGTGCTTGTAAGGCGCGCTGCGCAGCCGCGGCCAGAAGTCGTCCGGCAGGCGATACAGCGCGTTGATCTGCGGCGGTGCCAGTTCGGTAGCGATCATCTCCGCGCTCATATCAGCGTCCTTTTGCCCATGCGCGCCTGCCAGTGGGCGATCTCGCCGCGCTGCTGGCTGGAGAGCGTCATCTCGGTGAAGGTGTTCATCGCCACCAGGCGCGAGAACAGGCGCTCCAGCACGCTGCCGAGCAGGTAAGGACTGTTGCCGGAGAACGCCTGCTCATCGACCGTCAGATCGATGGCGATGCCGCGCGCGAACACGATGGGGCCGGGTTCAGGCACTCGCCGATAGACCGGCCGCAGGTTGCAGTGGCGCACGCCCTGGATCTGTTTAGCGATCGCCGGCTCGCTCAGGTTGCCGTACAGCCCCAGCAGCTGGCGCAGGCTGGCAGCGCCCTGTTCCGGATCGCCGTCCATCATGCTGAGGTAATTCAGCTGCAGCTGACTGATCAACCGCCAGGTGATCATCCCTTCGGCCAGCGCCGGACGCGGCGGCGTAGGGCCTTTGCGCAGCGAGACCTGCTTGATCGGGATTGAATCGGGCATCACGAAATTGCCCTGATCCTGCTGCAACAGCATCAACGGCAGGTCGCGGCTGGTGCACAGCACGTCGGCGGTGAGGTATTTCAGATCGCTGTGCCACGGCGACTGCCGTTCGTCCACCAGCGATACGAACACTTCCGAACCGGCATAACCGGTGCGGGTGCCGTAGCGGCGGGCGTGTTCCGACAGCGTGCGCTGTTCGCGCCGCAGCGAGAAGTAGGCGCCATAGTTGCCATCGTCCGCACTCAGGGTGCTGTAAAACGGCCGAAACTCTTGCTCGTAGCGTTTTTCGCTGGCGCTGCCGCCGAGCCGCTGCACCGAGAACACTTCGTAATCCAGCGGCCGGATATTGTCGACCACCAGATGGTATTCGTGGTTCTTTTCGTTGATCGCGATGCGTTCGGCCACTTTCGGAAACAGGTTGATCACCGGCGTGCAGTGCAGCGCCAAATGGGCAACGTCGACCACCCGTTCCAGCGCGGCGTCGTGCCTATCGAGCAGCACCACGATTTCGAACTGGCGCAGCGCCTTTTTCCCTTCGCGCACGCTTTGCAACAGCGGGCGCAGGCCGTTGACGCTGAAGAACTGGAAGCGCGCCGGGAAGGCGAAATATTCTTGCAGCAGCCGGTAGCCTTCGAAGTTGCGCAGATCGTTGGGCAGCAGCGCCTGATCGGCGGCGAAGCCTTCCTGTCGCAGCCCATCCAACGCCAGCGCCCGCCGCTGCGGCTGAGCCTCCACCGTTTGGCAGACAAGCCCGACGCTGTGCTGCATCAGCAACTCCAGCAGCTGTTGCGCCTGCATGTCCGGCCCGGCCAGGTAAAACATCAATTGGTCCAGCTGCAGGTTGTTGAGCGTCACGCTTTCGTAGCACTCGAGCCGAATGCGCAGCGCGCTGACGCAGCCGCTGTGCTGCAGCCCCAGCGAGGCCAGCGGAATATCGGCCGGAATGCCGCCCAGCTCGACGCCGGCGATGCGCACCGGCTGCAGCGTGACGTCATGCGCCGTGGTGTAACTGCAGGTGATGCCGCTTTTCTTCAGCGTCTGGCTGTCCATCATGGTGCCGCGCGGCACCACGAAGCCGTTGCTGATATCGCCTTTACTGCTGTCCGGCTGCAGCTCGGCGATCGCCATCGACGGCGTCGGCGACAGGTAGTTGGGGTAGATGATCTCCAGCAAGCGCTGAGAAAAGCGCGGGAACTCGGCGTCCATTTTCAGCTGCACGCGCGAGGTGAGGAAGGCGAAGCCCTCCATCAGACGCTCGATATAAGGGTCCGCCACGTCGATGCCGCGCATGCCGAGACGGCCCGCGACCTTCGGGTACTGTTCGGCGAACTCGGCGCCCATCTCACGCAGATAGGCCAGCTCGCGGTTGTAATAATCTAACAGTTTACTGTCCATCGCCTTACCCTATGTCTTTCAGATCGAAGTGGCCGTTTTCCAGATCCACGTCGGTACGGAACAGAAACTCCAGCGGATAGGGCACGCACCACAGGCGGCCCTTGATTTCGATCGACAGCACGTTGTGCAGCTCCAGCGAGCCGGTGTCCGAAATGCAGCGCACCTGCAACCCGTCGGGCAGAATGCGCGGCTCGAAATGGAGGATGGAATCGGTCAGCGCGCGCTGAATGTCCAGCCATTCGATGTCCGACATGCGCTTGCCCGCCAGCGAGGCGATGCCGTAATTCAGGGTGGAACGCCGCACCTGCGGAAAATCGCCGAGATCCAGATTGGATTCGCTGTTGACGCAGTTGAACAGCCACTGCAAATCGCGCAATACCCGGCGGCGCAGCTCGCTGTGCGACACCAGGTTGCGCACCTGCGCCTCCTGCTTTTTCTGCGGTTCGTCGTCGGTCAGCATGTCGAGCAGCACCGGCTGCATTTTGTCGCGTGAAGTCAGGCGTTCGCTGTCCTGACGAGAGCGATAGCCCTGGCGGCGCAGATCGCCGCCGTCATAGTGGGGTGGGCGCTTGTCGTTCATGGTCAGGCGCTCGCGTCGAAGCTCAACTGCCGCAGGCTGTGCAGCGGGAATTCGTCGCTTTCGCTGAGCCAGGTCTTCAGGCCCAGCCCCGCATAGTGGGCGCCATCGCCCAGTGGTTGCCATTCGGTGCGTTTGCCGAGCAGCAGCGCGTCGTCGCTGCCTTCGGGCAGCGGGTAACGGGCAGGCAGTTGGCATACCTGTTCGCGGCCATCGGTCAGGCGCACCAGCGCATGGCTCCACACCAGATCGATGGCGCTCTGTGGCGCCTGGAACTGGATCGCGGCGATGTCGGCAAACGGCACCCAGTAGTAAACGCCGTTGAGCGCCAGCTCGCACACCGGCCCGAGGCGGCCGTCACCGTCGGTCAGCCAGTCGAAACTCAGTTGCCGCTCTTGGTCGCCTTCGGCCAACATTAACCGCCCGGCGCCGGCCGGGGCGGCCTCCAGCGCCTCATCGCGCAGCGTCTGGGCCTGCTCGGCCGCTCCTTGCGCATCCTGATGCAGCGCCTGCACCATCAGTTTCAGCCAGGGATGCGCCTGCCGCAGCAGCGTCGGCGCGGCCGTGCCGGTGAATACCGCCTGGCGTTGCAGCTCGGCGTTGACCGACTGCATCAGCAGCAAGGTGGTTGGTTGGGCGATCGGTTTCAGCGCCTGCCAGGATTTCAACTGCGCGTTGGCGCGCATCCAGTTGCCGCTCAGACACAGCAGTTGCACCAGCGCGGCGCGCAGGTCGGCATCCGCCGGTTTTGCCTTGATATCGTTCTCGACGGCGGTGATGGCCGCGGCGATCGACTGGCCTTGCAGCATGCTTGCTAATGATTTCACAGGCTTTCCTTATAATCAGTGAGTGGCGCCGTTAACCGACAGGTAGCTGCCGCTGGCGGGATCGACCCGGTCTGCGGCCAACTGTTCCACCAGCTTGAAGGTCAGCGGGGCGGAGGCGCTCAGCAGCGGCTGCCAGGCGGTTTGCGCCTGCTGCACGCGCTGTGTGATCTTGGTCTCGTCGGCGGCGTCGACACGCGGCATTTCAACGATCGCTTCACCGTTGAACGCCCAGGCATGCAACTGCGGTTCGAAGGTCAGCAGCAGGAAGCTGCCCGGCGCCTGCGGGTTGCCGCCCAAAATGAGCCGTTGGGCGTTGGCGCTGACGACGGTCAGCGCACGATCGCCGCCGTTGATCTTCGCCAGCGGGTAACCTTGCAGGAACCACAGCGTCGGCGAGAGGGTTTGCCCGCCGTGTTGCAGCGTGACCGCGCCGCTGCCTTGCAGCCAGCCGTCCTCGCCGCAGCGCAGCGCGTCGCCGGCGGGAATGAACAGCGCGCCGCCGGTGGCTTCGTCACCCCAGAAGGTGCGGAAGTGGCAGCCCTGCGGCAGGCTGAAACGCTGTGGCGGCGCGGTGTCCGCCTGCGCAGAGGTGACGGCCACTGCCGCAGGAATGGTCGGCGGCGGCGGGGTTTGCGGCTGCTCGGCGGTCTCTTGTTTGACCACCGGTTTCCAGCCGCGCGCTTTGGCGGCTTCGCCGGTCGCCAGCTTCTCACCGCGCTTGTCGGTCAGCGTCCAGGGCAGATGACCGGCTTTTGGGCACTGCTTTTCCAGCAGATTGCCGACGCGGGGCAGAAAGTCGTTCAACACGGCCGGATCTTTGCCTTGCGCCGAGACGATGCGCAGCGGGATGCTTTTGCCGCACCAGCTTTCCGGATTGCTGTTCTTGACGTCATCAATAAACACTTCCAGCTTCTGGCTGGGGGAGTAAACCAGGCGATAGTTCATCGCCTGCGCGGTCGGTACCGCCATCAGGGCGACGAGCCCCGGCATCCAGTATTTCATAGTGAACCTTGCTGTGAATGTGCGCCGACTCAGTCGCGGATGAGAAACCGTTCCGCATCCGCCAGCGAATGCAGCAGGGTGGTTTCCTGCGGTGAGCCAATCCAGACGGCGATAGCGCTGTAGTTATCGCTGTTATTGTTTTTCTTCCATGCCTGCTGCATCAGAGCGATCCACTCGCTGGGGGAGTTGACCATGTGCAGCGACTGTTCCAGTTCGGCCTGGCTGAAGCTGTGCCAGAAGCCGTCGGTGCACAGCAGGAAAACGTCGCCGTCTTCCAGCTGCAGCACGTCGCTGTAGGTGGCGTCGCGCTCTTCGTTCAGCCCCAGCGCGAAATACAGCAGGTTGCTGTTGATGCCGTTGGTCTGATAACCGGCGTCCTGCATCTGTTGGATCAGGCTGTGGTCGGTGGTGACGGCATGCAGGTAGCCGCGGCGGAACAGGTACAGGCGGCTGTCGCCGGCGTGCGCCCAGTAGGCCAGCTGGTAATCGCGATCGATAAACAGACTGACCAGCGTGGTGCCCATCTTGCTGTATTCGTCCGACTGCCGCTGCTGCTGGTGGATGGCGGCATTGGCGCGCGTAATGTGCTGACGAATGCTCTGGGCGTTCAGGTGCTTTTCGCCGTCGAAGTTTTGCAAAATGGTGTCGCGCGCCAGTTTGGCGGCGATATCGCCGCCCGGAAAGCCGGCGATGCCGTCGCACACCACGAAGCAGGCGGCGCGGTTGCCGAGCACCTCGCCGGTCTGATCCTGGTTGGAGGCGCGGCCGCCCTGGTTGGAGGTAGAGGCTATGGTGATATTCATTACGCGTCCGGTTTGGTCTGTGAGTCTTTGTATTGATTCACTTCAACGTCATAGGCGTGCAGGAAGGCTTCGCCGAACAGGGTGTGGAAATCGTCCTCGATTTCGCCGGAGGTTTGCTGATAGTTCTTCACAAAGTAGTCCCACAGCGCGGCCTTGCGGTTGGCGGGCAGCGACAGACGCGGCGCCACGCCTTCCTTGCGTGCTTCCTCTTCGAGGCGCTCCGGGTTGAAGGACTGCAGCATGGCGGCGATGATGGCGCGAATGCCGGCGATCATCCCCAGCTGGTGCGCCTGCAGATCGATCAGCGCGTCGCGCACCGCCTGTTCCGGCGGCATAAAGCCCGGCATCTGGCTGCCGAACATCTGCATCAGCACCGTTTTCCCCGAAGGCAGCAGTTTGAACGGGTTGTTGGCCTCGTCGAGGATCATGGTCATCTCGGCCTTCACGCCGCGCTTGAGGATCGAGCGGGATGAGAGCAGGGCGACGGTGCCTTGCGAGAACAGGCTCAGCAGGCGGCCGGCCTGGCGGATCTGTTGTTCGTCGAAATGCGGCTGCGGCTGCAGATCGTCGAGACCGATGCCTTGCAACAGCGCCGTCAGCAGCGGCCCCTCCAAGGTGTCGCCATTCGGCGCGGCGGCGTGCTGCCGCTGGGCGGACTGGTAGGCGACCGGATCGATGCCCAAGCGGTTGCCCTGGCGCGGGCGCGGAGGTTGCGCAGGCGGTTCCTGCTGGCTGAACTGCGGTGCGGGTTGGGGCTGCGGCTCGGGTCTCTGCACCGGCGGCGGCGTCGGTTGAGGGCGCGGCGCTTGCGGTGGTGCGGCGATCGGCGCCGGTGGTGGGGACGGCGGTTGTGCCGGTTCCTCCGGCTGAGCCAGCGGCACGGCGCCGCCCATCAACAGCCCCAGCGGGTCGTTGCTGTTTAACGTCTCTGGCGAAGCGGGCGCGGATGAACCGCCGAACAGCGCCAGCGGATCCAGCTCTTGTTCCGGTTGCTGCGCATTCTGGACGGGGGGAGCCGGGCGCGGTGGCGCAGCCTGCTCCGCCAGCAGCGCGCTGGGGGTGGTGTCGGCCAGGATATGCTCACGCTCAAAAGTGGAGTCGGTGTTGAACAAGGCGGCCGGATCGGTTTGCTGTTGCTGCAATTGGCGCAGATCGACATCGCCCGCCAGCTGCGCCAGCGGATCGGCCGGATTCAGCTCGCGAGTGGGGGTGTCCAGCAGCGGATGGCTGTCTGGATTGGCTACCGGCGGCGGGGTGACGGCGGCCGGCGCATTCGGCGTAAATTCTTCCACCAGGCTGTCCCAGATTTCGTTGGGGATCGGCGCGGCGGATTTTTCTTTGGCGGCTGCTGCAGGGGCAACGGCCTTGGCCACCGGTTGAGCCTGCGGCGCGGCGTGCTGTTGCAGTGCGCTGACTTCAATCTGGTAATCGTCGATGCCGAGTACGTCGCCATCCTGCAGTTCAACCTGGCGGCCTCGTTCCAGCGGAATATCGTTCAGCAGCACGCGGGTGACGTTGCCGCGATTGGTGATGCGGCATTCGCCGTCAGAGGAAATGTGCACGATCGCCTGCAGACGGGAAATGGCGCGCTCTTCGTCCGGCAGCACCAGGTTGTTGTCCACGCTGCGGCCGATGGTGCCGCCCGGCGGCAGAAAATCGCAACTGCTTTGCGGCGGAACCTGGCCGCTTTTATTTTTTACAATGGAAAATCGCATAAGGCATTCCTGCTGATAAGATCTTATGGCCAGACAGTGGAACTCGATAACTGGATGAGTTTGACTTGATTTCTTTCCTAAGAGAGAGCTTTGAATGTGAGTGACTAAATTCTTTGGCTAACGCATTATATGGTCGAAAACTTCAATGTAATAACGTGAGGCTGTATATGTCAGGTGATGTCTTTGCTATTATTCGCATTATTCTTAGTCTTTCTTTTGTAATAGAGGTTAGTTGGTAATTGAGACAGGTAAGTAAGGGCGAATATAATACTGGCGTACCACACCTCATCATAGTCTTGAAATTTTATATTGAGAATTGGATCCAGTATCTCAGAACCATAGTTAAATACTAAACCTTGGATGATGCTTGCAAATAAATTTACTGTGGTAGCTATCACAAAAAGGGAATAGGATTTTCTATTGTTGGTTTTTTGTTTTAGGTGATAAAGCCCGACAAATACTAAGACTGACAGGAAAAAGTATAAAAACACAAATGAGTAAGAGTAGGTGGAAAGCGTGACGTCATCGATCACTGTTTTTTCCTTATCCCAATGCTCTAAAATTCCATATGGTTTGTACTGAGTAATAGAAAGTCAAGGAATATTTTCCCAATGACTGATGATTAATGGTGCTGGTATATTTTCAAGTAATAAATTATAAGTGATAAAAATGTAATTAATTTGAGGCTGATGGCTGCAAAAAATGAATTCTATCACTGCGGCTATTACTTTGAGTAACGTTTAAAAATGGCTTCAGCTTCACTGGCGTTCTGCAGTGAAAGGCAATCTAAAATATGATAACTTCCTTTAACTGAGCCTTGGCTATTTTTATTGGCGTACTGTTCAGCCAGCTTTTCGCCTTGTTCGAATGCATCCATCGGCAGTTTACTCAATTCTAAATAGGCGGAAGCGGAACGGAAGGCGTCTTGCTTGGTTTTTTCTGAGTCAGTGGACTTCCCAATGCAGCGGCTGACTAACCAATTTTTATATAGTGCCTCTTGCGATAAAATATTGAGTGAGTTTTCAGCAAGGGCTACATGGCTTCCGAGCAGCAGAGACATTAAAAAGTACGTGTATCTTCTCATCCGAGATAACCTTTGATATGAGCCGTCGTTTGAGCAACTCTGATATCAGTTGTCGTCTTTCCCTTGGTTCTTCTTGATGATGGCTTGCAACGCTTGGCTATGTACAAGATCGATGCACTTTGCCATCGTCATCGGCTCCCCTGACATACTGTCATAGGGCTTTGCCAGAAATTCTTTTGCCAGCGCCCTGACGGCGGTATGCGCCTCCAGAGAATAATCGCCGAACTCCATATAACCCCGAGCAGCGGCGGCGGCATCGTTTTTGACTTCTTTTGCTGAGTACCCCTTGGCGATACAAACGCTAAGCGCGTAGTTTTTGAGGTACTCGGCAGAGGAGTACTTTTCGTTGGCGGAAGCTTCAGTATTCAATACCGCCAACATGAGTAGGAACGCAGTTTTAATCGTGTGACGTAAGTGCATCGATTCGTTTTTGCATCGTATCGGCCAGGCAATCTTTGTCATCTCGGCATTTATCCCTTTGCAGTAACCAAGATCTTTGCGTGCTGTTTAAAGAAGCCGCCAGTTTTTTATCCCCTACATCGGTCGCCTGCTTTTTTGCCAACAGCCAAGCTTGGGAAACGCTTTTGTCATAGGCGGATAAATTGAAGTCTGAGCAGATAGTTTTTTCAACAACGCTTGTAGATTTAGCGCAGTCAAAAGACGCTACAGGTTTAGGATCTTTCGGTAACCGTTCTAATTGCAGTAGCGAACCATCGTACCAATTAACCAGCATTTTTTGTGGATTGAGAGCGGCAAAGCTGGAGCCTGCACCATTATCGGATGGGCCGAATGATCCGGAGTGACAAGCGATCTTGAAAAGAGAGACTTCTGCTTGGCCGTTTTCCTTCAATGCATAGTTTTTAGCCGCGATGCTTTTATCTCCTCCCATCGACTTGCCGATGAATTGATTTAGCGTACTTCTCTCAGTACTGAAGGTTGGCGCTGTGCAGACGTCTTTTTCCGGCACATTGTTTTCTATTGATTTAGTGGAAATATTGATTACCCTTCCTAGTAATCGAGGGTCGTTAAGTTGATAGCTAAGCGTGCGGGTAGTCTCATTGTCTATGTTGACCTGAGTCACTTGCCATAAGCCATCAATAGTTGATGATGTTGGGGCATTAACGTTTTTTTCTGCTGCGTATGTACTGAACGATAATAAGACGCTACTGATGAGAAATTGATGTTTACTCAATTGAGTGATGTCCTTATCTCTGCAAAATACTGTCCTTAGTTTGCTAATAAACCTCCCCATAATGGGGAGGTTGTATAACAATTAAGCTTCGCGGTTTTCCTTGATGTTCCAACCTGCGCTGCTTTCGGCGCCTTTGCCGCCTTTGTCGCTCTGCTCCCAGTACTGCTGTTTCACTTTCGCCGCCTGGAAGGAGTAGGTGACGCCCACGGTGTCTTCGCCGCCTGCACCGGTGTACTGCACGGCGGTGACCAGCACGTCTTCCAGGGTGATTTTTGCGTATTCAACCTGGGTGCCGCCCGCCTTGCAAACCGACAGCTCAATCTTGGTCAGGTGTTTGCCGCTTGAGCAGTGTTTCAGCAAGGCCGGGGTTGACTTGTCGATCAGCGCGTTGACGTGCAGATCGTTGAAGCACACTTTACCGGCGCCACCGCCGCCGCCAACGCCCATATTGCCTGGTTGAGAGGCGCCCCAGGAGAAAGAAGTAATGTCGGTCCAGCCTTTGTGATTCGAATCTTTGGATTCGCCGCTGGCACCTTCAACTTTCAGGAACATATCAATAGCCATAGTTTCTTCACTCTTTATTAAGGGTTAACAGTAGTATTAACGTTACGTTGAAAAACTCAGGTAATAGCAGCAGGAATTGCAAGTGTGGTAATGCATTACCAATTTATATCCTTGTGCCATGCACCTTCTTAAATACCGAAAACTATCGGTACGGGTTACCGAGCCACTATTAAGTGCTAATGGCTCAATGCTTAATTATTTCGCGTTATCTTGATTCCACGTGCGATCTGGATTGCCTGCAATGAGCTGTCGGGAAAGCTTGTCCAATTCCGGACTATGGTACAACCGCAGGCAGTTTAAGGTGACACCTTGACTCTTGCCTTTGGTTTCACTGTGAAACTCATTGACTCTGGATTTATATTTGCCGATGAGAGCATTGATTTTCTCATCACCTGATTCGATATCGAATGGCATCCATTCTCTCATCGCATTCGCCGTTCTGGCTGCATCAAGAGAGAACGCTTTATCCGAATCGGAGACCTGTGCCAGGCAGCGTGACAATGCCAGTTCTTTTACGACCTGGTGATAAGGCATCTGTTTGATAAATGCCACCGGATCTTGAATGTCCTTGGCGAGCGATGACTGCGAGAGCCCCAACAAGGTAGTTGCCAATCCGATTGTGATTAACTTGTTCATGGCAACTCCCAAAAATTGGCTCGCGGAGTAGAGTAATTGGTTCCGGGCTCATTGAAATAGCAATGATCTGAACAACTGTTTCCGTTCCAGAAAGTGGCGTGCCCGCCCGCATTTCCCCAACCTGATACTTCAAAAAGTATTAATCCTTTTTTGTTGGCCAGTTGCGTAACAGGTAATTGAGGGTAATTAACAATCATGTCAGGTTTTCCCCACGTTTTAGTCAGGTAGGGAATCAAATCCCGCACGCGGAAAAAGTACCATTTTTTATCTGCGCCTGAGACGGTTAACTGACCTATTCTGGGAACTGGATGGCCTGTGTAATTGAGCACGTAACTCATCCTTACGGCACAGCTGTTTTCCCAGCCACCTGATTCGGCGGGTATCTCAAAGTTTCGTTTTACGGCACCGCCAATCGTATTTTTAACTTTTCCCAGAGGATCGTTTGGGTCATAAATATTTTTAGCCGCAGTCCAGGCAGCCAGAAAACGGGGTCTTGTTCCCATGATTTACCTCCATGTTTTATTTATCAGGCCGCACTATCGCGGCCTGACTTCAGCCCATCAGGACGCGTCGTTTTGTTTCAGCGAAGGCAGCTTCGACACCAGGCGCAGGGAGACGGTCAGGCCTTCCAGCTGGTAGTGCGGGCGCAGGAAGAACTTGGCGCTGTAGTAGCCCGGGTTGTCTTCGATCTCTTCCACCTGCACTTCCGCCGCGGCCAGCGGTTTGCGCGACTTGGTTTCCTGCGATGAGTTGGCCGGATCGCCGTCCACGTAGTTCATGATCCAGTCATTCAGCCAGCGCTCCATATCGTCGCGCTCGCGGAAAGAGCCAATTTTGTCGCGCACAATGCACTTCAGATAGTGCGCGAAGCGGCAGCAGGCGAACAGGTATGGCAGGCGCGCGGAAAGCTGGGCGTTGGCAGAGGCGTCGGCGTCGTAGTATTCCGCCGGCTTCTGCAGCGACTGCGCGCCGATAAAGGCGGCGAAGTCAGAGTTTTTGCGGTGCACCAGCGGCATAAAGCCGTTTTTGGCCAGCTCGGCTTCGCGACGATCGCTGATGGCGATCTCGGTCGGGCACTTCATGTCCACGCCGCCGTCGTCGCTCGGGAAGGTATGGCACGGCAGGTTCTCCACCGCGCCGCCGGATTCCACTCCGCGAATGGCGGTGCACCAACCGAACTCTTTGAACGAACGGTTGATGTTGGCGGCCATGGCGTAGGCGGCGTTGGTCCAGGTGTAGTTGCCGTGGGTCGCGCCGTCGGTATCTTCTTCGAAGTCAAACTCGTCCACCGGATTGGTGCGGATGCCATACGGCAGGCGCGCCAGGAAGCGCGGCATCACCAGGCCCAGGTAGCGCGCATCTTCTGATTCACGCAGGCTGCGCCAGGCGGCGTATTCGGTGTTCTGGAAAATCTTGGTCAGATCGCGCGGGTTGGAGAGCTCCTGCCAGGACTCCATTTGCATCACGCTTGGCGCGGTGCCGGCGATGAACGGGCAGTGTGAGGCGGCGCCGATCTTGGCCATTTCACCCAGCAGCTCCACGTCCTGCGGGCTGTGATCGAAGTAGTAGTCGCCCACCAGGCAGCCGAAGGGCTCGCCGCCGAACTGGCCATACTCTTCTTCGTAGATTTTCTTGAAGATCGGGCTCTGATCCCAGCCCACGCCTTTATAACGCTTCAGCGTGCGGCCCAGCTCCTGCTTGGAAATGCTCATGAAACGGATCTTCAGCATCTCGTCGGTTTCAGAGTTGTTGACCAGGTAGTGCAGGCCGTGCCACGCGCCTTCCAGCTTCTGGAAATCGTCGTGGTGAATGATCTGGTTGATCTGCTGCGACAGCTTTTCGTCGATTTCCGCGATCAGCGCCTGGATGGTGCGGTAGGCGTCGGAAGAAACGGTGACGGTATTTTCCAGCGCCTGCTGCGCCAGAGTTTTCACCGCGTTCTCGACCGCTTCTTTGGCCTGATCGGTCTTCGGCCGGAACTCTTTGTTCAACAGCGCGCTGAACTCATCGCTGGAAAAAGTCTCGGTGGTTTGCAACGCATTTTGTTGCTGAGGCGAGTTGCTCATCGATTAATCCTCACGCTCGTTGTTGTCATCGTTAACCGCCGGCTTCGGCGCGTCGGTCAGGGATTTCAGCAGCGCCGGGTTTTGCAGGATCTTGGAGATCAGCTCCTCGGCGCCGTTTTTACCGTCCATGTAGGACAGCAGGTTGGAAAGCTGGGTGCGGGCGTCCAGCAGATTGTCCAGCGCGTCGACCTTGCGGGCGATAGCGGCGGGGGAGAAGTCTTCCATGCTTTCGAAGGTCAGATCGATGTTCAGCTTGCCTTCGCCGGTCAGGGTATTATCAACCTGATAAGCGACGCGCGGCTTCAGCGATTTCATGCGCTCGTCGAAGTTGTCGACGTCGATTTCCATGAACTTGCGCTCTTCCACGCTGGCTTGCGGATCGACCGCTTTCCCCACCAGATCCGCCATCACGCCCATCACGAACGGCAGCTGGATTTTGCGCTCTGCGCCATAAATTTCGACATCGTATTCAATCTGTACGCGCGGCGCGCGGTTGCGGGCGATGAATTTCTGCCCGCTGCGGGATTTCGAGTTTGACATGATTTACTCCATCTAATGGCGATTGGGAACGCGCCTCGTCCGGCTGGGAGAGTCAGGTTCTGATTCGGGTCTGCGCAGGGGCAGACGGTATCGGGTGTCGTCAAGAGAACAAAAGTCGGCGGCTAGCTGTTCTCCTCGTTGTCGGGGCGACCGAGAATGGTCTCCAGTTGGTTAAGCCCATCGGGCGCCAAATCGCGGACGATTTGCATAAAGTCCAGCGTAATCAGTCGCTGTACCCGATCGATCATCAGCGGCGCCGGGTGGCTTGGCTCATGAAGACGAAAATAGTTTTTCACCTTGTCCAGCATCAGCTGGGCGTCATCGCGCGACTGGATCTGCGCGCTGCGCCAGTTGAGTGAGGCAGAGGTGCTCTGCACGGCGGCCGGTGGCTGCTCAGCGGCGGTTTCCTGTGTGGCGTCCGCTTCGGTGGCGGCCGGGGCCTCGCTCTGGCCGGCAAGCGCCACCAGCGAAAAGACCTTGGTCAGCGCGCTCATTTCCGGCAGCGCGCTTTCACCCAGATGGCGGGTGACTTCGCTGCGAATGGCGGCCAGGGTGTTGGCGATATGCATCACCAGCGCGCCTTCGGGGCGATCCTGTTGCGCTAGCTCATCCTGCAGCCGTGCGCGGCCGCCGGGAAAGTTGGGGCACTCTTGCTTGCTGCCGTCGAGCAGGGCGCCGGCATCGCGCAGCGAGATTTCACCGGCGGCGCTTTTCAGCAGCGGCGCGGCGCGCACGCTGGCGGCCAGCGCGGCCTTGTCGCCAAGGTCGGCCAGCGCGTTGATGCGAAACAGCGGGTCGGCCTCACCGTCGAACTCCAGCGGCGGCTGCAGGGCATCCCAGTAGCGGAGTATCGCCTGGTGGATCAGCGTCAGCCCGTCGGCATAGCCCGGCAATCCGCGCAGCTGGGTCCAGGCGCGGGTGAGATACAGCATGACGCGCAGGTCTTTGGTGCGCGCCAGCAGCGAGCTTGCGAGACGCTCGACCTGCACCCAATCCGGCGCCTCTTCCGGAATGATGGTGCTGCCGAATTGCTGTTCGGCTTTGCCGGTGGCGGCGCGCGCCATGGCCAGAAAGTCGGCGTCGTATTCCAGGTTGTCGCCGCAGGGCGTGTCCGCGTCAACCGGGGCCAGCAGGGTATCGGTGTCGATAGCCATAAGATTTCCTTCAACGAGCGATGTTAATCAAACATTTGCGGGTACTGGCCGCCGCGGCCTGGGCGCGCCCAGCCGTTGGGTTCGAACAGCAATGAAAACAGCTGCACGGTGAGGTTGCCGCTGTGCACGTGGGTGTAGAGCGGGTGCCCGTCGGCCTGATTGGTCCACCAAAAGCTGGTGTACTGCGCCGGATCGAAACAGTCGGCGGCCTGCTGCCAGCCGAGGCCCGGTACGTCCGGATGCTGGAAACCGATAATCGACAAGATCTCGGAGTCCGCTTCCGCCGGCGGGCTGGGCAACGCCGGGATCGCCTGCAGCGTGCGGTCGATCTGTTCGGCGGAGAAGCCGTTGCGCACGCCGTTCAGCAGGGTATGGCCGAGCTGTTGGTACCAGCTCGCCGCCATGTTCAGCTGTTGCGGGCGCCAATCCTGTTGGCTGAACAAGCGCAGCGCGCAGATGGGGTAACGCCGCCCGACGCGGTCGCGCGCCGGCAACAGGCAGCCCATCTGCACGTACTGGCTGCCGAGCGTGGCGGGGATCACGAAGTTCCACACCGGCGCGTTGCTGAACGGGTGATCGTTTGGCCCCTGCGCATCGCGCTGCAAATTCACCAGCCCGTTATGGAACCAGTGGGCCCAGTTGTTGACCACCGGGTCAGGCAAACGGCGTTGCAGGAAGTCACCGGCGGAAGGAAGTTTGCCGTACCAGCCGATGCTCGTCGGGGCGCTTGAATCAGTGCTCATGGTCATGTCCTTTCGGGGCTACGGGCACGAGAAGGCCGGCAGTTGGAACGGATTGCGAATGCTGTTGGGCGTGAACTCCAGCGTGACGCGGTGGCCGTCGAGATTGAACGTCGCCTGACGGCCGAGGCCGCCGGTGCCCGAAGACTGCGCCATATCCACCAGGCGGTTCAGCGCCCACGGCCCGCTGGTCACCAGACTGGCGGTGGTGCCGTTGGCCAGCGCCAGCTGCAGATGCACCTGGTTGGTATTGCGGGTGCCCGGCCAGCTGACCACCAGCGGCACCTGCGGGCCGTGGCTGTATTTGAACAGTTGCCCGTCGATATCCAGCGTCAGGTTGAGGATGTCGTTATCCATCCGCACCGGCCGCACGGTCACGCGGTAAGAGGGCGTCGCCGTGCCGTTGGCGAAAAAGGCGTCGCGGATGCGCTGCGCCTGCTGGAACGACCGCAGGATGCCTTCGCCGCCGGGCAGCGTCTTGCCGTCCACGCCGGGCGTGAAACGCCAGTTGGCGCGGGTGGTATCGACCTTGCCCTGCAGGTTGTCGCGGAAGAAGCTGTCCATCAGCCCGCTGTTCGGCGCGAACATGCGCGCCAAATCGTCCGGCGTCACTTCCTGGCGCGCCCGGGCCACCAACGGATAACGCCCGGCGATCGCCTGGCGGCAGAAGCTGCCGACCTCGAAGCTGATGCGCTTTTTCACGTTTTCCATCTCTTTGCGCTGGGTGTCGCTGCTGGCGCCGATCGCCAGCGACAGCAGCATCTGTTTGAACGGCACCGGCAAGCGGCCGGATTCGGCCTGCAGGCGCGGGATGATGTCGCTCGGCGGCGCCGACATGCCGCTGTTGGCCGCGCCTTGCACCGCCGTCAGGTAGCTGTACAGCTCATCGACCTGTTTCAGCACGCTGTCGAAAGGGATCGCCTTATTGCCTTCGCCCTGGCTTTGCGCCAGTTCAAGCAGCGGCGCGAAGTGCGCCATCACCAGCTGTTCCGGTTGGGCCGACACGTCGCCGTCGGCGTTGGCCGGCCGGTTGGTGAACAGCGCCTCCAGCGTGCGGTTGGCGTTTTGATTCAGCTTGTCTTCGGTTTTGGCCAGCAGCGAGCGGGAATCGGCGTCGCTTTTCTCGTCGCGCAGGGTGACGTTTTTGCTGACGTTAACCAGCAGATTGCGCATCGGCGACGGATTGCCGGACAGCAGGCGCGCGCTGCTGATGCGCTGGGTCAGGTTGCCGATGTTGGCCAGTTGGATATCGCCCAGCAGCTCATCCCAGGCGCTGATAAAGTCCTGCATGTACAGCTGACGGATGGTCTTGGTCAGATCGGCGCTTTTCTGCTCCGGCGTCTGGCTGTTCAACACCCAGACGTCTTCCTTGCGCAGGGTATCGGTCACCGGATCGATGTTGTCGTTGAACGCTTTCCAATACCCCTGTGAGGTGAACAGGCCCGGCACGCCGTCGGTCACCGGTTTGCCGCTTTTGCGGCTGAACGCCAGTTCGGTCTGCGGACCGGCCAAATCGACCAGGCTGACCGGCTTGATGTCGGTCTGTTTCAGCAGCAGACGCTTAAGGCGGCCGTAGACGCGTTGCGACAGCGGCGCCCGATTGAGCGCGGCCTGCGCCTGCGCCACCAACGGCTCGTCTTTGGCGTAAGGCGAGGCCTGGATCTGCGTATCCAGCAGTTGGCTCAGGTGCCATTCGATCTGCTGCAGCTGTTTTTGGGTGCTGCCCTGCGGCAGGTTGCGCTGCAGGTTGAGCATCACCCAGGCGCGCAGGAATTTGCCGTCGTACTGCTTCGGCAGATACAGCATCTGGTAGGCCTTCAGCGCTTCATAGCTGAAGTCCGCGTCGCCGTGGTTATCGTTGCGCAGCGTGGCGGCGATCTGTTGCGCCACCTGCGGCAGCAGCAGTTCTTTCAGCGCTTTTTGGTACAGGGCATTGCCGGCGTCGCCGACCTGATCGCCGCGGAACAATCCCATGCGATAGGTGAACGGCGGATCGTCCAGCGAAAAGTTCTGGCTGTCCGGCAGATGCAGCAGGCTGTTGAGGAACGGCAGCAGCGAGAACATATCGCCGTTGCCCAACTGGGTCAGGCTTTGCCCCTGGCGCTCGACGCCGGGCACCTTGGCGGCCACTTCCGCCAGATAGGCCTTGTTGTTGCCGTAGCTGGTGAACCACAACATCGCCAGCACCGCCAGGATCACCGCCAGCGCGATGTACCCCGCCCAGTGCAGGGCGCGGTTGCGGTATTCCCACCAGCGGTTGCTGCCCGCCAGCCCGGACTCCTGGAAGACCACCGATTCCAGCGTCTCTTTCAGGAAGAAGCTCTGGCCTTTGGCTGCCGGGATCGGCGTTTCCTGGCCCACGCTGTCCCAGGCCGCGTTGGCCTGCGTCCCTGAGTTGGCCGGCGGCAGCTGCAGGTAGCGGTTCAGTTCGCCCATCACCCGGTCAAACGGCAGACCTTCCTGAGTGCCGCTGGTGAAGTAGATGCCGCGCGGGGTAAAGCGGGTTTCAAAACTGGAGGTGGCGAACACCTGTTCCAGATATTGGCCGAGCAGCGGGCGCAGCGCGGCGAATTCCTGCGGGAACAGGTAGCTTTCGGCGCGTTGGCGCGCGTCGTGCTCCATCAGCAGCGTATCCGGTAGCGCCGCATCCAGCCGTTGTTGCAGCAGGGCGTATTGTTGTTCGAAGGCGGCGTTCAGGTTGAAGTCTGGCTGCCGCGAGCGCTCGTAAGGGAAGGTGAATCCCCAGATCTGGTCGCGCTGCGCTTTGTCGAAGCTGCCGAAATAGGCCATAAAGCCGTTGAGCAGGTCGGTTTTGGTCACCAGCACATAGACCGGGAAGTGAATGCCCAGCTGTTCGTGCAGTTCTATCAGGCGTTTGCGCAGCGCGCTGGCCTGCGCGGCGCGCGCTTCCGCGCTGTCGCTCAGCAGATCGGCGACGCTGATGGTGACCATCACGCCGTTGATCGGCTGGCGGGTGCGATATTTTTTCAGCAGCGCGACGAAGCTTTGCCATTCGCCGGCGTCTTCTTCGCGCTGGCTTTCCTGGGTGGTGTAGCGGCCGGCGGTGTCGAGCAGCACCGCGTCGTTGGTAAACCACCAGTCGCAGTTGCGGGTGCCGCCCACGCCGCGCAGCGCGGACTTGCCGAAGCGATCCGCCAGCGGAAAATGCAGGCCGGAGTTGACCAGCGCGGTAGTTTTACCGGCGCCGGGCGCGCCGATGATCACATACCACGGCAGCTGATACAGATATTGGCGGCTGAAGCGGGTCATCCAGCGATGTTTGCCGTCGCCCTGGCCCGGGGCGAAGCGCGCCTTTTTCAACAGCTGCGCCGCTTCGTCGAAACGCTGGGCCAGCGGATCGTCTGGTTTGATCTCGGGCTTGCCGTCTTCCGCCGGCACCGCTTCGGCGGCGCGCAGATTGCTCAGCAGACGGCTGTTGAACCAGGCGCTGTAGAGGCGCGGGATCAGGCGGCACAGGAACCAAATCAGGTAGATAGCGCCGATGGCGATCTGGCGGTTGAGTTCCGGCTCCAGCGGGCGATAGTCACCGATGGCGACCAGCGGGCCGATCGTCCAGATGATGAACGCCAGCGCGGTGATGCCGACAAAGCCCCACAGCAGGCGGCTGGTGATGATGGAGAATAACGTACTGAGCATTACTTTCCGGTTCCTTGCGGCAAGCCGTTGATTTCCGCCTGGGTGTTTTCCGGGGCGACCAACAGCGTAATTTCTACCCGGCGGTTCAACGCGCGGTTCACTTTGTTATCGTTCGGCGCGACGGGGTTGCTCTCGCCGCGGCCCTCGGCCTTGACCCGCTGCGGGTTGGCGAGGTGTTTTTGCAAGCGGGCGCTGACCGCTTCGGCGCGCGCCAGCGACAGCTCCCAGTTGGAGGCGAAGCGGGCGCTGCGGATCGGCACGTTGTCGCTGTAGCCGGTGACCAGGATTTTGCCGCTGACGCCGTTCATGGCGGCGGCGATGCGGTCGATGACCGGAATATAGTTGGCGCGCACCGTGGTGGCGGCGGAGTCGAACAGCCCGTCGCCTTTGAGGATCACCACGCTTTGCTGCGCTTCGTCGCGCACCACCACCAATCCTTCGGCGATCTCCTTGCGCAGGAAACTTTTCAGGCTCAGCGTCGGCGGCGCGGCCGGCGCCGGATTACCGATCGCCACCTGCGGCAGGTTGGTTTGGTAAATTGCCGCCAGCACCGGGCTGGTGTTGTCGCCCAGCCGCCAGTTGAGGGCGATAAACAGCAGCGAAGCCAGGAAGCCGGTCAGCGCCACGCAGGCCCACAGCGGCACCAGCGGACGCCACAGTTTCTGTTGTACCGGCAGATCCAACGCATGAGGCGACAGGGGCGGGGCGTAGCCGCCGCGCACCGACCGAATCAGCTGCAGCAGGCGCTGCTTCATGGTTTCCAACTGCGAGCGGCCGTTTTCCATCACCCGGTAGCGGCCTTCAAAGCCCAGCAGCAGGCAATAATTGATCAGCTCCAGCAGATTGATGTGCTCGCGCGGGCTCTGCGACAGCTTGGCCAGCAGCTGGAAGAACTTCTCGCCGCCCCAGGTTTCGTTATGGAAGGTCACCAGCAGCCCGCTGCCGGACCACACGCTGTTGCTGCCCCACGGGGTCAGCGCCGCCGCTTCATCCAGCGCGGTGCACAGACAATAACGCGCGCCGATGATCACTTCGTACGGCAGGTTGGCGCGTTGGCCGCGGATCTCGAAGCGGCGCATTTCGTCGATCAGCTGTTGGCGCAGCTGCGCCGGGTTGGCGTGCGTGGCCGATTGGCGGATCTGCGAAATGGCGTTCAGCAGCGGGTTGGCGGCGTCCACCAGCGGGTTGGCCGCCGGCGCCATGCTATTTTCCTGAGTCATAGGTTACCGGTCCGTATGGCTGCGAATCGCCCAAAATTCCATGTCCAGCCCCGGGAATTCGCCGGCCAGGTGCAGGGCGAAGGCGCTGGATTTTTCCATCTGTTTCCACAGGTCGCCGCCTTTTTCCAGCTCGAAATAGGTGTAGCCGGCGTGATAAGGGATCTGGCGCGGCGCGACGGGCATGGTGCGCAGACCGATGCCCGGCAGCTGCAGCTGCACCAGATCGCGGATGCGCGTGACCGGGGCGATCTTCATCTGCGCCGGGAAGTGGGTCAGCAACACCTCGGCGGCCACGTCGGCGCGCACCGCCAGCACGAAGCCGAAGTCGCGCATCATTTTGGCGTCTTGCACGGTGGCGACGTTCAGACCGTGGGAGCGCTCGACCAGCGTCAGCTGAATGGCGTTGTCCTCCAGCACCACCGACAGGCCCTGACGCAGCAACAGCATCAGCTTGCCGAAGCACAGCGCCAGGTTGTCGTGGTCATACACCGGCAGGCGGCCTTCCGGGGTGCGCTGCGCCGAGAAGCTCGCGAGTTCGGTGGCGAACTGCAGCCAATCGGCGAACAGGCGCTCCGGGTGCAGATGGTCGAGGTGGTAGGCATGGCTAACCTGACCGAGATGGCGGTTGATCAGCTGCAGCAGCATGAAATCGACCATTTCGGAACTGCCGCCGCGGCCCGGTTGCAGCAGGCGTTGACTCATCTGCTGGCTGCGTTGTTGCAGCAGACCCTGCAGATCGTTGATGAAGGTCTTCAGTACCGGGTTGCCCTGACAGTTCAACATCGGCGGGATTTGCGCCGTATCGAGACGCAGGCTGTTGTCGCTGCGCTTTTCCAGCACGCGGGTGACGCCGAGCGCCGTCCATTCGGCGTTCAGCTCGCTCTCCAGCATCAGCCGCAGGCGCAGGCGACCGAATTGCAAGGCCGCGCTGCCCACCGAGACGGCGTTGAGATCGTCGACTTCGGTCTCGTAAGCCAGATAGCGCGCCAGCGCTTCCGGGCTTTCCTGAAAGATCACGTCTTCACGCCCCGCGCGATAGGTCGGCAGAGCCAGCACCACGTTTTCACCGGTCTTGTTGTCGGCGATGGCCAGCGGCGCGGGCGCCTGCTGGGCGCCGGAGAAGCGAAACGGCGTGCCGTCGGGCATGATGCCGCTGGCGGCGTTGAGCGCGATCTTGCCCTGGCGCAGCAGCGTTTGGTCCAGATCCAGGGTGAGAAATCCCCAGAAACAGCCGCTGTGGGCCTGGCCCCAGTTGCGCATATAGCCTTCGAGATAGTTTTCCGCCTGCTGGAAATGGTGAGGGCGCAAAAACATCCCCTCAGTCCAGACAACCTTATGAGCATCTTTCATCATCACACCTATAGTTACTTCGCTTCAGCGCAGCGGTAGGTCAGTCGACCTTTTTTACGGGGCGCAGGCCACTCACGCCCGCGACGATATGCGCTTCCAGCTCATCCGGCGAGAATTGCCATACCTTGTAGAAATTGGTTTCGGTGGGTTCCGGCAGCGGCAGTGAAATGCGCCAGGTCTTGCCGTCCAGATTTTGATATTCGGCGATCACGCCGATGTAACGTGCGTCCAATGTGCTTTGCCCACCGAGCTTTTTGCCGGTCTGGCCCGGCGTCAGGAAGAACTGATCGCTGTCCAGCAGACTGTTGCCGAGCACGCTTTTGGCGTCGTTTTGCAGACTGAAAAAGTCGGCTTCCATGAATTCCGCATCCGAGCGCAGCAGCAGCACGCGAATTTTGATCGGCGCCGGTTGCGCGCCGGCGGCGGCGTTGACCTGGCGGTCAGCGTCGAAGACCAGGCTGTAACGCGCCGGCACGCTTTTCGCGGAAGACATGCAGCCGCCGAGCGCCAGCGCGCCCAGCAGCAGAAACAGCATCCCGCACCAGCGGGAAGCGATAGGGGTCGTCGTCATGGGAATCTCGTCGCCCGCAGGCGTGCTGACTACTGGAGGATCCAGGTGGCTGAGCCGGCGTTTTTGCACGCCTTGCTGTCGCCGCCGACTTTAACGCAGTCCTGCTTGGCGGCGCGCGCGCGGCGCGGCAGATCTTTGCGCAGCGTCGCTTTGTAGCGCGCTTCCGGCACGCCGGCGTTGGCCTGGATATACCCCACCAGATCGCCGCCGCGGATGGCGGAGATCGCCAGCCAGTTGTTTTCCACTTCGCCCAGCGCGTAGAACGCGGCGGCGTTGTCCAGGCTGCCGACGGCGGTGCCGGTATAATTCGGGCTGCTCATGATGCTGGCGGCGTACAGGCTGCGGTACTCCTCACCGATCGGTTTGAACTGTTTCGGCGCGCTCACCGCGGCGCGGTGCTTTAACGTGACGCCGTTGACTTCACTGCTGACGATGGCGTCGTTATTGAGCGCCGGCGGCGGTGGCGGTGGGGTGGAGCAACCGGCAAGCGTCAGGGCGGTCAACAGCGTCAGGGTAATCCGTGTTTTCACAATGTCCTCTTTTTCTTGATTGAATGGCTGTGTAATAAAGCGCCGTCATCAGGGCGCAAGCAGCAACACTTTTAATTGGCTCGGCACGATGCGCATGCCGAGCGCGTTGGTGGAGTTCTGCAGGCTGAGGCTGGTCAGCCGGGTGGCCGGGGTGCCTTTGAGCAGCACGGTAAAGGCGCCGGTCAGGTGGCGGGACGGCCCCATCACCGTGCCGGAAGCGACGCCGGTGGCCACGCCGGGGTTGTCGCCGTTGGTCAGTGGCGTCACCGTCGCCATGTTGTGCGCCGGGGTGCCGACGAACAGAATGTTGAACGCGTTCGGGATGGCGGTCGGCGCCAGGGCGATATCCGGGTAGGGAATGGGCACCGGCGCCGGGCTTGGCGTCAGACAGACGTCGGGAAACGCCAGGTCCACGCCGATCATTTGGCTGTTGGCAAACATAAAAGGCCTCCGCAAGGTTATCCGACGTGGATCTGTTCCGAATCCAGCTTGGTGATGTCTTTCGAGGTAATCAGCGTGTTGCGAGCATGAATGCGGGCGTAATCTTCCGCCTGATAATCCATCTGCCCGGCGCGCACGTGCTCGGTCTGGCGCACTTTGCGAAACAGCGAGTGGCTGATCTGGCTGACCGAATGCCACAGTGACTCGCAGCGTTTGCCGACCAGGCGGCTGATGCTGACGAAAGCCGAGAGCTCTTCGCCGCTGTATTTCATCTTGTCGACGTGGCAGTCGCCGCTGTTCGCTTGCAGGGTCATGGCGTCGCCGCTCAGGTTCAGCGCCTGTGCGCCGTGCAGCGACAGCGAGCCGTGCAGCGTTTCAATGTGCAGATCGCCTGCGACGCAGAGCCGCGCCGCGTTTTGCGGTTCCGCGCGCTCGAGGACGGCGATCGCCCACAGCTGGTGGCCGCAACCGGCGACCAGCACGCTATCGCCGAGGGCCGGCGTCAGCAGGCAGCTGGCCGCACGGCGGCAATGCCAGCCGCGGCCTTCACATTCCACCACCAGGCTGCCGTCCGGCAACAGGTTGACGACCTGGCCGGCGGCCTGCTGGGGCGGCGCGATGTTGACGGCGCGAGTAGTGTTGACAACGCTCATGGTGATCCCCTCGTGAAGTGGTCAATACGTTCAAATGCGGCTTTGGCGCTGTGCGCTCCAGATTTCGGCGGCGTACAGCTCTTCGTCGCGCTCGAGAATGCCGCTGCGGTCGCCCCAGCGCGTTTGCTGCTGGTGGGCGCGGTGCATGCGGGTGCGCATGAAGCGCGCACGCCGGAAATCGGCGGCGCCGATGTCGGCATAACAAAAATCGGCGTAGGTCAGGTCGCTGTCGCTGAAATCACAGCGCGCCGCGCGGCTGTGCTGGAACACGCCCTGATACAGACGCGCCTGGTTGAAGTTGGTGGCGTCCAGCGTCGCTTCGCTGAAAATCGCCTGATCGAACTGCCCGCTGCGGCACTGCGCCTGAGTCAGGTTGGCCTCCAGCCACAGCGACTGCTGCGCCTGCACGCCCGTCAGGTTGGCGCGCCGCAGCGAAGCGCCCTTGAAGTTGCTTTGGCGCAGCGTCGCCTGGCTGAAGTCGACGTCGTCCAATTGGTTATCGGTAAACTGGCAGGCGATCAGGCGCTGCCCGGCGTAACTTTTGCCGCGATGGTCGCATTCGAAAAACGTGACGCGGTCGAACGAACAGCCTTTTAAATCAGTACTACGAAGGTCAAGACGAAAGAAGGTGACAAGTGACAACTGACTTTGAGCCAGGTTAACCTGCTGTAATGCCGTTTCGTAAAAGGTCACGCGATCCTGGATTGACGCGCCAAAATCACCGCATTCGAGTGGGCAGCGCATAAATTGCGTTTGGTCGAGCACGGCCTGCTTGAAACTGGCATCGTTAAGCCGACATTCATTGAAAATGCTTTGTTCCAGCCGGCACTCTGTGAAGTCGGCCCCCGCCAGGGCGCACTGATTGAAGGTGGTCTGATGCAAGGTTTGCCGGGCGAAACAGCACCGATCCAGGCAGCATTCACTGAAGGTGGTCTCCTGCAGATTGCATCCGCTGAAATCTATACCTTGCAGATTGACTCGTGAAAAAATTACGCCGGACAGGTCCCAACCGCGCAGATCCAAATGGCTGATGTCACATTCCTGCAGAGGTTCACCGCGCTCTATTTGCTGCCGAACGCTTTCTGCTTCAAGCGTCATAATTTCTCCTGAACGGTGCGAGGCAGCGTTTTTGTTTGTCGGGTATAAGCACCATCAATTTTTGTTGAGCCGTCAATCCGCGATTGCGACAGGTCGGCGCGGAACAAATTAGCGCCGCGTAAATCGGCGCCGCTGAACAGGCTTTTTTGCATCACTGCACTGACAAAACTGGCGTTAGTCAGATCGGCGTTGCTGAAGTCGCAGCGGATGAACAAGCTGCCATTGCCGTTCGCTTTCTGCAGGTTGGCGGCAGTGAGCTGGGCCTCGGAGAAGTCGCTGTTATCAATCCGTGCAAGACGAAAACAGGCCTGATGCAGCGGTAACTGACGCAAATTGCATTGCTTGAGCGTCGCTTCGCTGAAGTTCGCTCTGGGCATCGCGCTCTGTGCGACAAAAGAGCATGTTTGCAGTCTGGCCCCCTGAAATGAGCAGCCTTCCGCACGGGTTTCGACCAACGAACAGGTATCAAGCCGAGCATGACTGAAGTCGAACCCTTCGAGTTGGCAGCGAATGAACGTCACTTTCTCCAGCTTGGCTTGATGAAATTTCAGCTGGCTCAATGTCAAAGCCATCATCGTGATGACGCAGAGCGTGGCCTGGGAGAAATTGCATTGCGTCATAAAAGTGCGGTATCCCGCCAACTGCTCCAGTCTGCTTCCCGTGAAATTGCAGTTTTTGAACAGCGTTTCCTGAATATTGGTTTCCACCAGGGTTGCATGAGAAAAGTCAGCGTTCTCACAGTGAGCCAACGCCAGGGAGGCGTGATTCAGGTTAGCCCCTTGCAGGCGGGCGCCGGTGAAGTCTGCACGCGCCAACATCGCTTGTTCAAAATTAGCATGGTCGAGACGGCAACCGCTGAAATTGGCGTTTTCCAGCAGACAACGGCTGAAGTCTGCACCGGTGAGATCCAAACCGGAAAGATCGGCGCCGGTCAGATCGATACCGCTAAAGTTTTTATCGCCGCGTTGGGTGGCCATCGCGCGGTTACGTATGATCGTCGCTAAGTCGCCACTCAGCCGCAGCGCAGGGCCTTGTGATTGTGCGGTCATCAGGTAGGCCTGATACAGCGCTTGTTCCTGTTCTTCCAGGCGGCGACGATCGGCGGGATCGCTATGTTGGTAGAGCAGATCCCGCATCTGCTGGAAATTTTCATGCCCGCTGCTTGACGGCGGCGCCTCGACGACGCTTTGCGGATCAACCCCCTGGGCCCGCAGTTCGTCATACAGAGCCTGTTGTCTTTGCTCAGCCTCCTGTTCAAGACGCTCGACATAGTCGGGCAACTCATCCAATGCGGGGCGTTCCGTCGGGGGAAGTGCTTCATCGATGTCCTGACCTTCCGAGAGTCGGCGATCGCGATAGTGTTGTTGCAGGTGTTGCTGATAACGAGTGAGGTTGCGCACCGCCGGGCTTTCTTCTGTCGTTTGCTTCGTATCCAACCAGGGGCCGATGGCCGATTCAGGCACCAGCTCTTTTTCGCGAAAGGCGAATAAACCGCCTTTCTCGGTATCGCTGCGTTGGCGCAATACCTTGCGATAATGATTGGCTGAGCGAGCGGCACCGGACAGTTCTAACGCCGGCATAAGGTGCAGAACGTCAGCGGCGTCGTCTTCGTCAATACGTACGCTGCCGTGATAAATCAACAACATCTGTTGGCGATGCGGAAAGAACCAGACTGTCGTGTGCCGCATGGCGATTTCTTCGATCTCGGGTTCGCCGTGTCGCAGCCGGTTGATAAAGCAGCGGGCTATCCACGTTGGTAGCTGTCCTTGTTGGCAGGGGATCTGCGGATGCATGTTCCAAATACGATAGGTGGCGCCGCTCGGAAGTGCATCACGCTGCGGCCATTGCTGATCGTGATCCGCCATATTAAACAGGCGCCAATCAGTATCGCTGGCCAGCCCTGGGAACTCATTTTGCAGCCAGTTGGCGTCGTATTTTTTGCCGATGCGGCTGAAACGGCGTGGCCAATTGATGTCCAACGCGTCAAAGCTGACGGGGAGCGCAGTCTGGCGCGGCGAGCTCAGTCGATTGTGCAGCGGTTCGATATTGGGGAGGGGACAGCGAGAACCCCGTGGAAGTGTTTCTGGGTTAGCGCCAAGGCCGTGCGGGTTTTCAACCCATTGCGGGCCGCCGAAAGCGCGGCTCCAATCCAGACGCATTTCATCAAAGGGGAGTGGGGATGAGGGGCGATCATTGATCCAGTGACGATCGCCGAAGACCACCAGCGTTTTCTCCAGCGTATCCAACTGGATTTTAACCGCACAAGCGGTTTTATCAGCTTGATGATGGGTATAGGCGTAGCCGGTGGCAAGAAATTCTGCACAGGCTTTAGGAAAGGCGAGATCGAGCACGCCGCCGCTCAAGGTCAGCTCTTCGCTGGCGAGTTGCCATAGTTCAGGCTCGGGGCGCAGACGTGGGGACGCCCCCATGTCGGCTAACGCCAAAACGGAAACGCCCAGATAATTTTCCCCCTGCCAACGGTAGGGGCGATGAAGCGTGCTCAGACGCAAAGGTTTTACGACTTTCATTGTGTGTGCAAGGCTTCCGGTAGATACCTGCGGGCAACATGTTGCGCCGCACAAAAACAATCCCGTTTTTCGCTTTATTGGATATCAGGCAAAGTCACATCAGATGAAAATATTCACCCGCGGTTGGATTCAGGGGAAGGTAACGCTCCCCAAATAAAAACGACGAGTAAGATAAAAATGCAAGTGATTATAAATAGTTATATAGATAGCCCTTTGCGAACCAGCAGGACTGTCGCTACGGACAGCGCGGCAGCGATTGCCTTGGCTGCAAATTGCACCGCGCTCTCCAGGTGATAGGGGGCGAAGAAACCTACTGCGGCGGATGCCAACACCAGCAACGCGGCGAGCAAAGCGAAGCATCCAAGCTCTCCCATCAGGGACAGCGCGCCGCCGGGAGTGGTGACGCCCAAGTACACCATCAGGAAACCGGGAAGGATTAGGAAACCGATCAACTCTGCAGGGTAATTCACCGCCGACATCACGTACTGGTTGTATTTAAGGAGCGCTAGCATCAGCACGACAAAGATGAGCAGACGTGCAGGGAAAGACAGAGGTTTATTTGCCGGCAAAATATTTTTGCAAATCGCGGCGATCAGCACGCCACCCACCAAAATGCCGAACAGGGTAAAGACGATTTTACCCCAGAGACTGTCCTGTGTCGCAAAGTCAATAAACGAACCCATCGTGACGCTTTCCTTATGAAATAGATGTCAGGATCGCAATCGCGAGCCTAATGGAACAATAAGTCATTTTCAGATCGTTGAAATCGGCTTCCGGACCTTTCTTATACAAGATGAACTGAGGTTCGAACTTCACTACTGCTGCGGTTTTAACATCGACGGTCAGCCCGCCGGTAATGGAGAATGCCGCGCCAGTCTTGATGCCGACATCCAACCACTTGGTCCAGGTCATGTTCTTGGGGCGGATGATAATGTGCTCGCTGTCGCTTTTTACCGTCACCTTGTTGCCGTGGATGTAAATATCCGATCCACTGGGGCCTTCGCCATCGACAGTGGCGATCTTAATCTTCGATGCTTTCTGCACGTAGTCTGTGGCGGTGGTGACGGTTAATTTATTCTGAGAGCGCGTTTCTTCGCCGCTGACGGTGGAGGTCAGGTTGCCGGTGATATCGAGGCTCTTGTTGCCGCCCGCCAATTTGGTGCTCTGGTTTCCGCTGGTAATCTCCAGCTTCTTATCGCCGGTTTCGATTTTCGTGGACTGGCCATATTGCTCGATGGTGGTGTCTTGGCCTTGCTTAATCAGTTGGGTCTGCTTGTTTTCAATCGTATGGTGGCGATTGCCCTTCAGCAGAATGGTTTGATCGCCGGTGATGTTGACGTTATCGCCGCCGTCGTGAATGGTGAATTTACGCCCGGCTTTGATCCCCACCTGTTGCCCACTGTTAAAAGTGGCGGTTTCAGGTCCTGTCACGGTGGTATTACGCATTGATCCGAAGAGGAAAGTTGCATTGCCGATAACCTGATGGTCTTGGGTCTTGCCGATGCGGGTGAAACGACTGCCGTCAATATTGACGTTCTTGTCGTTTTCCACCGTCATGTTCATGTTGCGTTCGGCGTGCATGTCGAAAGATTCGTTGCCGGGCGAGTCTTCCAGGAACAGGAAGCTGGCGTTGTCGACGCCGCCGCCTTTGCTGCGGCTCATAAAGCCCATTTTGGTGGCGTCGCCGGGCAGATCCCAAGGCGGCATGCTGTCTTCGTTGTAAACGCGGCCGGTGATGATGGGGCGATCCGGATCGCCGTTGATAAAGTCGACCACCACTTCCTCACCCACGCGCGGGATTTGGATCCCGCCGTATTTCCAGCCGGCCCAGGCGCTGGAGACGCGCACCCAGCAGGAGCTGGTTTCATTGCCGCTGCCGTGGCGATCCCAACGGAACTTGAGTTTCACCCGGCCATATTTATCGGTCCAGATGCTTTCGCCTTCCGGGCCAACCACTTCGGCGGTTTGCGGGCCATGGGTTTTCGGCCAGGGTGTGGTGCGCGCCGGGCGCCAGTTGATGTCCGCCGGCACCACCTGAAATTCGGTATGTTGCTCGCCAACGTCGTTATCGTTGCTGGCGTAGCTGTTTTCCTGCATGAAGTAACGCGCGCTGACCACCAGATAGGCGCGGTTGTCTTCCATGCGCGGCGCCTGGATCAGCTGAAAACGGTAGCCGGGCGCAATGCCCTGCGAACTGCCTTCGCCGCTCATCTGCTCATGCTGCGCTTCGAACTCCTGTTGGCGCACCTTGACATAAAACTGGCCGTGGGCGTGATCGGTATAACGCCCGGGCCAGTCGAACACCTCGGCTTTGTCCTGTGCGAACGAGGCGGGATTCTGCCGGGCCTCCAGCAACCGTGCGCGCGGTTTACGAAAATCGTAGTCATCCAGGCTGTACAGGCTGGGCGTGATGGCGTCCGAGACGCTCCAGCTGTTGATGCTGTCCTTGTTTTCCACCAGACCGCCTTCCGCGAGCTGATAGGGGATGCTGGCATAGCCGGCGAGTTCCTGATGCGCCGCCGGCGCGTCGGCCAGCACCAGCGTATGGCCGTCCTGCTGGTGCGTGAAATAGTAATAGATGCCTTCATGTTCCATCAGACGACTGATGAAATCGAAATCGCTCTCCTGGTACTGCACGCAGTACCCCCAGATGCGGTAGTCGTAACTCAGACGGTTATCGATCTTCACCTGATACTGCCCCAGCACCTGGGTCAGGATGTCGGGAACGGTCTTTTCCTGATAGATGCGAAAATCGCGGTTTTGCGTCAGGTACCACAGCGTGGGGCGCAGCACGGCGCGGTAGATATAGTAGCGGTTGCCGCCGGCTTCTCGTCCGGAGAGGGTCATACGCGTGATATTGCCGTTGAGATAACGCGGGGCCATCGGGTTGCCCCGCAGCTCCAGCGTGATTTTTTGTCCCAGCAGCGATTTCAGATCGAGGCGATTGTCAGGGCTGAGCAGCTCGACGTCGAACTCGAACAGCCCGGCCAGTCTTTCCTCACCGGAAAGGCTTCTGAACAACAGCTGATGGGCGGGCAAAGGCGTGTGCGCAATGATAAGGCGATCCATACTATATCCCCGGTTTAGGCATAGCTACCGCACGAGATTTGACGCGCGATCCCGATGGCGTATCTGTCACGAATTGAGACAGGGGCTGACGAAAGATTTAACAAAGTTTACACAAAGGCACGATTTGTGCAGTCTACAATAGAGCTCTGCATTTGCAAAATAGCCTTGTGGATCAATGCTCAATTCGTTAACTCGCTCACGATCTGCTTTTTTATTATCTAAAACATATAGATACAAGCAGATCTTTTTTTATCCCAAATTATTGGGAAAATGGTAATACCAAATAATAAATCTGTAACACTTAAGTCAACGTGTTTATAAAACAACTCTTTTTTTCCGTGAAAAAAGTCACTGAGTATTTTTTATCCTTACCATTCGTTAGTTAAAGATGATCAAATATATAAATTTACCGAATGTTAATTCGGATGATTCCTATTTGGCCTGCGTGAAAAGCCCGCGGTGCGGGCCTCCGACGGTGAGTCTGAATGGTTGATAAAGCAGCAATTGATGCGGTTAGCGCGGAAGGGGATCGAGGGAAAGTCGGCTTATCAGGTCACAGAGCCAGATTAAGGCCGGGTCGCGTTGCGCCTGTCGGCCGGCGATCAGCTCAATGGGGAAAGGCGCGATGGCCAACTCCTCAGGCAGCGGGAGAATGCGTACGCGTTGCGGATCGGAAAAACGCCGGGCCACGCTGGCGGCCAGGGTGGCGATCAGATCGCTGTCGGCGACCACCGCCGGCAGGGCGACAATGTGTGAAAAGGTCACGGCGACGCGCCGCTGGCCGCCGATTTCCGCCAGACAGCGGTCGACCAAGCCTCTGGCAGAGCCGTCGTCAGCCGGCGCGTACAGCCCGTGCGGCAGGCTGAGGTAGCGGGCCAGATCCCAGCGGCCATCCGCCAATTGCGGGTGTGAACGGCTGGCGATACAGACCAGATGCTCTTCAAACAACGTGCGCACATAGTGACTTTCCGCCCCGGAAAGATGCCCTCCCAGCGCGACATCCACCTCCCCGCTATCCAACTGACGGTAAATATTGCGGCGATCCAGACGCGAAACGCGAATATCGATGCCGGGTGCCGCCTGACGCAAACGGCTGATGATGGCGGGCAGCAGCAAGATATCGGCATAGTCGCCGGCGGCCAGCGTAAAACGCCGTTGCCCGGCGGTGGCCGGATCGAAACGAGCAGGGGGCGCCAGCGCGAGATGGATTTGCTCAAGCACCCGCTGTATCTGCGGCATAAGCTGGTGGGCGCGCGGCGTGGGCGCCATGCCGCCGCCGCTGCGGACAAACAGCGGATCGTTGAGCAGAATGCGCAGTCGCGCCAATGCATTGCTGACGGAAGGTTGCGCGCGGTTAAGACGCCGGCCCGCGGCGGTGACGTTACGAGTCTGATACAGCGCTTCAAACACCACCAGTAAATTGAGATCGACGTTGGCTAAATTCATTTTATGAATACTCTATATACAGATAATCCATTTCCAGAATCTTACAGCGTTCCCTAGGCTGGTAGCACACGTATTTAGCCTTCAATCAGGGGAAATGATGAACAAAGTGTTAATCACCGGCATTGAGCCGTTCGAGGGTGACGCGGTGAACCCTTCCTGGCAGGTCGCGCAGGCATTGGCCGGAGAGCGTATCGCCGGCGCGGAGATCGCGGTGCTCGAGTTGCCGTGCGTATTGGGCGTGGCCAACCAGCAGCTGATCGCGGCGATTGAGGCATTGCAGCCGCTGGCGGTGATCTGTCTGGGGCTGGCCGGCGGCCGAGCCGAAATATCCCTGGAACGGGTAGCCATCAATTTGATCGATGCCCGCATTCCCGACAATGCCGGTAAACAGCCGATTGATGTGCCGGTGGTTGCCGGCGGGCCGGTGGGCTATTTCAGTACGCTGCCCGTCAAGGCCGCGGTGCAGCAACTGCGCCGGCAGGGGATCCCGGCGGGCGTTTCTTACACGGCGGGCACCTATAACTGCAACCATATTTTTTATGGTCTGCGTCACTATCTGGAGACGCGGCATTCGCGGGCCAGGGGCGGATTCGTGCACATTCCGTACAGCCATGAACTGGCGGCGGCGCATCCGGGCAAGCCGAGTATGGCGCTGGCGACGATGGTGGAAGCGGTGCGCACTCTCGTGCAGGTGACGCTCACGGTAGAGGAAGATGTGCAATTCGGCGACGGTGCCGTGCATTGACAAGCAGGGCGTGGCGCGCCACGCCCTGATGCGCGTTATTCGTCAGCGACGCGGATCACCAGTTTGCCGAAGTTTTTGCCCTGCAGCAGGCCGATAAAGGCCTGCGGCGCCTGCTCCAGCCCATCGACGATGTCCTCGCGGAACTTGATCTTTCCTTGCTCGACCCAGCTGCTCATCTGTTGCAGGAATTCATCAAAGCGTGAACCGTAATCGTCGAAGATGATAAAGCCCTGCATACGGATGCGTTTACGCAAGATCAGCCCTTCCAGCAACGGTAAGCGGTCCGGCCCGGCGGGTAACCCGGTGGCATTGTAATGGGCGATGATGCCGCAGACCGGAATGCGCGCTTTGGCGTTCAACAGCGGCAACACGGCGTCGAATACGGCGCCGCCGACGTTCTCATAATAGATGTCGATGCCCTGCGGACAGGCGGCGGCCAGCTGTTCGGCAAAGTCGGGGGCACGGTGATCGATACAGGCGTCGAAACCCAACTCTTCCACCACATAGCGGCATTTGTCCGCACCGCCGGCAACGCCGACGACGCGGCAGCCTTTCAGTTTGCCGATTTGGCCGACCACTGAACCGACCGCGCCGCTGGCGGCGGCGACCACCAGCGTTTCACCCGCCTGCGGTTGGCCGATATCGAGCAACCCCATGTAAGCGGTAAAACCGGGCATGCCCAGCACGCCGAGCAGGCGGGAAGGGTGCGGCAAGTGTGGGCCGAGATTGCGCAGGCCGCTGCCGTCGGACAGCGCGTAATCCTGCCAACCGTCATAGCCCAATACCCAATCGCCGACGTTGAAATCGGGATGCTGTGAGGCCGCCACGCGAGAGACCGTTCCGCCCACCATGACCTGACCGATCTCCACCGGCGGCGCGTAGGAGGGAGCATCGCTCATGCGTCCGCGCATATAAGGATCCAACGACAGATATACGGTACGCAGCAGCAGCTGGCCGGCCTCGGGTTGCGGCACGGCGACCGTGTCGAGGCGGAAATTCGCCGCTGTCGGTTCGCCGTGCGGACGCGAGGCCAGCAGAAAGCGGCGGTTCTGTTGAGAAGGGGACATCGAAAGCTCCTTTGTGTTGCGACAAACAAGGTTCGTTAAGCCTAGTCCAGGGGCGCCAAGGCAACGTTACCGAATGTGCTTAGCCTCAGAGCGGAACGATCAGCACGTCGATATGGCTGATGTTGATGAAGCGGGCGGCGGAACAGGAGACTTTGTTCATCATGCTGTCGCGGTGATTGCCGCAGAGCAGCAGGTCGAACGGCTGACGGCGGCTGGCGAATTCCAGGCTGTCGCCAAGCTCGCCATGCACGATAAGGGTATCGGCGATCGGGTAGCCGGCGCGTTGGCGCAGTTCCTCCATAAACAGCCGGGTTTCCTCTTCCATCAGCGTGCGCAAATCGGCCAGCATCGGCCCGGCGAAATTATTGTATATTTCCGGATTGGCGAGGGTGCTTAACAGGGTGATGTTGCCACCGTAGGGGCGGACGATAGAGACGGCCTTTTCCACCAGACGATGGCTGTCAGGCGCGACGGCGACGGTAACCAGAACGTTTTGATACCCCATATTCCACTCCTTGTTGCATCCGTCGTGTTTCAGGCTGCCGCGTCGGGGCCTTGGATGAAATGCTGCGCTCGGATAAAGGGTAGAACCTGGCGGGGGGAATAAATGTGTTTCGCATCACGCGCGGCAATAAAAGCTGAGTTTGCTCCGGTTATATAGCAATAAAAGATAAAACCGTTGCCGCACGTAATTTCACTGAATTAAAGCACCTGCGCCCACAGCGTTTTCGGCACCTTGCCCAGATCGAACAATTTACCGGCAACCAGCTCGGCGCGACGGTGGTCGGCAGCGCGGTACATATTGCTCATTTCTGTATCGTTTTCAATGGAATAGTTCAGTTTGTCGTACACCTTCTCCAGGCTGTCCAAAGAGGAGCATTTACGGAATGTCAGCAGATATTCGAGCGTATCGGTCATGATTAAAATATAGCCTGTTAATAGTTAAAGCCGGGTGAATAACACATAGCGGCTCACGGCGACGCCGTCGAGGCAGCGATGTACGACCTGACAAAAATCATTTCAAGTGAATAAATTGCACTGGGTAATAATGTGACGCTGCCCGTGGCGGCGCTGGGATAAATCATAATATGCAAGTGCGGCATCAGCAATCTCATCCTGCTGATAAATGAAGAAATAGGGAAAGTCTCAGGGCGATGCTTCACGAACGAGAAGCTTAAGCGTCGACGTTTCCGCTGCGTGCAAGCGCGCGAAGCCGCGCTCGCTCTCCTTTGGCGGCGTTTTTTTCACCTGTCCGGAGGGCGGTCGCAGCACGAGGCGATGTATGTTGCCGCTGTCGGCATTGAAACTGCGCCTGTTTGGTCTGCGCGATTATGGCAAGTAAAACAAAACTGCGTTTTATTTTATTGCAATGAAACGATGGGGCGCGGGAATTTTAATAACGTCTGGAACGGCGTGGTAATTAATGCGCCGGCAAAAAAGAAATAAAAAAACGCTAAAGCTTTAGGATGTGCTGCCGATATGTCGTTTTGGGGCAATTTAACGTTAAAAAACCATTCTTGCGCCGCGCTAATACGGAAACATATCGTTACGTCTATTGGCTTGTTCACTACGCCAGCGAATCATTGATAAGCCATAATCACCTGATGTTGAAAATTAGAACAACCCTCTGCGGAGGGTTTAAGTCAAATCCGATAGCTAATAACCTTATAGTTTACATTGGTTATTTTTCACCTCGGATATTTTTTAGCGGCTCAAATGGTTATTTATACTAAGATTGTTGCCTATATGCAGATTTTTGTTCTGTTATTTTGGTTTGGTGATGGTTTTGTTCGAATTGATCTAAAAAAGATAATTTTTTGGCTGATAAACATTGTTTTTAAGACGTTTTTTTACCTAAGGCGATTTTGTGAGCAAAATGCGGGTCATAAAATGTGCGAATTTAGGGGTATTTGGCTTAATTATTTTTTATTTTTGTGATCTATGTCACATTGTATTTAAAATTGCCTCTCACTTACATTGTGTGTGCTAATGGTTCGGGGGTAGAGTTGCGCTGCTTTAGGAATAATCTTATTAAATTTGTAAAAATAGTTTCATGGTGACTAAACACTATCGAAGCAGAATGCTGTACATCCATACACGTTGGTTTACGCTCGTAGCAAATACTGAACAGTGGTCGAATTTAGCGATTGGCGAAAATTATAGCAGTCGTTTTTGAGAGATTAATTTGCCAACTTTGGGAAACAACCCAGGTCACGGGCGATAAAATTTATCACCCAGCGTATGTTTTTAAACATAGTCTGTCGGGATGGGGAATATGGGTACGTCTGAATTACTTAAGCATATTTATGACATCAATTTGTCATATTTACTTTTAGCACAGCGTTTGATCAACGATGAAAAAGCGTCCGCGATGTTCCGCCTTGGTATTGATGAGACCATGGCCGATGCGTTGGCGCAGCTGACTTTGCCGCAAATGGTCAAACTGGCCGAGACCAACCAGCTGGTTTGCCACTTCCGCTTTAACGATCACCAGACCATCGAACGCCTGACCAAAGAGTCGCGCGTCGACGATCTGCAACAAATCCATACCGGCATTTTGCTATCAAGCCATTTACTGCAAGAGCTATCGAGTAAAGACGCTAGCCCGACGAAGAAAAGAGCCTGATGATGGTTGAGAAAAGCATTGTTCAAGAAGCCAAGGACATTCAGCTCGCCATGGAGCTGATTTCGCTGGGGGCCCGTTTGCAGATGCTGGAGAGTGAAACCCAGCTCAGCCGCGGGCGCTTGATTAAACTTTACAAGGAGTTGCGCGGCAGCCCGCCGCCAAAAGGAATGTTGCCGTTCTCAACCGACTGGTTTATGACCTGGGAACAGAATATTCATTCCTCGATGTTTTATAACGCTTACCTGTTTCTGATGAAAAGCGGACAGTGCAGCGGGGTGGAAGCGGTGATCAAAGCCTATCGCCTCTACCTGGAGCAGTGCCCGCAGCAGGCCGGCGAGGCGCCGTTGCTGGCGTTGACCCGCGCCTGGACGCTGGTGCGCTTCGCCGACAGCGGCATGTTGCAGCTCTCCGCCTGCAGCTGCTGCGGCGGCGCATTTATCACCCACGCGCACCAGCCGCTGAACGGTTTCATCTGCAGTTTATGCCAACCCCCATCCCGCGCCGTAAAAAGACGTAAACTTTCGCCGCAACTGGCCGATATTATTCCTCAACTGCTGGACGAGCAGGTCAAACGCGCCATTTGAGCCGCCACGTTGCCGGCTCTCGGCAATGAATACCGACGTGTGATACGCAGGGGCGGCATGCCGCCCCCAGACATGCAGCCTGGTCTGTCGCGCCAGGGCGCGTTTGCCCCACCTTCCATCCACATTGTTAATTTAAGGAATGCGTGTGCTAGTTATTTTGGGTTATCTCGTGGTATTGGGTGCGGTGTTTGGCGGCTACCTGATCGTGGGCGGTCATCTCGGTGCGCTCTATCAGCCGGCGGAGTTTCTGATTATCGGCGGGGCGGGGGTCGGCGCTTTCATCGTCGGCAACAACGGCAAGGCGATCAAAGCGACGCTGCGCGCCCTGCCGCGCCTGATGCGCCGTTCCAAATACAACAAAGATCTGTATATGGATCTGATGGCGTTGCTGTTCCGTCTGCTGGCCAAATCGCGTCAGCAGGGCATGCTGTCGCTCGAGTTCGATATCGATAATCCGCAAGAAAGTGAAATTTTCTCTAATTATCCGCGCATCCTTGCCGATAACACCCTGGTGGAGTTCATTACCGACTATTTACGGCTGATGGTGAGCGGCAATATGAATGCGTTCGAGATCGAAGCGCTGATGGACGAAGAGATCGAAACCTACGAGCAGGAAAGCGAAGTGCCCGCCGGCAGTCTGGCGATGGTGGGCGACTCCTTGCCGGCGTTCGGCATCGTCGCGGCGGTGATGGGGGTGGTGCACGCCCTGGCTTCGGCTGACCGTCCGGCCGCTGAACTGGGCGCGCTGATCGCTAACGCCATGGTCGGTACTTTCCTCGGCATTTTGCTGGCCTACGGCTTCATCTCGCCGCTGGCGACGTTGCTGCGTCAGAAGAGCGCCGAAAACGTCAAGATGATGCAGTGCATCAAAGTCACGCTGTTGTCGAGCCTGAACGGTTACGCGCCGCAGATCGCGGTCGAGTTCGGCCGTAAAACGCTGTATACCACCGAACGTCCTTCTTTCGTTGAGCTGGAAGAACACGTGCGCCGCGTGAAAGCGCCGGCGCAGCAGGCGACGGAAGAAGAAGAAGCATGAAACAGAATCATCCGGTCGTTTTGGTCAGAAAGCGCAAGTCGCATCATGCCGCCCATCACGGCGGCTCCTGGAAGATCGCTTATGCCGACTTTATGACGGCGATGATGGCGTTCTTCCTGGTGATGTGGCTGCTGGCGATCGCCAGCCCGCAGGAGCTGACGCAAATCGCCGAATACTTCCGCACGCCGCTCAAGGTTGCCCTGACCAGCGGCGACAAGAGCAGTTCCGAAAGCAGCCCCATTCCTGGCGGCGGCGACGATCCAACGCAACAGCATGGCCTGGTGAAAAAACAGGTCGATTCGCCGGACTCGCGCGCCGAAGAGCTGCGCCTGAACAAGCTGCGTGAAAAGCTGGATGAGTTGATTGAGTCCGATCCGCGCCTGAAGGCGCTGCGTCCACATCTGTTGATCAACATGATGGACGAAGGGCTGCGCATCCAGATTATCGATAGCCAGAACCGGCCGATGTTCAAAACCGGCAGCGCGCAGGTCGAGAGCTACATGCGCGATATTCTGCGCGCGATAGCGCCGATCCTTAACGACTTGCCGAACAAAATCAGCCTGTCCGGCCACACCGATGACATCCCTTACGCCACCGGCGAACGCGGCTACAGCAACTGGGAACTGTCGGCCGATCGCGCCAACGCGTCGCGTCGCGAGCTGATCGCCGGCGGCCTGGCGGAAGGCAAAGTGCTGCGGGTGGTAGGCATGGCGGCCACCATGAGCCTGAAACAGCATGGCGCCGATGATGCGATTAACCGCCGCATCACCGTACTGGTGTTGAACAAGCAAACGCAAGAGGGCATCGAGCACGAAAATGCCGAAAGCAACGCGCTGGATATTGCCCAGCCGGACAGCCTGAAGCAGCTGGCGCCGTCGGCGACCGCGCCAGCCAGCCAAACGCCGGAATCCTCGACGACAGCCCCGGAACCCGCGGCGCCAACGCCGAACGCTCCACCGCAGGCGTCCCCGGCGATAGCCCCGGCCGACCAGGCGCCGGAACCACCGGCGGCCGCACCCGCACCGACTAACCGCGACTCACAGCCAGAGGTGACCCCGTGAGCATGGACATTAGCGATTTTTATCAGACCTTCTTTGATGAGGCGGACGAGTTGCTGGCCGACATGGAGCAACACCTGCTGGAGCTGGATCCGCTGGCCCCCGATATCGAGCCGTTGAACGCCATCTTCCGCGCGGCGCATTCGATCAAGGGCGGCGCGGCAACCTTTGGTTTTTCGGTGCTGCAGGAAACCACCCACCTGCTGGAGAACCTGCTGGACGGTGCAAGACGCCAGGAAATGAGCCTGAGCACCGAGATTATCAACCTGTTTCTGGAAACCAAAGACATTATGCAGGAGCAACTGGACGCCTATAAAACCTCGCAACAGCCTGACGCTGAAAGCTTTGAATACATTTGCCAGGCGCTGCGTCAGCTGGCGTTGGAAGCGCAACAGCAGCAGGAGGCGCCTGCGGCTCAACCCGCCGTTCAGCAGCCGGTCGCTCAGCCATCGGCCGCGCCGGCGGCGATCGAAGGCGGCATGCGCATCAGCCTGAACGGGCTGAAAGCCAGTGAAATCCCCTTGATGTTGGAAGAGCTGGGCAACCTCGGCGAAGTTAAAGACCCGCATCAGACGGAACACAGCCTCGACGTGACGTTGCTCACCTCCGCCAGCGAAGACGACATCAGCGCCGTGCTGTGCTTCGTGCTGGAACCGGAACAAATCAGCTTCTCGACGCCGACGCGAAGCGCGCCGGCCGTCGCGGAGGCGAACTTGCCGGAGACGGTCGCTGCGCCGGAACCGGCGCCAGCGCCGATCGCCAGCGCTGCGCTGCCTGCCGCCAAACCGGCGGCCGCAGCGGCGGAAGCGCCGAAAGCGCGCGCCAAGGCGAGCGAATCCACCAGCATTCGCGTAGCGGTGGAAAAGGTGGATCAGCTGATCAACCTGGTGGGCGAGCTGGTGATCACCCAGTCGATGCTGGCGCAACGTTCCGGCACGCTGGATCCAGTGAACCACGGCGATCTGCTGAACAGCATGAGCCAGCTGGAGCGTAACGCACGCGATCTCCAGGAGTCGGTGATGTCGATCCGCATGATGCCGATGGAATACGTCTTCAGCCGCTACCCGCGTCTGGTGCGCGATCTGGCCGGCAAGCTGAACAAACAGGTGGAGCTGACGCTGCAGGGCAGCTCAACCGAACTGGATAAGAGCCTGATCGAACGGATTATCGACCCGTTGACGCACCTGGTGCGCAACAGCCTCGATCACGGTATCGAAGAGCCGGCCACCCGCATCGCCGCCGGCAAGTCGGCGGTGGGCAATCTGGTGCTGTCGGCCGAACACCAGGGTGGCAACATCTGTATTGAGGTCATCGACGACGGCGCCGGTCTGAACCGCGAAAAAATTCTCGCCAAGGCCGCTTCGCAAGGGCTGGCGGTGAGCGACAGCATGAGCGACGAAGAGGTCGGCATGCTGATCTTCGCGCCGGGCTTCTCCACCGCCGAGCAGGTGACCGACGTTTCCGGCCGCGGCGTCGGCATGGACGTGGTGAAAAGAAATATTCAGGAGATGGGCGGCCACGTCGAGATCCGTTCGCAGGCCGGTAAAGGCACCACCATCCGCATTCTGCTGCCGTTGACGCTGGCGATCCTCGACGGCATGTCTGTCAAAGTGAACGACGAAGTCTTTATTCTGCCGCTGAACGCGGTGATGGAATCGCTGCAGCCGCAGGCGGAAGACTTGCACCCGCTGGCCGGCGGCGAACGCGTGCTGCAGGTGCGCGGCGAATACCTGCCGCTGGTGGAACTGTATCGGGTATTCGAAGTGGAAGGCGCCAAAACCGACGCCACCCAGGGCATTGTGGTGATCCTGCAAAGCGCCGGCCGCCGCTATGCGTTGCTGGTGGATCAGCTGATTGGCCAGCATCAGGTGGTGGTGAAGAATCTGGAAAGCAACTACCGCAAAGTGCCGGGCATTTCCGCCGCGACCATTTTGGGCGACGGCAGCGTGGCCTTGATCGTCGATGTCTCGGCGTTGCAAACCTTGAACCGTGAAAAGCGTCTGACGGACGCCGCCGCATAATAATGAGTTTATTGATTTAAAAGGTGAATGATATGGCAGGATTGGCAGCCGTCAGCAAATTGGCTGGCGAAACGGTAGGGCAAGAGTTTCTGATTTTTACCCTGGGCAACGAGGAGTACGGCATCGACATCCTCAAGGTGCAGGAAATTCGCGGCTACGATCAGGTGACCCGCATCGCCAACACCCCGGCGTTCATCAAGGGCGTCACTAACCTGCGCGGCGTGATTGTTCCCATCATCGATCTGCGGGTGAAATTCTCCCAGCAGAGCGTTTCCTACGATGAGAACACCGTGGTGATCGTGTTGAACTTTGGCCAGCGCGTGGTGGGCATCGTGGTTGACGGCGTCTCCGACGTGCTGTCATTGACCGCCGAGCAGATCCGTCCGGCGCCGGAGTTCGCGGTGACCCTGGCGACCGAATACCTCACCGGCCTCGGTTCGCTGGGCGAGCGCATGTTGATCCTGGTGGATATCGAAAAGCTGCTGAGCAGCGAAGAGATGTCGCTGGTCGACAGCGTGGCGAAAAGCGTCTGATCCAAGACTCAAGGGGGCAGGGCGCTGCCCCCTTCAACCTTCACGTTCCCTGACCTGTCGCGATGCCGCCCGCCGCGCCCGGAACCCCCACTAAAAATAGTTACTTTCCCGCATAAAGTTTTGCCGCGCTGCGCCGATAACTCTCACATTCAACGTCATCAGAGCCTGTCTGCGCGGGCTTCAACAAGGGAAATCATGTTAAATCGTATGAAGGTGGTCACCAGCCTGTTGCTGGTGTTGGTGCTGTTTGGCGCCTTGCAGTTGATTTCGGGCGGACTCTTTTTCTCCTCGCTGAAAAGCGATAAGGAAAACTTTACCGTCCTGCAAACTATTCGTCAGCAGCAGCTGCAGCTGAGCGAAAGCCGCGTTGACCTGCTGCAGGCGCGCAACTCCCTGAACCGTGCCGGTATTCGCTACATGATGGATACCAACAAGATCGGCAGCGGCGCCACCATTGATGAACTGCTGGCCAAGGCGAAGGAAGAGCTGGGTGAAGCGGAAAGACACTACGCCGCGTACGAGAAAATCCCTCAGGACCCGCGTCAGGATCCTCAGGCGGCGGAACGCCTCAAGCATCAGTACGATGTGCTGTACGGCGCGCTCTCCGAGCTGATCCAACTGCTGGGCGAAGGCAAAATCAACGCGTTCTTCGATCAACCTACGCAGAGTTACCAGGACAACTTTGAGCAGAGCTACAACGTTTACCTGGAGCAAAACGGCAAGCTGTACCAAATCGCGGTCGACGGCAGCAACAGCTCCTACAACTCGGCCATCTGGACGCTGATCGTGATCCTGGTGGTGGTGCTGGCGGTGATCGTACTGGTCTGGACCGGTATCCATCACATCCTGGTGCGTCCGCTGAACCGCATGATCGAGCACATCAAACAGATCGCCGCCGGCGACCTGACTCAGCAGATCGTCGTCAACAGCCGCAACGAAATGGGTGTGCTGGCGGCCAGCCTGAAACACATGCAAGGCGAACTGATTGAAACCGTCAGCGGCGTGCGCCAGGGCGCAGACGCCATCTACAGCGGCGCGTCCGAAATCGCCGCGGGCAACAACGATCTCTCTTCCCGCACCGAGCAGCAGGCCGCATCGCTGGAAGAGACCGCCGCCAGCATGGAACAGCTGACCGCGACGGTGAAACAGAACGCCGAAAACGCGCGTCAGGCTTCACAGCTGGCGCTGAGCGCCTCTGAAACCGCGCAGAAAGGCGGCAAGGTCGTGGCTAACGTGGTGCAGACCATGCATGACATCGCCGGCAGCTCGCAGAAGATCGCCGATATCACCGGCGTGATCGACGGCATTGCCTTCCAGACCAACATCCTGGCGCTGAACGCCGCGGTGGAAGCGGCGCGCGCCGGCGAACAGGGCCGTGGCTTCGCGGTGGTGGCCGGTGAAGTGCGTAACCTGGCGCAGCGCAGCGCACAGGCGGCGAAAGAGATCAAAGGCCTGATCGAAGATTCGGTCAGCCGCGTCGATATGGGTTCCGTGCTGGTCGAGAGCGCCGGGGAAACCATGGGCGACATCGTCAACGCCGTCACCCGCGTGACCGACATCATGGGCGAAATCGCCTCGGCGTCGGACGAGCAGAGCCGCGGCATCGATCAGGTTGGCCAGGCGGTGGCGGAAATGGACCGCGTCACCCAGCAGAACGCCTCGTTGGTGGAAGAGTCCGCCTCGGCGGCGGCGGCGCTGGAAGAACAGGCCAGCATGCTGACCCAGTCGGTAGCGGTATTCCGTCTGAGGCAGGAAGGCCAGGAAGAATTTAAAGCGCCTGTCACCAGCAAGGCGACGGTAACACCGGTAATCAATCATAAGAAAATGAACGCCAGCGATCTGCAGGATAACTGGGAAACGTTCTGACCGATATCGGGCCTCTCTCGCAGAGGCCCTTTTCCCTACGTAGGCCGGTCGCCGGCCGGCTGCAAGGAGGTTCAAGTGTTTAACCGAATCCGTATCTCTACCAGCTTATTCCTGTTGTTGATGACCTTCTGCGTTCTGCAGTTGGCCAGCAGCGGCCTGTCGTATTCCGCGTTTCGCTCCGATAACCACAACCTCGACATCATCACCCTCGGCAGCCAGCAGCGCGATTCGCTCAGCCTGAGCTGGGTGTCGCTGTTGCAGGCGCGCAATACGCTGAACCGCGCCGGCACCCGCGCGGCGCTGAAACTGCCGCAGGAGCAGGTGAACGAGCTGATGAGCAACGCCCGCAGTTCGCTGCAGAAGGCCGATCTCTATTTCAATCAGTTTATGGCGGTTGAACGCAGCAGTGAACAGCAGAACCAGCAGACGGCCACCACCAAGGCCAGCTACGAGCGGCTGCGCGGCGCGCTGCGCGAGCTGATCGGCTTCCTGGAAAAGGGCGAGCTGCAGGCGTTTATGGATCAGCCGACGCAGAAAACCCAGGACCTGTTCGAGGCCGACTTCGTGCAGTACCTGCAGTTGGTGAACGGTGACATCAGCGAGGCCAGAGACGCTAATCAGTTCTCCTTCACGCTGGCGGGCCTGATGCTGGCGGGGGCGGTATTGATGCTGATCGTGGTGACCGGCAGCGCCATGTGGTGGTTGCGCAACATGCTGATACAGCCGCTGAACCAAATCCGCAGCCACTTTGAACGCATCGCCGCCGGCGATCTGGCGACGCCGATTCAGGTGTACGGCCGTAATGAAATCAGCATGCTGTTCGCCAGCCTGCAACGCACGCAGCAGTCGCTGATCGGCACCGTCGGCGCGGTGCGCGACGGGGCGGAGTCGATTCTGATCGGCCTGCAGGAGATCGCCGAAGGCAACAACGATCTCTCTTCCCGCACCGAGCAGCAGGCCGCGTCGCTGGAAGAAACCGCCGCCAGCATGGAACAGCTGACCGCGACGGTGAAACAGAACGCCGACAATGCGCGGCAGGCGTCTCAGCTGGCGCGTGATGCCTCGGCCACCGCGGCCAAGGGCGGCGAACTGGCCGGTGACGTCGTCACCACCATGCACGATATCGCCAACAGTTCGCAGAAAATCGGCGCCATCACCAGCGTGATCGACGGCATCGCCTTCCAGACCAACATTCTGGCGCTCAATGCGGCGGTGGAAGCGGCGCGCGCCGGCGAACAGGGGCGGGGTTTCGCCGTGGTGGCCGGTGAAGTGCGCAATCTGGCGAGCCGCAGTGCGCAGGCGGCGAAAGAGATCAAGGTGCTGATCGACGAATCGGTCAGCCGCGTCAAACACGGCTCGGTGCTGGTGGAAAACTCCGGCGCCACCATGCAGGACATTGTGCGTTCGGTAACTCGCGTGACCGACATCATGGGCGAGATCGCGTCGGCTTCGGATGAACAAAGCCGCGGCATCGAACAGGTGACGCAGGCGGTGACCCAGATGGACCAGGTTACCCAGCAGAACGCCGCGCTGGTGGAAGAGTCCGCTTCTGCCGCCACCGCGCTGGAAGAGCAGGCCATTACCCTGGCCGACGCGGTCGCGGTATTCCGTCTGGCGGACGATAACGTCGTCGCGCCAGGTAACAGCAACAACGCAGTTTCACCCGTGGTAAAGGAAGCCCAAGATTGTTAAACCGCATAAACAGCACGTTTTTCTCCGGTGAGGCGGCATGAAACAGGCGCCGTCTACTTCTAACCGGGATACTGCGTCGATGTTGACGCAAATGGTGCAGCGCCTGCCGCTGTCGGACGTGCATTTTCGCCGTATCAGCCAGTTGATTTATCAACGCGCCGGCATCGTGCTGGCGGAGCATAAGCGCGAGATGGTTTACAACCGCCTGGTGCGCCGGTTGCGGCTGCTGGGATTGCACGATTTCGGCGACTATCTGGCGCTGCTGGAAAGCGATCCGAACAGCGCGGAGTGGCAGGCGTTCATCAACGCATTGACCACCAACCTGACGGCATTTTTCCGCGAGGCGCATCACTTCCCGATCCTGGCGGAGCATGCGCGCTCGCGGCCGAACGGCTACAGCGTCTGGAGCACTGCGGCCTCGACCGGCGAAGAGCCGTATTCGATCGCCATCACGCTGAGCGATGCCCTGGGGCAGCGGGCCGGCAGTTGCCAGGTCTGGGCCAGCGACATCGACACGCAGGTGTTGGAAAAAGCGGAAGCGGGCGTTTACCGCCAGGAAGATCTGCGCACCCTGACGCCGACCCAAATGCAGCGCTATTTTTTGCGCGGCACCGGGCCGCATCAGGGGCTGGTGCGCGTGCGGCCGGAACTGGCGGCGCGGGTGAACTTCCAGCCGTTGAACCTGCTGGCGCCGGAATGGGCGCTGCCGGGGCAATTTGACGCCATTTTTTGCCGCAACGTCATGATCTATTTCGATAAGGCGACGCAGGAGCGCATCCTGCGCCGCTTCGTTCCCTTGCTTAAGCCGGGGGGGCTGATGTTCGCCGGCCACTCCGAGAACTTCAGCCAGATCAGCCGGGATTTCTACTTGCGTGGGCAGACCGTGTATGGGCTGACCAAGGAGAGGTAATGAGTAAAATCAGAGTGTTATGCGTAGACGATTCGGCACTGATGCGTCAGCTGATGACGGAAATCGTGAACGGCCACCCCGACATGGAAATGGTGGCGACCGCGCCGGATCCGCTGGTGGCGCGCGATCTGATCAAAAAATTTAATCCTCAGGTGCTGACGCTGGACGTCGAGATGCCACGCATGGACGGGCTGGATTTCCTCGAGAAGCTGATGCGCCTGCGGCCGATGCCGGTAGTGATGGTTTCTTCGCTGACCGGTAAAGGCTCGGAGATCACGCTGCGTGCGCTGGAGCTGGGCGCGGTGGATTTCGTCACCAAACCGCAGCTCGGCATTCGCGAGGGCATGTTGGCCTACAGCGAACTGATCGCCGAGAAGATCCGCACCGCCGCCAGAGCGCGCCTGCCGCAGCGATCCAGCAGCCCGGCGCCGGCGATCCTCAGCCATGCGCCGCTGCTGAGCAGTGAAAAACTGATCGCCATCGGCGCTTCCACCGGCGGCACCGAAGCGATCCGCCAGGTGCTGCAGCCGCTGCCGGCCACCAGTCCGGCGCTGCTGATCACCCAGCACATGCCGCCGGGTTTCACCCGTTCGTTCGCCGAACGGCTGAACAAGCTGTGCCAGATCACGGTGAAAGAAGCGGAGGACGGCGAGCGCGTACTGCCGGGCCATGCTTACATCGCCCCGGGGGATCGCCACCTGGAGCTGGCGCGCAGCGGCGCCAACTATCAGGTGAAGCTGCATGACGGTCCGGCGGTCAACCGCCATCGTCCGTCGGTCGACGTGCTGTTCCGCTCGGTAGCGCAATATGCCGGCCGCAATGCGGTGGGGGTGATCCTCACCGGCATGGGGAACGACGGGGCGGCGGGAATGCTGGAGATGCACCGCGCCGGGGCTTATACCCTGGCGCAGAACGAGGCGAGCTGTGTGGTGTTCGGCATGCCGCGCGAGGCGATCGCCGGCGGCGGCGTCAGCGAAGTGGTCGAGTTGGACAGGATGAGCCAGCGAATGCTGGCGCAGATTTCCGGCGGCCAGGCATTGCGCATTTGATTTCAGTCCGCAGGGTTTGCCCGGCGGCGATATGACCTACGGTCGCCGCGCGGCGGCCTGCGGTTTTGCATCATTAAACGGTTAACTATTTCAGGAGTAACAATGGCAGACAAGAACCTCAGATTTCTGGTTGTGGACGACTTCTCCACCATGCGCCGCATCGTCAGAAATTTGCTGAAAGAGCTGGGCTTCAACAACGTCGAAGAAGCTGAAGATGGCGCAGATGCGCTGAACAAGCTGCGCGCCGGCGGTTTCGACTTCGTGGTGTCCGACTGGAACATGCCGAACATGGACGGGCTCGAACTGTTGCAGACCATCCGCGCCGATAGCGCGCTGGCCGCGATGCCGGTGCTGATGGTGACGGCGGAAGCCAAGAAAGAAAATATCATCGCGGCGGCGCAGGCCGGCGCCAGCGGTTATGTGGTGAAACCTTTTACGGCGGCGACGCTGGAAGAAAAGCTCAACAAGATTTTTGAAAAATTGGGCATGTAAGGAGAGGGCGATGAGAGACATTCCAATGCCTGCCAGCGATGCAGCGACCGCGGGAGAGATCATCTCCCGCATCGGCCAACTGACCCGAATGCTGCGCGACAGCATGCGCGAACTGGGGCTCGATCAGGCGATAGCCCAGGCGGCAGAGGCGATCCCGGATGCGCGCGACCGTCTTGACTATGTCGTAACCATGACGGCGCAGGCGGCGGAACGGGCGTTGAACTGCGTGGAGGCGGCGCAACCGCGCCAGGCGGAGCTGGAGTCCGGCGCCAACGCGTTGAAAGGGCGCTGGGACGAGTGGTTCGCCAATCCCATCGAACTGGACGACGCGCGTTCTCTGGTCAACGACACGCGTCAGTATCTGGATCAGGTGCCGGGCCATACGGCCTTCACCAACGCTCAGCTGCTGGAAATCATGATGGCGCAGGACTTCCAGGATCTGACCGGTCAGGTTATCAAGCGCATGATGGACGTGGTGCAGGAGATCGAAAAGCAGCTGCTGATGGTGCTGATGGAAAACATGCCGGAGCAGCCGGTGAAGGAAAAACGGCCGAACGACAGCCTGCTGAACGGCCCGCAGCTCGACCAGAACGGCGTCGGCGTGATCGCCAATCAGGCGCAGGTCGACGATCTGCTCGACAGCCTCGGTTTCTGAAGCCTTTCGGGGCGCGCGACGGCGCGCCCCGACAACAAGCCACGCAGTTTTCGTCTCATCCCCTAAATAACCCGCCTTTTTCCCCGTTGTTCCGCCAATGACATCGCCAATTTTTTGGCATGCTGACCGCCATTCTTTACCCTCCCGACACAGGAACGGCGTTTCGTGGCTGAAGACAGCGATCTGGAAAAAAGCGAGGCCCCCACGCCCCACAGGCTGGAAAAGGCGCGTGAAGACGGCCAGATCCCGCGCTCCCGCGAGCTGACCTCGGTGCTGATGTTGCTCTCGGGCCTGGCGATTATCCTGATGTCCGGCAGCAACATGGCGCAACAGCTGGCGGCGATGCTCACGCAAGGGCTGAACTTTGACCACGGCATGGTCAGTAACGACAAGCAGATGCTTCGCCAACTGGGCATGTTGCTGCGTCAGGCGGTGCTGGCGCTGCTGCCGATCATGGCGGGGCTGGTGCTGGTGGCGCTCGCCGCGCCAATGCTGTTGGGGGGCATCTTGTTCAGCGGCAAGTCGATCAAGTTCGATATGAAGCGGCTAAACCCCCTGTCCGGGTTGAAACGCATCTTTTCCAGCCAGGTGTTGGCCGAGCTGCTGAAAGGGATCCTGAAAGCGACGCTGGTCGGCTGGGTGACCGGTCTTTATCTGTGGCACAACTGGGCGGCGATGCTGCATCTGATGACCCAGCAGCCGCTCGATGCGCTGGGCAATGCGCTGCAGATGATCCTGTTCTGCGGTTTTCTGGTGGTGCTGGGGCTGACGCCGATGGTGGCGTTCGACGTGTTCTACCAGCTGTGGAGCCACTTCAAAAAGCTGAAGATGACCAAGCAGGATATTCGCGACGAATTCAAGGATCAGGAAGGGGACCCGCACGTCAAGGGGCGCATTCGCCAGCAGCAGCGGGCGATCGCCCGGCGCCGCATGATGGCCGATGTGCCTAAGGCGGACGTGATCGTCACCAACCCGACGCACTACGCCGTCGCGTTGCAGTACAACGACAAGAAAATGAGTGCGCCGAAGGTGCTGGCCAAGGGGGCCGGCGAAATCGCCTTGCGCATTCGCGAGCTCGGCGCGGAGCACCGCATTCCGATGCTGGAGGCGCCGCCGCTGGCGCGCGCGCTGTATCGGCACAGCGAGATTGGACAACACATTCCGGCCACCCTGTATGCCGCGGTCGCCGAAGTGCTGGCCTGGGTGTACCAACTGCGCCGCTGGCGGCGCGAGGGCGGCCTGATCCCGAAAAAACCTGAACGTTTACCGGTGCCGGAAGCACTGGATTTTGCGAGAGAGAGTGACTCTGATGGCTAATTTGGCCTCCCTGCTTCGTTTGCCGGGCAATTTTAAAGATACGCAGTGGCAGGTGCTGGCCGGCCCGGTGCTGATCCTGCTGATTTTGTCGATGATGGTGTTGCCGCTGCCGGCGTTTATCCTCGACCTGCTGTTTACCTTCAACATCGCGCTGTCGATCATGGTGCTGCTGGTGGCGATGTTCACCCAGCGTACGCTCGAGTTCGCCGCTTTCCCGACCATCCTGCTGTTCTCCACATTGCTGCGTTTGTCGCTCAACGTCGCCTCGACGCGCATCATCTTGCTGGAAGGCCACACCGGTTCCGCCGCCGCCGGGCGCGTGGTGGAAGCCTTCGGCCACTTCCTGGTGGGCGGCAACTTCGCCATCGGCATCGTGGTGTTCATCATCCTGGTGCTGATCAACTTTATGGTAATTACCAAAGGTGCAGGGCGTATCGCCGAAGTGGGCGCGCGCTTCGTGCTGGACGGCATGCCGGGCAAACAGATGGCGATCGACGCCGATTTGAACGCCGGATTGATTGGCGAAGACGAAGCGAAGAAACGCCGCGCCGAAGTGACCCAGGAGGCCGATTTTTACGGCTCGATGGACGGCGCCAGTAAATTCGTGCGCGGCGACGCCATCGCCGGCCTGATGATCATGGTGCTGAACGTGGTCGGCGGCCTGTTGGTCGGCGTGGTGCAACACGGCATGGAACTGGGGGCGGCGGCGGAAAGCTATACGCTGCTGACCATCGGTGACGGCCTGGTGGCGCAGATCCCGGCATTGGTGATCTCCACCGCCGCCGGTGTCATCGTCACCCGCGTCGCGACCGATCAGGATGTCGGCGAGCAGATGGTGGGCCAGCTGTTCAACAATCCGCGCGTGATGCTGCTGAGTGCCGGGGTGCTGGGCCTACTGGGCCTGGTGCCGGGCATGCCGAACCTGGTGTTCCTGCTGTTTACCGCGGCTCTGCTGGGCCTCGCCTGGTGGCTGCGCGGCCGTGAACAACAGGCGCCGAAAACGGTGGAAGATCCGGTGATGCCGGAGAATCCGCAGGCCGCCGAGGCCAGCTGGGCCGACGTGCAGTTGGAAGATCCGCTGGGGATGGAAGTGGGCTACCGGTTGATTCCGATGGTCGATTTTCAACAGAACGGCGAGCTGCTTGGGCGTATCCGCGGGATCCGCAAGAAATTCGCCCAGGACATGGGTTATCTGCCGCCGGTGGTGCACATTCGCGACAACCTGGAACTGCCGCCAGCCAGCTATCGCATCCTGATGAAAGGCGTCGAGATCGGCAGCGGTGAAGCGCAGCCGGGCCGCTGGCTGGCGATCAACCCCGGCAATGCCGTGGGCGAGCTGGCGGGAGACAAAACCGTCGATCCCGCCTTCGGGCTGGAAGCGGTGTGGATAGACAGCGCCTTGCGCGAACAGGCGCAAATCCAGGGCTTTACCGTGGTGGAAGCCAGCACCGTGGTGGCGACGCACCTCAATCATCTGATTGGCCAGTTCGCCAGCGAGCTGTTCGGCCGCCAGGAGACCCAACAGCTGTTGGATCGCGTGTCGCAGGAGATGCCGAAGCTGACCGAAGACTTCGTGCCGGGCGTGGTGTCACTGACGACGCTGCACAAGGTGCTGCAAAATCTGCTGGCCGAGCGCGTGTCCATCCGCGATATGCGCACCATCGTCGAAACGCTGGCGGAACATGCCCCGGCGCAGAGCGATCCTTACGAATTGACCACCGTGGTGCGGGTGGCGCTGGGCCGGGCGATCACGCAGCAGTGGTTCCCGGGCAACGGCGAGATTCAGGTTATCGGCTTGGATACCCAGCTGGAGCGCCTGTTGCTGCAGGCGTTGCAGGGCGGCGGCGGTCTGGAGCCGGGGCTGGCTGACCGTCTGCTGGAGCAGGCGCGTCAGGCGCTGCAACGGCAAGAGATGCTCAGCGCGCCACCGGTGCTGTTGGTTAACCATGCGCTGCGTCCTTTACTGGCGCGCTTCCTGCGTCGCAGCCTGCCGCAGCTCGTGGTGCTGTCCAACCTGGAGATCAACGACGATCGCCAGATTCGCATGACCTCGACCATTGGAGCCGCCTGATGAAACGCTGTCTGTCCTTGTTGTGTTTGCTGGCGCCGCTAGCCGCCGGCGCGGTGTCCGGCTCCTGGGTGGCTGAAGGGGCGGGGGTCACGCTGGAACAGGGCGGGATGCGCGATGAATCCGCCGGTTTGCGGCCGCCGAACGCGCTGCCGGATGCCAATGCGCGCATCACCAGCGTCAGCTGGCGCTACCGTTTGCTGGGGCCAGAGCCCGTGGGGCTGCAGGCCCAGCTTTGCACGGTAAACCGCTGCATTCCGCTCGGCGGCGGCAGCGGCAGCAGCATCGGTCTGCAGGGCGAGCCGGCCAATGCGGAATTGCGCTTTGTCTATTACGTGCAGTCGCAAGGCGGGCTGAATCCGCCGCTGCGGGTGATTGGCAATCAGGTGATCGTCAATTATCAGTAACATCAGGCCAGTATTTGCAGGCCGTTGCGTTCCACCAGCGTCAGCAGTTTCATCGCGGCGGAGTTCGGTTGTGCTTCGCCGCGCTCCCATTTCTGTACCGCCTTTTTGCTGACGTTGAGATACAGCGCAAACACCGGCTGACTGACGTTTTCCCGTTCGCGCAGCGCGCGGATCTCGGCCGGCCCGAACTGCTTCACCGGCCGCAGGCACAGCATGTCGAAAGTGCGCATGGTCACGTCGTCGACGAAACCGGCGCGGTGCAGGCCCTGAACTTCCTGGTGGATCTCGGCAAGAATTTTACTCATCGCTTAGCCTCCGTAACTCCCTGTTGTTGACCAGTTGGTAGAGTCTGAATGGCGAATAATCCAGATACAGCGCAGCCAGATGTTTCAATCCCTGTAACTCATCCGCACTGATGTTTTCTCTCTCGCTTTTGGCAAAGCCGCGCATAAAAAACAGGCGGTCTTCATCGCGAAAAACGATCAGTACCCGATAGCCGCCACGTTTGCCCGCACCAGCCCGAGCGATGCGCTTTTTGTATACGCAACCGCCAAGATTGGCGTCGTACAGCTGATGTTGCATCTCTCGCGCCGCTTTCACTATCGTGGCGTCGCTAATGCGCTCGCGTGCGGCAAAACCCTGAAAGGTTTTGGTGAGATAATGTCGACCATTCGCTCTCCCTGCGAATCTATACCCGTTAAGGGTATATTTCAAGTGGTTTAAAAATAACCACAGGGTGACAAGCGGCCAAAGGGAAAGAAACAGCCAAATTCACGCCATGCGCAGCCTGGCGCAAAGTCTTAAGTGAATTCAAAGAGTGATAGGGAGAAAATGCGACGGGATGCACAGAAGCCGGTTAACGCATGCCCGGTGATAGGCTCACCGGGCGAAATGAGTCAGGTCAGACGCCGATTTTTCTGCCGAGCAGGCTGCCGGCGTGCGACTGGCCGTCCGGGCCATACAGCGATTTGTTGTTTTTGCTGAGGATGGCCAGCGCCTGAGCGTTATGGTCGATCTGCTGATTGAGCAGCAGGCCGTTGTGCTGGTTCTTTTCGCGCAGCGTTTGGCTCAGCAATTGAACGCGCTGCCAACGGTCGGCCAGGGGGGCGTGGCTGGCATAGGGCGCGCGTTGCCCGCAGGTTTTTTCCTGCCCCAGGCGCTGTTGCTCGAGGTAGGCGACCGTCGCCAGCAGTTGGCTTTTGGCATCGGTTACGCGCTGCAAGGCCACGCCCGGCAGCTGGCCGGAGCATAACAGATCGTGCTCTTCTTCCAGCACGCCATTGAGCGCCTGCAGCGTTTCCAACAGTTTGTCCAGCAGTTGTGCCAGCTTTTCCATAGTGATGACTTATCCTTTACCGCTAACCGCCGCCGCGTTGTCAGTCGCGTCCGGCGATCCATTGAACATCGCTCTGCGCGTCTTGCAGCAGTGCGTCGGCGATTTTGCCGGCGTCCATCTTCAGTTCACCGTTGCGGATCGCCTGCTTGATGGCCTCGACCCGGCCCATATCGATATCCTGGGTGCCCGGCTGCATCAGGCGCGCCTGCGCCTCGCTCAGTTTGACCTGCGTACCGCTGACGGCGGTTTCGGCCACGGCGGCCTTACGCGGCTGGAGCGGGTTGTCGGCCGGGGTTTCACGCGGTTGCACAGTGGAAACCGGCTGTAACCGCTGGGTGCGATCGATACTCATGGTCCATCTCCGTTTACGCCGTGACCGCACTCGGGCGACGACGCTGCAATGAAAGTGTTGCGGCCCTGATGGCCAATAAAATGCTGCTTGATTTGTCTTATCGGCAAGGTTTGCGGAACCTTTACTTTTTTATAACGTAATGCGAATCGCGCCGTCGTCCCCGACCACGCCGCTGACGATTTGCCCGGACGCCATGCGCACGCGCACGCTGCCTTCGGCGGCGGCGTTGTTCATCGCCTTGCCCGCGCCGCTAATGCTGAATCCTTCGCCCTGTGCATTGACCCGCACCGGTTGCCCGGCCTTGATAATCCAGGCCCGGCGCAGCATGGCGAGGGTCAGCGGCTGGCCGGGGCTGATGTTGCGCAGGCTGACGGCGCCTAACGCTTTGCCCGCTTCGGTCAGCGCGCGCGGCGGCAGGGTATCGAGCCGACCTTCTTTCAACGTCAGGTCCGCCGCCGTCAACCGGCTGCCGGCGTTGATGCCGCGCGCCGAAACGAGATAGCGGCCGAACACCTGCACCTGCGTCTGGATAAAACGCCGCTCCTGGCCACAGCGCGCCGAAATGCTGACGTTGCCGCCAATCCGCGCGTTGGGCGGCAGCGACAGCTGCGGCAGTTCGCAAGCGGGCCATTGGTTCGGCGGCGTGCGCACCCGCACTTTTACCTGTACCGGTTCGCCGCTGAACTTGCCTTGGATGAAGCTTTCGATTTGCGTCGCCAGATCGTCGGCGCGCGCGTTCAGACTGCACAGCAGGCCGATAAGCAGCATTTTACCTTTCATCGTCATCTTCTCAAGCTTCATCGGGATACGCGTAAGTGTACCCGCAGCGCGCGCAGGCTAAGCAGATAAATAGCGCCCCATTTTGCGTTTATTCCCGCGATAGGGTAGCGCGGGGGGCGTTTATGCTGTCGACTCCAAATTCTAACCTCGCGGAGGGAGCATGCTCGACAAACTGGACGCGGCTCTGCGCTTTGGCCAAGAGGCGCTGAACTTGCGCGCCCAGCGGCAGGAAATTCTGGCCGCCAACATCGCCAACGCAGACACACCGGGTTATCAGGCGCGGGATATCGATTTCGCCAGCCAATTGAACAAAGTGATGGAGCAGGGGCGCGTCAGCGGCAACGGCATGGCGCTCAACCTGACGGCGGCGCGCCATATCCCGGCGCAGACCCTGCAGCCGCCGCAGCTCGATCTGCTGTTCCGGGTGCCGGATCAGCCGTCGATGGACGGCAACACGGTGGACATGGATCGCGAACGCACCAACTTTGCCGATAACAGCCTGAAATATCAGACCGACCTGACGCTGCTCAACGGTCAGATCAAAGGGATGATGTCCGTACTGCAACAAGGATAAGGCGCATGTCTTTACTGAATATTTTTGATATCTCCGGCTCGGCGTTATCGGCGCAATCCCAGCGCATGAACGTCAGCGCCAGCAACATGGCCAACGCCGACAGCGTGACCGGCCCGGACGGCGAACCTTACCGCGCCAAGCAGGTGGTGTTCCAGGTCGCGGCGGCGCCGGGACAGCCGACCGGCGGCGTGCGCGTTGCCCAGGTGGTGGACGATCCGGCGCCCGAGCGTCTGGTGTATCAGCCGGGCAACCCGCTGGCGGACGCCAAGGGGTATGTGCGCATGCCGAACGTCGACGTAGTGGGGGAAATGGTCAACACCATCTCCGCTTCCCGCAGCTATCAGGCCAACGTTGAGGTGCTTAACACCACCAAGTCGATGATGATGAAAACCCTGACGCTGGGTCAGTAACCGGAGGTTCCCATGGCTATCGCCGCAACCACGAACGAGTCGTTGGACAACACCGTCATCGGTAACAACAGCAAAAATACCAACAGCCAGGATCTGCACAACAGCTTCCTGACGCTGCTGGTGGCGCAGTTGAAAAACCAGGATCCGACCAATCCGATGCAGAACAACGAACTGACCTCGCAGCTGGCGCAGATCAACACCGTTCAGGGCATCGAAAAACTCAACACCACGCTGGGGTCGATCTCCGGCCAGATCAACAGCAATCAGTCGCTGCAGGCCACCGCGCTGATCGGCCACGGCGTGATGGTGCCGGGCAGCAACATTCTAGTCGGCAGCAAGGACGGCAAAGTCAGCACCACGCCGTTCGGCGTGGAACTGGAGCGCGCCGCCGACCAGGTAACCGCCACCATCACCAACGCCAGCGGGCAGGTGGTGCGCACCATCGAAATCGGCGGTCTGACCGCCGGCGTGCATGCCTTCACCTGGGACGGTTCGCTGGATGACGGCTCCACCGCGCCCGACGGCGCCTACAAAGTGGCGATTAACGCCAAAGGCAACGGCGAGCAGTTGGTGGCGCGCAGCCTGCACTTCGGCTTGGTGAACGGCGTGATCCGCGACGGCAACGGCGCCAAGCTGGATCTCGGTCTGGCGGGCAACGCCACCCTGGAAGACGTGCGACAGATCTTATAACCCTAAGCATCAGGCTCAATCGGACGATAGCCTGACCACTATTCGGAGAATAACATGGCTTTTTCTCAGGCAGTCAGCGGCTTGAACGCGGCAGCAACCAACCTGGACGTGATCGGTAACAACATCGCCAACTCCGCGACTGCGGGCTTCAAATCCGGCAGCGTCTCCTTTGCCGACATGTTCGCCGGTTCACAGGTCGGTCTGGGCGTTAAAGTGTCCGGCATCACCCAGAACTTCAAGGGCGGCACCACCACCGGTACCAGCCGTGCGCTGGATGTGGCCATCAACGGCAACGGCTTTTTCCGCATGCAGGATAAAGACGGCGGCATCTTCTATACCCGCAACGGCCAATTCAAGCTGGACGAGAACCGCAATCTGACCAACATGCAGGGTCTGCAGCTGACCGGCTACCCGGCGGCCGGCTCCCCGCCGACCATTCAGCAGGGCGCCAACCCGGTGCCGCTGAGCATTCCTGAAGGCATGATGAACGCGAAAGCGTCCACCTCCGGCCAGATGGTCGCCAACCTGAAGTCGACCCATAAAGTGCCGGAGAACAAGACCTTCGATCCGACCAAGCAGGACAGCTACAACTACGTCAACACCATCACCGCCTACGACTCGCTGGGTAACGCGCACAACATCAACGCCTACTTCGTGAAGACCGAAGACAACAAGTGGCAGGTCTACACCCAGGACGGCAGCGCCGCGCCGGTTGACGCCGGCACCATGGAGTTCAGCACCAGCGGCAACCTGGTGAAAACCACCAGCACCAACGGCGCGCCGGGCGAGTTCAGCATGGTGATCCCGATGACCGCCAAAGACGGCGCGCCGGCGCAAAACTTCACCCTGAGCTTCGCCGGCAGCATGCAGCAGAACGTGGGCAGCGACTCGGTGAGCAAGGTCTCGCAGGACGGTTATGCCGCCGGCGAATACACCAACTTCCAGATCAACAACGACGGCACAGTGGTGGGCATCTACTCCAACCAGCAAACCCAGGTGCTGGGCCAGATCGTCATGGCTAACTTCTCCAACCCGGAAGGGCTGGCGTCGCAGGGCGATAACGTTTGGCAGGAAACCGGCGCGTCCGGTCAGCCGCGCGTCGGTCTGTCGGGCGGTGGCGGCTTCGGTAAGCTGACCAGCGGCGCGCTGGAGTCTTCCAACGTCGATCTGAGCCAGGAGCTGGTGAACATGATCGTCGCACAGCGTAACTATCAGTCCAACGCCCAGACCATCAAGACGCAGGACTCCATTCTGCAGACGTTGGTTAGCCTGCGCTAATAGGGTCGAGTTATGGATCACGCGATTTATACCGCGATGGGCGCGGCGCGCCAAACGCTGGAGCAGCAGTCCATTACCGCCAACAACCTGGCCAACGCGTCGACGCCGGGCTTTCGCGCCCAGCTCGCCGCGCTGCGCGCGGTGCCGGTTGACGGGCCGAGCCTGGCGACGCGCACATTGGTGGCCGCGTCGACGCCGGGCGCTGACATGAGCCAGGGGGCGCTGAACTATACGGCGCGCCCGCTGGACGTGGCGCTGCAGCAGGACGGTTTCCTGGCGGTGAGCCTGCCGGGCGGCGGTGAAGCCTACACCCGCAACGGCAACATCCAGATCTCCTCCACCGGGCAGTTGACGGTGCAGGGGCTGCCGGTGATGGGCGATGGGGGGCCGATCGAGGTGCCGCCGTCGGCAGAGATCACCATCGCCGCTGACGGCACCATTTCAGCGCTGAACGCCGGCGATCCGCCGAACACCATCGCGCAGATCGGCCGCCTGAAGCTGGTGAAAGCCGACGCGCGTGAAGTGATGCGCGGTGACGACGGGCTGTTCCGCCTGACGCCGGAAACCCAACAGCTGCGCGGCAATCAGTTGCAAAACGATCCGCAGGTGCGGGTGATGCCCGGGGTGCTGGAAGGCAGCAACGTCAAGCCGATGGAGACCATGGTAGACATGATCGCCAACGCTCGCCGTTTTGAAATGCAAATGAAGGTCATCCACAGCGTGGATGAAAACGAACAGCGTGCCAACTCACTGCTCTCAGTGAGCTAAGCAGCAAGGAAATAACCGATGATTCCATCCTTATGGATTGCCAAAACCGGTCTGGACGCGCAGCAGACCAACATGGACGTGATCGCCAACAACCTGGCGAACGTCAGCACCAACGGCTTCAAACGCCAGCGTGCGGTATTTGAAGATCTGCTGTACCAGACCATGCGTCAGCCGGGGGCGCAGTCCTCCGAGCAGACCACGCTGCCTTCCGGTCTGCAGATTGGCACCGGCGTGCGTCCGGTGGCGACCGAGCGGCTGCACAGCCAGGGCAACCTGTCGCAGACCAACAACAGCAAAGACGTCGCCATCAAGGGGCAGGGGTTCTTCCAGGTGATGTTGCCGGACGGCACCCAGGCCTACACGCGCGACGGCTCGTTCCAGATCGATCAGAACGGCCAGTTGGTCACCTCCAGCGGTTTCCAGGTGCAGCCGGCGATCACCATTCCGGCTAACGCGCTGTCCATCACCGTCGGCCGCGACGGCATCGTCAGCGTCACCCAGCAGGGGCAAACCGCCGCCCAGCAGGTGGGTCAACTGACGCTGACGACCTTTGTCAACGACAGCGGTCTGGAGAGCGTGGGCGAGAACCTGTATCAGGAAACCGAAAGCTCGGGCGCGCCGAACGAGAGCACGCCGGGGCTGAACGGCGCCGGTCTGCTGTATCAGGGCTACGTGGAGACCTCCAACGTTAACGTGGCGGAAGAGCTGGTCAACATGATCCAGACTCAGCGCGCTTACGAGATCAACAGCAAAGCGGTATCGACTTCCGATCAGATGCTGCAAAAGCTGACGCAACTGTAATCTGTCATTGACGGGCCCGGCTTGCCGCGCCCGTCATTCTCTTTCGTGAAACAAAGGCGATACCCGTGGTAACCACATATTCGATGGCAATCCTGCCGCGGCAGGGACAACGCTGGCTGGCGGGAATGGTGATGCTGACGCTGAGCGGCTGCGCTTATATTCCGCATAAACCGCTGGTGGACGGTGCGACCACGGCGCAGCCCGCGCCGGCCAGCGCGCCGATGCCGAACGGCTCGATCTTCCAGACGGTGCAGCCGATGAACTACGGCTATCAGCCGCTGTTCGAAGACCGCCGTCCGCGCAACGTCGGCGACACCCTGACCATCGTGCTGCAGGAAAACGTCAGCGCCAGCAAGAGCTCCTCCGCCAATGCCAGCCGCAACGGCGCCAGCAAGTTCGGCGTCGCCACCTCGCCGCGTTACCTTGACGGCCTGTTGGGCAATGCGCGCGCCGATATGGACATTTCCGGCGACAGCACCTTCGGCGGCAAGGGCGGGGCCAACGCCAACAACACCTTCAACGGCACCATAACGGTGACGGTCAACCAGGTGCTGGCCAACGGCAACCTGCACGTGGTGGGGGAAAAGCAGATCGCCATCAACCAGGGCACCGAATTCATTCGTTTCTCCGGCGTCGTCAACCCGCGCACCATCAGCGGCAACAACTCGGTCACCTCGACGCAGGTGGCGGACGCGCGGATCGAATACGTCGGCAATGGCTATATCAACGAAGCGCAGACCATGGGCTGGCTGCAGCGCTTCTTCTTAAATGTTTCACCGTTCTAAGGATTGACTGATGCTGAAAAAATGGTTTATCGCGCTGTGCGTCGGGCTGGTGTGCTTGCCGGCGGCGGCGGAGCGCATCCGCGATCTGGTGACGGTGCAGGGCGTGCGAGACAACGCCCTGATCGGCTATGGCCTGGTGGTGGGGCTGGACGGCTCCGGCGACCAGACCATGCAGACGCCGTTCACCACCCAAAGCCTGAGCAACATGCTGTCGCAGCTGGGCATCACCGTGCCGCCGGGCACCAACATGCAGCTGAAAAACGTGGCGGCGGTGATGGTGACCGCCAAACTGCCGCCGTTCTCGCGCGCCGGGCAGAACATCGACGTGGTGGTCTCATCAATGGGCAACGCCAAGAGCCTGCGCGGCGGCACCTTGCTGATGACGCCGCTGAAAGGCGTGGATAACCAGGTCTATGCGCTGGCGCAGGGCAACGTGCTGGTCGGCGGCGCGGGCGCGGCGGCCGGCGGCAGCAGCGTGCAGGTCAATCAACTGGCGGGCGGGCGCATCAGCAACGGCGCCACCATCGAGCGCGAGCTGCCGACCACCTTCGGCAGCGGCGGCGTACTCAACCTGCAGCTGAACGACGAAGACTTCACGCTGGCGCAGCAGATCAGCGACGCCATCAACCGCCAACGCGGCGGCGGCACCGCGACGCCGCTCGACGCCCGTACGATCCAGGTGCTGGTGCCGCAGGGCAACAGCTCTCAGGTGCGCTTCCTGGCGGAGATTCAAAACATCACCGTCAACGTCGGCGCAATGGACGCCAAAGTGATCATCAACTCGCGCACCGGGTCGGTGGTGATGAACCGCGATGTGATCCTCGATTCCTGCGCCGTCGCCCAGGGCAACCTGTCGGTGGTGGTCGATCGGCAAAATACCGTCAGCCAACCGACGACGCCGTTCGGCGGCGGCCAGACGGTGGTGACGCCAAACACCCAGATCTCGGTGCAACAGCAGGGCGGGTCGCTGCAGAAGGTGAACGCCAGCGCCAACCTGAACAACGTCATTCGCGCGCTGAACGCGCTGGGCGCCACGCCGATCGATCTGATGTCGATCCTGCAGGCGATGCAGAGCGCCGGCTGCCTGCGCGCCAAGCTGGAAATCATCTGATGGCGGGCGATCTGATGGCGATGTCGGGCGCGGCCTATGACGCCCAGGCGCTGAATGGCCTGAAGCGCGACGCGGCGGCCGACCCGCAGGGCAACCTCAAGCAGGTGGCCCAGCAGGTGGAAGGCATGTTCGTGCAGATGATGCTGAAAAGCATGCGTTCCGCCTTGCCGCAGGACGGGGTGTTGAGCAGCGATCAAACGCGGCTCTATACCTCGATGTACGATCAGCAAATCGCCCAGCAGATGTCGCAAAAAGGGCTGGGGCTGGCCGACATGATGGTCAAGCAGATGAGCAACGCCAACGCGGTGCCGAGCGAAACCGCGGGCATGTCGCCGATGGCGCTGGACAACGAGGTGCTGCAAACGCTGCCGAACCAGGCGCTGGAGCAGATGGTGCGCCGGGCGATGCCGAAAGCCCCGCCGGCCGCCGCGCCGCTGTCGCTCAACAACGGCAACTTCGTCGCTCGTCTGTCGATACCGGCGAAGGTCGCCAGCCAGCAGAGCGGCATTCCGCATCAGCTGATCGTCGCGCAGGCGGCGCTGGAATCCGGCTGGGGGCAGCGCGAGATCCCGACCTCAGACGGCACGCCGAGCTACAACCTGTTCGGCATCAAGGCCGGCGGCAGCTGGAGCGGGCCGGTGACGGAGATCACCACCACCGAGTTCGAACAGGGCGCGGCGAAGAAGGTGAAGGCGAAGTTCCGCGTTTACGGGTCGTACGTCGAAGCGATCGCCGATTACGTCAAACTGCTGACCAACAACCCGCGCTACGCCGACGTGGCCGCCGCGCGCAGCCCGGAGCAGGCGGCGCATGCGCTGCAGCGCGCCGGGTACGCCACCGATCCCCAGTACGCCAGCAAGTTGGTCAGCGTGATTCAGCAGATGAAGAGCGCGGGGGAACAGGCGGTGAAAGCTTACACCCACGATCTGAAAGATTTGTTCTAAATCCCCGTCATTCTTGACGCCGCTGCGGCGCCAATTATTTAGGGGGTAGGCGGCAATGGAGGCTCGCTGGATGCTGACCGCATTGCCGCTTTTTTTCCTCAAGTTCTTCTCATTTTTGCCGATAACCGAAACAGGCTGAGCGAACAGGCTCAGCAGCTCAATTAAGAACCCTGTGGGCCACCGGCGCCGCAGCATAAGGAATTCCGATGTCCAATAGCTTAATCAATACCGCGATGAGCGGGCTGAATGCGGCTCAGGTGGCGCTCAGTACCGTCAGCAACAACATCTCCAACTACAACGTGGCGGGCTACAACCGTCAGACCGCGATCCTGGCGCAGAACGGCGGCATGGCCACCATGAGCGGCTTTATCGGCAACGGCGTGACCGTCACCAGCGTTAACCGCGAGTACAACCAGTTCATCACCAACCAGCTGCGCGGCGCGCAAAGCGCGTTCGGGGCGCAAAACGCCTATTACGAGAAGATTTCGCAGATCGACAACCTGTTGGCGAGCAAGACCAACCCGCTGTCGACCAACATGCAGGATTTCTTTACCAACCTGCAGAACCTGGTGAGCAACGCCGGTGACGACGCCGCGCGCCAGACAGTGCTGGGCAAGGCCAACGGCCTGGTGAACCAGTTCAACAACACCGACAAATTCCTGCGCGACATGGACAACGGCGTCAATCAGCAGATCAGCGATACGGCGCAGCAGATCAACAGCTACGGCCAACAGATCGCCAAGCTGAACGACGAGATCACCCGTTTGCGCGGCAGCGCCGGCGGCGAACCGAATGCGTTGCTGGATCAGCGCGATCAGCTGGTCACCGAATTGAACCAGCTGGTGGGCGTACAGGTCACGCAACAGGACGGCGACGCCTATACCGTTTCCTTCGCCAACGGTTTGACCCTGGTGCAGGGCAGCAATACGTATCAGGTGGAAGCCGTGCCTTCCAGCAGCGATCCTTCCCGTCTGACCATCGGCTATAACCGCGGCAACGGCGCCAGCGAAGTGCCGGAAGGCCAGATCACCAGCGGCACGCTGAGCGGCGTGCTGAAATTCCGCAGCGAAACGCTGGACGGCGTGCGCAATCAGCTGGGCCAGTTGGCGCTGGCGATGGCGGACAGCTTTAACCAACAGCATCGCGCCGGCTTCGATCTGAACGGTGACGCGGGCGGCGACTTCTTCAGCTTCAGCGGCGGCCGGGTGGTGGATAACACCCGCAACACCGGCGACGCGTCGCTGTCGGTCTCTTACACCGATACCGGCAAGGTGAAGGCCAACGATTATCGCGTCGAGTTCGACGGCAGCAACTGGCAGGTCAGCCGCCTGCCGGACAACGTGAAAGTTAACGCGACGCCGGGCACCAGCGCCGACGGTAAACCGACGCTGAACTTCGACGGGTTGGAAGTGAGCATCGACGGCAATGCTCAGGCCAAAGACAGCTTCACCGTGAAACCGGTCAGCGACGTGGCGGGTAACCTGAAAGTGGCCATCACCGATTCGTCCAAGATCGCCGCCGCCGGTAAAGACGACAGCGGCCGCGGCGATAACGAGAACGCCAAGAAACTGCTGGATCTGCAAACCAAAAACCTGGTGGACGGCAAAGCGACCCTGAGCGGCGCTTACGCCGGCATCGTCAGCGGCGTCGGCAACCAGACCGCCGCCGCCAAGGCCATCGCCACGTCGCAGGCCAAAATCGTCACCCAGCTGGGCGCGCAACAGCAGTCGATGTCCGGCGTCAACCTTGACGAAGAGTACGGTGAACTGCTGCGTTTCCAGCAGTACTACATGGCCAACGCGCAGGTGATTCAGACCGCCAGCTCGCTGTTCGACGCGCTGCTGAACATTCGTTGATTTCATTGTTAATCGGCGCCGATAACGGCGCCGGTCGCTCAGAGTAAGGAACCCACAGCATGCGCATGAGTACCGGCATGATGTACCAACAAAACATGAACGGCATCACGGGCAACCAGTCGCTGTTCATGAAGGCCGCCGAGCAGCTTTCCTCCGGCAAGCGAGTGATCAACCCGTCCGACGATCCGTTGGCGGCGTCGCGCGCGGTGATGCTGTCGCAGTCGCAGGCGGAAAACAGTCAATACACGCTGGCGCGCACCTTCGCCCGTCAGAACGTGTCGATGGAAGAAACGGTATTGGCCGGCGCGACCTCCACCATCGCGGACATGAAGGCGTTGATCGTCAACGCCGGCGGCACCGAAAGCGATAACGATCGCCAGTCGCTGGCCACCCAGCTGCAGGGGTTGAAAGATCAGCTGCTGAACCAGGCCAACAGCACCGACGGCAACGGCCGCTATATGTTCGGCGGGTATGTGAACGACAAGGCGCCGTTCGTCGACAACGGTGGCACCGTCAGTTACCAGGGCGGCGACAAGACGGTTGAGCAGAAAGTGGACGCCAACCGCACCATGACCATCGGCCATACCGGCAACGCGGTGTTCATGTCGTTGACCAGCAATCCGAAGCCCGAGCCGGACGGCAGCGCGCCGGTCAGCAACGTATTCGAGAGCATCGATATTGCGCTGAACGCGCTGAAAACCCCGCTGCAGGGCGCCGACGAGGCCACCAAGCAGCAGGTGAACGATGCGCTGGCGAAAGCCAACCGCGGTCTGGACAACTCCTACAACAACGTGCTGAGCGTGCGCGCCGAGCTGGGCAGCCAGCTGCAGGAGATGGATCAGTTGGACAGCATCGGTAAAGAGCGCGACATGACCAATCAGATCCAGATGAGCGCGCTGACGGATGCCGACCTGGCCGAGTCTATCTCGTCCTACTTCATGCAGCAGGCGGCGCTGCAGGCGTCGTACAAAACCTTCAGCGATATGCAGGGCATGTCGTTGTTCCAGATGAATCGTTAAGAGCAATACCCCGTTGCCTGACCGCGACGGGTTTCCCTTTAGTGCGCTTAGAAAACGCCTTCTCCGCCCCGCGGGGAGGGAGGCTTCTTGAAACCGGGTGCACTCGTTTGGCGCGTCGCTCGTTCTCCCACTACTGACTGAGTGACGCGCCTTTTTTTCATCAGGGAAGAAATAATACGATTGTCACCCCTGTTTAATGCGCGATGACATTATTGAAATCAGCGGTGTAAAAATCACGATGGATATTATTTCCCTGACGATAAATATCGATGCTATTTCTTTTTCTTCACCACTTTCCATTTTTCACCGGCGGCCGTTTCGCTGATGGCAACTTTAAATTTGTTGCTTTTCCAGTGGGCCATGCCGAATAATCGGCGTGCTTTGCGGTTGCTTTTCGCTTTAATCATGATCTCGCTCCTGTAGTTAGCAAAGGTCGATGCTGCGCCCTGCAACCGGCAGGCTGCCGGACGCATTTATTCAGGGTGTAAGTTATCTGCCGCGCATTTAACTCTGCGTGGCTGCGTTATTTTATTTTTCTCTAACCAATAAATTTATATTATCGCTGCGGGTGACTGATGGGGTGCGGGCGATATTTTTCTACCGGGTCTATTTTAGGTTGGGGTTTTATTTATTCAAGCCGCCGGAGACATTTGAACCTTAATCCGGATAAAAGACGTTTCTCAGGCTTTTGTCCCAAGAAAGCGTTTTTATTGCCATTTTGTCTCAGGCGGAAGAGGGAGAAAGGAAGGGGCCGCAGGGGCTCAGAAGGTCATGCCGCCGATCACCGCCGCCAGTCGATCGAAGATTTCACCGAACAGGTGCTCACAGAACGGCGCCAACATCGGCATCATCATGCCCAGCGTCATGATGCCGAAGGTCATGGTGACCGGGAAACCGATCACGAAGACCGACAGCTGTGGCGTCATGCGGTTGAGTAGGCCGAGCGCCATGTTGAGCGTCAACAGCAGGCAGATCAGCGGCAATGCCAGCATCATGCCGTTGATGAAGATCAGCGAGCCGACCTGAGTCAACACCAGGAAGCCGTTGCCGTTCAGCGGCTGCGTTTGGATCGGCAGGGTATGGAAGCTGTCCGCCAGCAGCGAAATCAGCCACAGATGGCCGTCAAAGCTGAGGAACAGCAACATCGCCAGCAGGTTGAGCAGGCGCGCCAGCACCGGCATGTTCGGGCCGCCGCTGGGATCGAAGAAAGTGGCGAACGACAGTCCCATCTGCATGCCGATCACTTCCCCCGCCAGGCGCACCGCCGCGAAGGCGAACTGCATGGTCAATCCGAGCGCCACGCCGATCAGAATCTGCTGAATCGCCAGCCACAGGCCGGCGGCGGAGAAGATGGGGATATTGGTGGCGGGCAGCGTCGGCGCAATCAGGATGACGATCAGCCCGCCAAGGCCGATTTTGACCTTTTTGCTGATTTGCTTTTCGCTGAATATCGGCGCGGTGCTTATCAGCGCCAGAATGCGCAGCAGCGGCCAAAAGTAGTGGCTGAGCCAGACGGTGAGCTGGGCGCTGTCGAAGGTGAGCACGGTCAGCCGATCAGGGTAGGCAGGTTGCTGAACAGGGTGCGCATGTAGTCCAGCAACAGATTCAACATCCAGGGACCGGCAATGATGATGGTGGCCACCACCGCCAGAATTTTAGGGATGAACGACAGCGTCATTTCGTTGATCTGGGTGGCGGCCTGCAGCAGGCTGACGACCAGGCCGCTGATCAGCGCCGCCAGCAGCAGCGGGGCGGCCAGCGCCAGCGCGACTTTCATCGCCTCGGTGCCGAGCGCCATAACCGATTCAGGTGTCATCTCGCTTTCTCCGGTCAGGGGTTACGAATAGAAGCTCTGCGCCAGCGAGCCGAGCAGCAGCTGCCAGCCATCGACCAGCACGAACAGCATCAGCTTGAACGGCAGCGAGATGGTGGCGGGCGGCACCATCATCATCCCCAGCGCCATCAGCACGCTGGCGACCACCAGGTCGATGATCAGGAACGGAATGAACACCGTAAAGCCGATCTGGAAGGCGGTTTTCAGTTCGCTGGTGACGTAGGCGGGCAGCAGGATGCGCATCGGCACCGCTTCCGGGCCGGCCAGCGGCGGCTGATTGGCCAGCCTGGCGTACAGCGCGAGATCGGTTTCGCGCGTTTGACGCAGCATGAATTCGCGCAGCGGCTGCGCGCCTTTATCCAGCGCGACTTCCAGCCCGATTTTGTCCTGGCTGAACGGCAGATAGGCATCCTGATAAACCTTGTCGAACACCGGCGACATGATGAAGAAGGTCAGGAACAGCGCCAGCCCCAGCATCACCTGGTTCGGCGGCGCCGACGGCGTGCCCAGCGCGTTGCGCAGCAGGCCGAGCACGATGATGATGCGGGTGAAGCTGGTCATCATCAGCAGCATGGCCGGCAGGAAGGTCAGCGAGGTCAACAGCACCAGCGTCTGCACCGGCAGCGACCAGCTCTGGCCGCCGTTGGCCAGCGGCTGGCTGATCAGCCCCGGCAGTTGCGCGAAAGCCGCCGGGCTGATGAACAGCAGGGCGGCAGGGAGCCAAACCGCCGGGCGGCGGACGAGGGTATGAAGAGTCGAGGTCATGCCGATTTTTCCGGGCGTTTCAGAACTTTTTGCATCAGTTGGCGGAAGTCCGACGGTGTCGCCGCGTCGGCCTCGCCTGCGTCTTTCGGCGGAGCGGGCAGGGTGTGCAGCGGGGTGATCTGCTGGGCGGTGACGCCCAATACCAACAAGGTGTCGTCGACTTCCACCACCACCACGCGCTCGCGCTGCCCGACCTGGCAACTGGCGCGCAGGTTAAGCAGTTTGTTGTTGCGCGCCTGCGGGGCGAAACCCAGCCGACGGAACAGCCAACCGGCCAGCAGGATCAGCAGCAGAATGCCGCCGAGCGCGCTGCTGACCTGCATCAACACCGAACCGGCCGGCAGGGCCGGCGCGGCGGGCGGTTGGGTGCTTTGGACGGTAACGGGCGCCGCGGCGGTCATCAGCGGCTCAGTCGACGCATGCGTTCGGATGGGGTGATGATGTCGGTGATGCGCACGCCGAACTTGTCGGCCACCACCACCACTTCACCTTGCGCGATCAGGTAACCGTTGATCAGGATATCCAGCGGTTCGCCGGCCAGGCCGTCCAGCGCCACCACCGAGCCTTGCGACAGGCGCAGCAACTCTTTAATGGTCATCTTGGTGCGCCCCAGTTCCACGGTCAGCTTGACCGGAATATCCAGGATCAGGTCGATATCCTGCAGGCTGCCGAGCGCATCCTGAGCTTCCAGCGACTTGAACACCCCTTCGGTGCTCGCGCCGGATTTCTCTGAAGACTGCTGCTCGTTAAACGCATCAGCCCACAGATCGTCTACGGATTCCTTTCCTTCGCCAGACGGTTGCTTAGGATCACTCATTGGGCTGTTCCTCACTCAGAGCATTCAAAATAGGGTTAATCAAATGTTCAACACGCAGGGCGTATTGCCCGTTTAACGTGCCGTATTGGCTGGTCAGAACCGGTACGCCGTCCACATGGGCGATCAGGCGTTCCGGCTTGTCTATCGGTAATACATCGCCCGGTTGCAGCTTCAGGACTTTCGACAGCCGCATCGGGATATCGACGAAGTTGGCGATCAGCTCCAGTTCGGAGTGCTGCACCTGCTTCACCAGCGTTTCGCGCCAGTGGCTGTCTTCCTGCCGCGAATTTTCCAGCGGCGGGTTGGTCAACAGTTCGCGCAGCGGTTCGATCATCGCGAATGGAATGCAGATGTTGAACTCGCCGGTCAGCGCGCCGATCTCCACCTGGAACGGCGTGGTGACCACGATGTCGTTCGGCGAGGTGGTGATGTTGGTGAACTTCACCTGCATTTCGGCGCGCACGTACTCCACGTCGATCTTGTAGATGGCGCTCCAGGCGTCGCCGTAGGCGTCCAGCGCCAGGCGCAGCATGCGCTTGATCACCCGCTGTTCGGTCGGGGTGAACTCGCGGCCTTCGACCTTGGTCGGGAAGCGGCCGTCGCCGCCGAACAGGTTATCGACGGCGATGAACACCAGGCTCGGCGCGAACACGAACAGGGCAGTGCCGCGCAGCGGATTCAGGTGCACCAGGTTCAGGTTGGTCGGCACCGGCAGGTTGCGGGCGAACTCGTGATACGGCTGAATTTTGATCGGGCCGACGGTAATGTCCGGGCTGCGGCGCAGCAGGTTGAACAACCCCATGCGGAACTGCCGGGCAAAACGTTCGTTGATGATTTCCAGCGCGTGCAGTCGCTCGCGCACCACGCGGCGCTGGGTGTTCGGATCGTAAGGCTTGACCTCGCTCTCTTTGCCGACCACCGCTTCGGGTTCATCACCCGCGCTGTCGCCGTTGAGCAAGGCGTCGATCTCTGCCTGTGAAAGAATGCTATCGCCCATAGTGATTACCGCAGTATGAAGGCGGTGAACAGCACGTCGCTGACCACCTGCTTCGGTTGTCCCTTAACCAGCGGCGGGCTGAGCACGTCCTTAATCTGCGCCACCAGCTGTTGCTTCCCTTGTTCATTGGCCAACTGACTCGCTTCCTGACGGGAAAGCAGCATCAGCAAGCGGCTGCGCACCTCCGGCAGAAAATCGTTCAGCTGACGGCGGGTACTTTCGTCCGGCAGGCGCAGCGTGAGGCCGATATACAGCACGCGATCCGGGTTGTTGTCCGGCGTCACCAGGTTGACGGTAAAGGTGTCGAGCGGCATGAACACCGGCGCGGCCGGCGGTTGCTGTTTGACGGCGGCCGGTTCGGCGCCGTTTTTATGCTGTTGCAGCAGCCACCAGCTGTAGCCCGCGGCGCCACAGGCGACGACGCTGATCAATACCAGCAGGATGACCAGAAGGGGACGTTTCGGTGCTGCCGGAAGGGAGTTCTGAGACATAGCCAAATCTAATTCCTGTTGTTACACCCGCGGCCTGCGTGGCGGCGGGCATAGCGCGCGGCAAAGCCGCACGCATGACATGTAAAGGTATTATCGCGTCTATCGCGGCGTGCAATAGCCTGAATAGACGCGCAAATGGGTGCCAGCTTGGGCGTTTGCAGCGGCTCAGGCGAAAATATCGACGCCGTTGACCGCGCTGGCCATGCGCTGCAACGCCACCGGCGCGCTGACGCCGTCCGCGGCCGCAGCCTCGCCGCCAGCGTGTTCAGCATAGCTGGAACGCCCCTGGCCATTGGAAGCCTGCTGCTGCGCCTGTTGCCATTGCGGGGTGGACTCGCCGCCCACGCTGCTCTGCCCCAGGTTGATGCCGCTCTCGGCCAGCGCGTGACGCAGCTGCGGCATCGCCGCTTCCACCGCCGCACGCACCTGACCGTGGGCGGAGGCAATGTGCAATTGCGCCTGCTGATCGTCCAGTTTCAACGTGATCTGCAAGGCGCCCAGCTCCTGCGGGTGCAGGCGCAGCTCGGCGCTTTGCTGGCCGTTGCGGTGGAACATCAGCACCTGTTGGTTCAACGCCTGCTGCCATTCCGGGCTGCCCAGCTGCGCGTTTAACTGCGGCGTAGGCGGTGCGGTCACCAGCGCGCCGGCCGGGGCGGCCGTTTGCGTGGGGCTGGCGGCGGCCAGGGCGACGGCGTGATTGAGCGTCGTCGGCTGCTGCGTATCGCTCGCCGGCAGCGGTTGAGCGGCACTGGCGCGCTCGCCGCTGGTCGGCTGCGGGAGCGCCGCCGTGGCGCTATCGCCGTCCGGGGCAGGGTTTTTAGCGTTTGTCACCGTCGTGGCGGCTGACGCCGACGAGCGCGCGGCGGTGTTATCACCGGCCGCCGCGATGTTCAGCAGGCCGTTGCCGGGCTGCAGCGCGGTCGCATCGTCAGCGTTTTCCACCGGCAGCGGCTGCTGGCCGTCGGCCGGTTGAGTCTGGGCGACGATCGCGGCCGGCAGCATGGCGTACAGCGCCTGCAGCGTCGCGGCATCCAGCTCTTTGGCCGCGGCGATCGGCGGCTGCGCCGGTTTATCGCCGGCGAGGGGCGCATCGGTCTCGGGGCGTTCAGATGAAAGCGCATCGGCTGAGATTGCCGGGTTCTCCAGCAGGCCGCCGCGCTCGCCGAAGGCGGCCAGCAGTTGATTGAGCTGGTTGCGGCTCAGGGCCGGGGCGCGTTCATCGTCCGCGCTCAGCGCGACCGGCGGCTGTTTGCCATCGGCGGCGGGCGCGAAACGCGCGCCGAGCAACTGGGCGAATGCCGTTGACAGTTGACTCTCATCCAGCGCCGACGTCAGTTCGGCCAGGCCGCCGGCATCGCCGGGTAAGGCCAGGCCGGGCAGGGCGTTCAGATTCATGGGTTGATATTCCTTTGTGCACTGCGTTGAGCGAACTCATCCATCAGTTTTTGATCCCGTTTATTCTCCTGCTGCTGCTCCGCATTTAAGGCGCGGTTATGCAGGGTCTCGAAAGCGTTCAACCGCTGTTGTTTGTCTTGCCATTGCTTCACCGCATGATCCACTTTCTGCCCCCACTGCAGCAGCTGCTGGCGGTGCTGGTCGATGGCCTGTTCCAGCGTGCCGATAAACTGCTGGTAGTTTTGCCAGCGTGAGCTGTCCATGCCGTCGCAGAGCGTATGATTCAGCTTCTGGCGGTATTCGTCCTGATAGTTGAGCAGCATCGACAGCTGTTGCTCCGCCGCCTGCTGCGCCTGCCGAACCTTGCCCAGCTGTTGCGCGGCTTGTTCCACCGCGTCCTGCGCCAGATCGCGCAGGGTAATCAGGGGTGACTGTGATTTCATCGCTCTGCGCCTCTGTGACGTTAAACAATCAACTGCTGCAGCTGTTGACAGGCTTCATCATAGCCGCTGCGTTCAAAGATGCCCTGTTGCAGGTACGCCTCCATCTGCGGGTACAGCGTCATCGCTTTGTCCAGCAACGGATCGCTGCCGGCCGCGTAGGCGCCGACGCTGATCAGATCGCGGTTGCGCTGATAGCTGGCCAGCATCTGTTTGAAGGTGCGAACCCGGCGATAATGCTCCTCGTCGATCAGCGACGTCATGGCGCGGCTGATTGACGCTTCGATGTCGATAGCCGGGTAGTGGCCGGCCTCCGCCAGGCGTCGGGACAGCACCACGTGGCCATCGAGGATGGCGCGCGCTGAGTCGGCGATCGGGTCTTGCTGATCGTCCCCCTCGGTCAACACGGTGTAGAAGGCGGTGATGGAACCGCCGCCGCTGATGCCGTTGCCCGCGCGTTCCACCAGCGCAGGCAGCTTGGCGAAGACCGAAGGCGGATAACCTTTGGTCGCCGGCGGTTCGCCGATGGCCAGGGCTATCTCACGCTGCGCCATGGCGTAGCGGGTGAGGGAATCCATGATCAGCAACACGTGCTGCCCGCGATCGCGGAAATCTTCGGCGATGCGGGTGGCATAGGCCGCCCCCTGCATGCGCAGCAGCGGCGACACGTCCGCCGGCGCGGCGATCACCACCGAGCGCGCCCGGCCTTCGGCGCCGAGAATGTTCTCGATAAAGTCTTTGACCTCGCGGCCACGCTCGCCGATCAGGCCAACGACGATCACATCCGCCTGGGTGTAACGGGCCATCATGCCGAGCAGCACGCTCTTGCCGACGCCGGAACCGGCGAACAGGCCCATGCGCTGGCCGCGACCGACGGTCAGCAGACCGTTGATGGTGCGCACTCCCACGTCCAGCACCTGCTCGATCGGCGTGCGCTGCAATGGGTTGAACGGCGCGGTGATCAGCGGCGCGCGGTAACCGGTTTCCGGCGACGGCAGGCCGTCTAGCGGTTTGGCGCTGCCGTCCAGCACGCGCCCCAGCAGCGCCGGGCCGAGCGGCAGCTGCTTGCCGGCGCTTTGGCCTTCCGGCGCGATGCGGGCGTAAACCCGCGCGCCCGGCACGATGCCTTCCACTTCTTCCAGCGGCATCAGGAACAGCCGCTGGCCGTTGAAGCCGACCACTTCGCTTTCCACTTCCTGCACTTCACCCGCGTCGCGCCGTTCGATGAGGCAGGTCGCCCCGAGCGGCAGCTGCAGCCCGGTGGCCTCCAGCACCAGCCCGGTGGCGCGGGTCAGGCGGCCGTAGCGGCGCACCGTCGGCGCGCGGGCGATGCGTTTTTCCAACGTATCCAGAGAGCTCAGCCAGCGGCCGAGACGCGCGGTCATCAGACTTCTCCTGGTGCCGCCAGGCGACACAGTTCATGCCAGCGCGTCGCCAGACTGGCGTCGAGGTCGCCTTCTTCGGCGCTGACCTTGCAGCCGCCCGGGTGCAGTTCGCCGTCCGCCAGCAGGCGCCAGCCGTGCAGGCTGAGGGTAACCCCCAGTTGCTGCTCGACGCGGGGGTAGTCGTCCGGGTGGACCCGCAGCTGCGGTTTGCCGTTGAACATCGGCTCCTGCTGGATCAGCTGTTGGATTTGCGCGAGCAGGGCGGTGCCGTCGCACACAGGCGGTTGGCCCAGCACCTGTTTGGCGGCGGTCAACGCCAGCTGCATCAGCCGGGAAGCGATCACGCTGTCGAGCGCGTCCAACGTGTGCTGGAATTCGGTGACCAACTGCTGCCAGTGGGCGGTCAGCGGCTGTTGCTGCTGCTGCGCTTCCAGCAGCCCTTGCTGACGGCCTTCTTCCAGACCGGACTGAAAACCGGCCTCATAGCCTTTTTGCTGGCCGTCGGCATAGCCCAACTGCTGGCCCTGTTGCTCGGCCTGCAGCCGCAGCGTCGCCAACTGCTGTTGCAATTCGGCCTGCGCGTCCGGCGACGGATCGCTGTGTTCGAGATCCGGCAGCGGCGGCAGTTCGAACGCCGGTTTCTGTTCGCCCAAATCGTTGAGCGACCAGGGCTGCCAGGGCAGGGTGTTAATGCGATCAGACATAGGTGTCCTCGCCGCCGCCGATGATCATTTCGCCGGTTTCCGCCAGGCGTCTCACCACCAACAGGATGGCTTTCTGCTCGTTCTCCACCTGCGACATGCGCACCGGGCCACGGTTGGCCAGATCGTCGCGCAGGATGTCGGCGGCGCGTTGCGACATGTTCTTGAGGAACTTCTCGCGCAGCGGCTGTTCGGCGCCTTTCAGCGCGATCAGCAGCGACTCGCCTTCCACTTCTTGCAGCAGGCGCTGGATGCTGCGATCGTCGACTTCCACCAGGTTTTCGAACAGGAACATCTCGTCGATGATCTTCTGCGCCAGCTCGCCGTCGTATTCGCGCATCGCGTCGATGACCGCTTCTTCCTGCTGGGTTTTCATCAGGTTGATGATCTCGGCGGCGGTGCGCACCCCGCCCATTTTGCTGCGTTTGAGGTTCTGACCGTCGAGCAGGTTGTTCAGCACCTCGGTCAGCTCCGCCAACGCCGCCGGCTGCACGCCGCCGAAGGTGGCGATACGCAGCATCACGTCGTTGCGCAGGCGTTCGTCGAACAGGGCCAGAATATCCGCCGCCTGGCCGCGTTTGAGGTGCACCAGAATGGTGGCGATGATCTGCGGGTGTTCGTCGCGGATCAGATCGGCGGCGCTCTGCGGCTCCATAAAGTTGAGCGTTTCCATGCCGGTGGTGGTCTCGCGCGATTCGAGAATGTCTTCCAACAGGCTGGCGGCGCGCTCTTCGCCCAGCGCCTTGACCAGCACCGAACGCAGATAGTCGCTGGCGTTGACGCTCAGCGCCGCGTATTGCTCGGCGTCGTCTTCAAACTCGGTCAGTATTTCGCCGAGCTGTTTGTGCGACACCTGGCTCATGCCGGCCATGGTGCCGCTCAGCAGCTGTACTTCGCGCGAGGAGAGGTGCTTGAACACCTCCGCCGCGCGATCTTCACCCAGCGTCATCAGCAAGATGGCGCTTTTGTCGGTTCCGGTCAGGCTCATATCTCGTTACTCATCCATTGGCGGATTACCAGAGCGACCACGCGCGGGTCTTTGTCAGCCAGATCGCGGATCCGCTGGCTCTGGACTTCTGCGCTGACGCGCTGCTGCGATTTACGACGCTGCGCCAGCTCCTCGTTGCTCGGTTTGCTGCTGTCGACCGCTTTGGCGGCAGGCGCGTTGGCGGCGGCGATGGCGGCCTGTTGCGCCGCCTGGCGCTGTTGCAGCTGCGGCCGCACCAGTTTGCGCCACAGCAGCCAGGCAACCAGCAGCACCAGCAGATAGCGGCCCGCGTCGATCAGGCGATCGATAAACGACTGGCTTTGCCAGAACGGCAGTTCGCCACCGGTCACCTGAGCGTCGGTAAACGGCGTGTTGACCACGTTCAGGGTATCGCCACGGCTGCTGGAGTAGCCCATCGCTTCACGCACCAGCGCTTCGATCTGCGCCAGCTGTTCTTTGCTCATCGGCTGCGGTTTGCCGTCTTTATCCGCGCCGAGGTAGTTGACCACCACGGCGACCGACAGACGCTGCACGGTGCCGGCTTTTTGCTGGGTATGGCGGATGGTGCGATCGAGCTCGTAGTTGGTGGTCGCGTCGCGACGGGTATTTTGCGGCACGCCGCTGGCCGCCGCGCTGCGGGTGGTCGCGGCGTTTTGCGCGGTGGCGTTGGCGTTATTGCCCGCCGCCGGCTTGGCGGTTTCAATCGGCGCCGTAGGCGGAGCGCTCGGTTGGTTGGACAGCGCGCCCGGCACACCGCCGACCTGCGGCCCGCCGATCTGCTCGCTCAGGCTGGTTTGCTGTGAGCGGATGGCGGCTTTATCCGGCTGCTGGTTAGGTTGGTACTGTTCATCGGTTTGTTCGCGCGTGGCGAAGTCGATCTGCGCCGTGACCTGCGCACGCACGTTGGCGCTGCCGACCACCGGGGCGAGGATCGCTTCGATGCGGCGCTGGAAGCCGTTTTCGACTTCGTTGGCGTATTTCAGCTGCGAAGCATTGAGATCGCGCCCGGTCCCGTCGGACTGGGTCAGCAGGCGGCCGGCCTGATCGACCACGGTCACGTTGCCCGGCGGCAGACCGGCGACGCTGCTCGACACCATATAAACGATGGCGTTGATCTGGCCGTCGTCCAGCGCACGGCCGGGTTGCAGGGTCAGCGTTACCGAGGCGGAAGGGGATTTTTGTTCGCGCACGAACAGCGAAGGTTTAGGCAGCGCCAGGTGAACGCGGGCGTTTTGCACCGGCCCCAGCGACTCGATAGTGCGCGACAGCTCGCCCTCGAGGGCGCGCTGATAGTTAATCTGCTCGCTGAACTGGCTGATGCCGAATTTTTCCTGATCCAACAGTTCGAAGCCGACGGCGCCGCCTTTCGGCAGCCCCTGCTGCGCGAGGCGCAAACGGGTTTCATGCACCTTTTCCGCCGGGATCAGCAGCGCTGCGCCATTCTCGGCGAAGCGATAAGGGATATTCATCTGCGTCAGCTGGGTGACGATGGCGCCACCGTCGCGGTCGTTCAGATTGCTGTACAGCACGCGGTAGTCGGGGCTTTTCACCCACAACAGCAGTGCGACGACGATCGCGATCGCGGCGGAAGCGGCGACCAGCAACGGAATTTTCGGGTTGGCGCGCAGACGGTTCCAGATGGCCTGCAGGCCGTTGTCGCGGCTTTCGCCGGCGGTTATCGAAGCACTCATTTTAGGTCTCGTCCTTCAATGGCGCTCACGATCCCGTACGGGCCGCTGAGCAGCTCCCTGCCAGGCTGATGAACGGTATGGTTAGCGTTGTGTGACAAAACAGACTCCCTGATACACATATCTTCTAAATAGCGGCGCTCCCATTTCTGGGCAGGCCATTATTCGCCTTATCAGACAATTCCGATTGCCCGATAAGCCGGGTTTTTTGCAGTTAATTAACCGCTTTAGGTCCGAAAACGCTGTGCTAGGGTGTGCATCATTGGAGAAGTACAGGGTGAAAACGTCACCCGGCGAGACGAGAGGATTGAGGACCAGATGGCGATTCAGGGCATTGAAGGGGTACTGCAGCAGATGCAGACCATGGCGGTTCAGGCCGGCAAGATGGGGCAAAATGCGGCGCCGCAGGGCATCAGCTTCGCCAGCGAACTGACCGCGGCGCTCGGCAAGATCAGCGACACCCAGCAGACGGCGCGCAAACAGGCGCAGGACTTTGAGCTTGGCGTGCCGGGCATCAGCCTGAATGATGTGATGGTCGATCTGCAGAAATCGTCGGTGTCTTTGCAACTGGGCGTCCAGGTGCGCAACAAGCTGGTGGCGGCCTACCAGGACATCATGAATATGCCGGTGTGATGAACGTACCGTCCATTTTTCAGTGAAATTTGGCTTGGCGCCGTTAGCCTATGGCGATGGTTATAGGAGGGATAGGATAATGTGTAAATCGCTGTGCCTTGCTCTGGCCATGATGGCGTTGTCTGGATGCGCCGGCCAGAATGATGACTATCCATCGGCGCAAAAAACGGCGCCTCATCAGGATGCCGGCAAAGACTGGAAGGCGTTTGTCGCGCCGCTGTCGGTGAAGACACAGTCGCCCGGCGAGCGTGAAATGAAACGCGCCGCCCGGTAAGACTGAAGCCGTGACGCCAGTCGATGGACAAAAAAAGCCAGCTATCGAAATAGCTGGCTGAAGGTGCGATAAAACATTTATGTGATGTAGGAGCGCCGACGCACGTTCGAGGTGCATCAACGCGAATATCATATTTGTTATATTATAACAAATCAATGCTGCCGTGCGTTTGCCTCAGCCTGCTAACGCCACGATGCGCTGGTGGGCGCTTGCCAGCCCCTGGTCGCGGCCGTGCGGCTTCATGTCCAGCCCTTCGGCATAGATGAATTGCACGTCGCCGATCCCCATCAGCCCCAGCACCGAGCGCAGGTAGGGCGTTACGGCGTCGGTCGGATGCCCGGCGTGTATGCCGCCGCGTGAACTGAAGACCACCGCATTGACGCCTTCCACCAGCCCCACCGGGTAGGTGGCGGTATAGTTGAAGGTCATCCGGGCGCGGGCCACCAGATCGAACCAGTTTTTCAGCTGAGTCGGCACGTTGAGGTTGTACATCGGCGCCCCGATCAGCAACAGGTCGCTCTCTTTCAGTTCGGCAATCAGTTGATCGGAGAGCGCCACCGTGGCTTTGGCGCGCGGGCTGACATTTTCCGCACCGCGCAGCGCGCTGAACAGCTCGCCGTCCAACACCGGCAGATCCAGCGCCGTCAGATCGTGTTCGACGATCCGATCGTCGTATCCTTTCGCTTTGCGCGCCGCCAGATAGCGGTCAATCAGGTTATTGGTCTGCGAGTTATTTCCCATAATGCTGGATTTGAGAGCCAGTATTTTTTTCATGCTGCTGTCCTCTGACGGTAATCTGTGGTTTTCACCGGGGACTCCGGAATGACTGCAGGTTATCATTGCTTAAGGTTCACCAGTGGTGATAGGTTTTCACCTAATTGATTCCATATTGGCAACATTAAGATGAAAAGCGATCTGAGTGCGCTGCCGGCCTTTGTTGCCGTAGCGGAAGGCGGCAGTTTCGCCGCCGCCGCAGAGAAACTGCATCTGACGCGTTCTGCGGTCAGCAAAATCGTGTCGCGTCTGGAGGCAAGGCTGGGCGTGATGCTGTTTATGCGCACGACGCGCAGCCTGAGCCTGACGGACGAAGGCGCGCTGTATTATGAACACTGTCGCCAGGCATTGGCGAACGTTCAGGCGGCGGAAAACCAGCTCGACAGCGGCAAGATGCAGGTCAGCGGCCGGCTCAGAGTCTCGGTGCCGGTGCTGTTCGGCCACCTGTGCATTGCGCCCTTGTTGACGGCGCTGGCGAATGAGCATCCGTTACTGACGCTGGAAATCTCATTCAGCGACCGCAGGATCGATCTCGTCGACGAGGGATTCGATCTGGCGGTGCGCATCGGCGAACTGGCGGACAGCGGCAGTTTGGTTGCCCGACGTCTAGGCGAACATGGCATGCTCCTGTGCGCGTCGCCCGACTACGTGCGGCGCTGCGGCGAGCCGAGCACGGTGGAAGCGTTAAGCCGGCATCAGGCGGTGGGGTATCTGCACGCCGGCGCCGTGCTGCCGTGGCAGCTGCGTGGCGAAAACGGTGAGCTGCAATCATTCAGCCCCCCGGCCAAGATGATGATGGATGATATGCAGGGGATCGTCGATGCGATATCCGCCGGCGCCGGCATTGCCTGGCTGCCGGAGTGGCTGGTGCGCGAGCGGCTGATGGCGGGGACGTTGGTGGAGATCATGCGCGGTGAGTCCAACCTCAGTTTCCCGGTCAACGTGGTGTGGCCCTATATGCCTTACCAGCCGCTCAAGGTGCGGCTGGCGGTGGACAAACTGGTGGCTGAGCTGCCGATCAGGCTGACGCGAACCTCGATAACCTGAAATTTGCATGTATCGGCAAACGTTAACGACAGGCGGACGTTGGATTTATTTGCTGTGCGGCGAACTCAGCGCCGCAGGCTGTGTTTTCCCCGTTAATAAACAACAGAATATGAGCACCCAGATGAACCCGCAAGAGTAGTCGGGGTTGGCAGCACAAGAGCCTAAAAATGCCGAGAAAAGCATGAATTTAAGCACTGAATGGGCCTCGCTGCCGATAATGTTTCTTTGGGAGCGAATAATCTTGGATATGATAAAACCGACTAATAGGAACGACCCTATTACCCCAAAGTTAGCAATGAGAGAAAGCGCGAGAGATGAGATTCGCACGCTGCCGATGCCAGCTCCCAGCCCAAATGTATTGTACATAATTTCAAGAGCATTGTAGTTGGAGGCAGAACGGACGAGGTTAGAGACCGTTTGCGCTTTTTTATCTGCATACGCTGTTATTTTATCCAGGAATAAAATAAAAGTGAGCTTTGAAACAATGATGAGTGAAATTGAAAATAGAACTTTCTTTACCAGATTGAAACGCGGGCTGAAAATGAATGTGCCACACAGTGATGTAAGTAGGGTGAAATAACCTGATGTAGAGCCATTTTTAATCAGGAAAAGCATCATTAAGATAGAGAGCAGTTTCAATCGGAATCCCTTGGCCATCAAGAGAGGGACTATCGTTGCGCCGATGAAAATACCGGCGAATGAAGGCTCACCAAAGGTGCCGCTCAGTCTGGAGTCGAAAATAGCATTGGCATTATGCATACTATTATACATTATAACCTGTATAGCATGCGCGACCGGTCTGGCCAGAAGCCAGACTAAGCAGTAAGCGGAGAAGACCAGCGTAGTGAAAATGATGACTCTTAGTGCATACTCTGCCGTTATTTCATGGCGTTTTACATAAATAACATACAACGTCAATAGGTTTAGAGTAATCAGCGCCAGTTGTTTAACATTGTTGTTCCCCCATATAAGCGAGAAGCCTTTATTTGCATAGTTAGCTTCAAAGCTATAAGCAGAGGAGTAGACTCTCATTCCCTCAAATAGATGGGTGAAGGCATAAGTAGTGAACCAAAATAGTATAATCAACGCCAAGGATTGAATAAAGACCCTGTGCTTGATGTTCAACACGGACTCACTGTCCTTGGAGGTGAAAATAAACCTTATAATCAACACTAGTTCAATGAAATAAAATACAGGCAGGCTATTATTCCCTGTATTGATAATAGCGCTTGATTGAAATATTGAAGCCAGTATCAGCAGGGCAAAAATAGTTCTGTGGTGTAGGAAAAAAGTGGCGAAAGCAAGAGCCAGCCAAACAAAACTTAATATGTTCACATTATATTCCCTAAATTACTTATCCTGTGTACCATCACCTGGCTTAAGATTTAATTAGTTATAAAAAGCAGGGAGGCGCGCGATATCTTACTTCACCAGGCTGGAAAAATCCATCATTAATAACAACATATTCATAGGGTTATAGAGTATGTTAAGTAGTCTGCGAATGATTGGATAGGTTCGCTAATGATTTTGGCCGATGGGGCTCGCCAGAAAGACCATGAAATAGGGAGGCGTGTTCTGATGATGTGAGCGCAGAAAGAGTACTGATGAGTGATTGATTAGATTTTCTAATTAAAGTTCGCCAAGAGCAAGTGACCATTGTAATGATTCATAAAGAAGCCACATAAGGCATGTTGTGAGAATCAATGTTTCTGCCACAGACTTTAATTTTTCGATGAAGGTGCTTTTTCGTCGCATTTTAGGTTCGCTTTTATGTTGCCCATTTGTATGAAGTGGCAGTATAGCAGGCGCATTTTAGGGGCTCGTTAAAATAAGAAATTCCTTAATAATGTGATGGTAAATTGAGCAGTGGTTTGGGGGCGTCAATAAGTAGGCTCCGGCGGAACCGAACATCCTGGAAAGGTGCCCGCGTCGCTGTCGGGACGCTGAGGGGGAATTTATCGGTGAGAAGGAATTATACAGACTCTCCCGTTCCCCCCTGCCTCTCCTGGTTGATCTGGGTGAGACAATAATTGATTAACCGGCCCCATAAGTCTATTCGATGGCCGGTTCCATAATCCTTTGGTGGCCGCGAATGGCAGTAGGCGCGAAACCGAAGCGTTTGCGAAAACGTTCGGCGAAACGCGACGCGCTTTCATAACCCACATGCTGCGCGATGGCGGAGATCGGCCAGTCGGTCGATTGCAGCAGGGCCAGCGCGCTGCTCATCCGGACGTCGATCATCAGGTTGCGCAACGCGGTGTTTTCCATCGACAGTTTGCGGCGCAACATCACCTCACTCATCGACAGGCTCTCCGCGACTTTGGCCGCTGTCCAAATGCTGTGCGGATCGGTCGCCAGGCAGCGACGCACGCGCTGCGTCAGATCCTTGGCTTCGTTGTGAATAAAGCGAATGCCGAATTGGGCCAGCCACAGCAGAATTTCCAGCATTTTGTGCCGCACGATGATCGTGGGAAAGCGTTGCCGCAGCGTCAGCGCCAGGCCGGTGGTTTCAAAACTGTGCTTTAGGGCGCAGGGCAGGTTGCGCAGCGCCAGGACGGCATCGAACGGCATCGCCGCCGGCGTTTCCTCGGCCGGAGGTTGGACGGTGAGCAACAGGGGATCGCAGGTCAGCAGTTGGCAACTGAATACGCCGTCTTCGGACGGGCCGTTAATAATGTCCACCGTTTGCCCGCCGTCGATAATCAACAGCTCGCCGGGATGAGCGACCACTTCGTGTTGTTGCCAGCGTACGCGCTTATGGCCTTGTTGTATCAGATACAGATGTGGTTGCTCAAAATAGACTGAAGGGAATAATAATTCAGTATGCTGAATGATGTGCGCTGAGGCGCCAATTCCAGGACAGAGATTAATTGTACGTTCCATCGATATTCATTTCGCAGCCATTATCTGGGAATATCTTTACGCTTTGATCCGCGCTGGAGCAACATTTTTCCATGGGCCGTGAAACACAGCGGCGAGTTTTATCTATCAAAAATCAATTTCCTGATGAACAGAAAACGTCCGTGTCGGGATGATGTTTATCCATTAAAGTGAGAGCCAGGCTCGAAGCGCGCATTTTACCAATTACCCATAAACTGAATAATTCAAATGCCATAGATTAATATCCTAACGTAACCCGAGGGTAATAGCGCATAGTGCTATTTAATCCATTTTCGTCAGTATTGTCGATCTTATCGGACCTGTGGCTCTCCCAGCAGCAGCGCGCGGTCATGAAACTGGCCGTAGGTGTTGTTGACCACGTTTTGGCGCGTTGACTGTTCAATAAGCGTTTTCAGCTCATCCATCCGTTGCTGCAACAGACGTTTGAGCTCGGTTTCGTTGTCGAGGATCTGTTGCAGTTTATTGCGCAACATCTCCTGCAACGCCATGGACGGGCCGGCTTGCCCGGTAAAGGCGGCGGTTTTTTCCACCGCCGTCACGTAGGCGAATTCAAGCTCGACGAGCTCTTCCCAGCGCCCGGTTTGCGCCAGCGCGATCATCTGGCTGCTCAGGGTGTAAATTTGTTGATAAGCGGCTAACAGCTGCTGTTGACGTTCCATTACACGGCGTCCTGCGAAGGTTGGTAGTTGGGGCCGATCTGGCGCCAGGCGTCGGCGATGTTTTCCAGCAGTTTGACCACCTCGGCAATCGCCGCTTCGTCGTTGTGCAGATTGGCCTGCATCAGGCGACGCTTCATATAGTCGTATAACGCCGCCAGGTTTTCGGCGATCTCGCCGCCCTGCTGAGGATCGAGGCCACTTTTCAGGCCGTTGTCGATGATGTTGATGGCTTTGGAGAGCGCCATGCCTTTGCCAGCGATATCGCCCTGGTTCATCAGGATGCGTGCGCGAAGCAGGGCGCTGAGCGCCCCGTCGAACAACATCACGATTAACTGGTGCGGGCTGGCGCTCATGGCGCCGCTTTCCAGACTGACCTGTGCATAGGCCTGAGTGCCGCTACGGTTATACATGCTGTTTTCTTTGCCTTGTTAAAGGGTTACTTGAACTGTTGAGCCAAATAGTTACTGGTGCCGTTCATTTTCGACATCATGGTATCCAGCTGAACGAACTGTTGTTTATAACGATCGATGGTGTTTTGAATGCTGGCCGTGACCGTGGTGATCTGGCTGTTCAGGCGATCGAGGTTAGTGTTGATGCTTTTGGTCGAGTTCTCGATGATGCCGCCGGATTTGATGTAGTTCTGGATCTCGTTGTGGATCTCGGTGGCCATGCCGGTGTCTTTGCCGTTACCGACGAAGAAGTTGCTGACCTGATCCGGCTTTTCATCCATCGCTTTCTTCAGCTTGGCGCTGTCGATTTCCAGCTTGCCGGTTTTGGTGTTGGTGGAAATGCCGAGGTTGCCCAGGCCTTTCAACTCCGGGTTGTCCTGGGCGGCGCTCAGCGCGCTTTTGATCGACGACTGAATGCCGCGCAGGGTATTGTCGCCCAGCAGCGGGCCGTTGGTTGGGTTTGGCGCTTCGCCGGTTTTCACCGGGGTGAACTTGGACAGCGAGTTGAAGGTGTCCAGCAGCGAGTTATAGCTGTCGACCCACTCTTTGATCTTGTCGGTGGTGCCGGCGGTGTTGGTGCTGATCACCAGGTGTTGCGGTTCATCGGTTTTGGTTTTGGTTTTCAGATCGATGGTGACGCCCTGCAGGGCATCGCTGATCGAGTTGGTGCTGCGTTTGATGGCCGTGCCGTTCACCATCAGCTCCGCGTCCTGCGGCGCGACCGTCTGCTTCATGGCGGTGGTGGTGCCGCGGGTGGCGTTGTAGTTCAGGATATCGCCCAGTTTGTCGTCATTGTCGACCTGGAGGGAGATCTTGTTGTTTTCGCCGGTGGTGGAAGAGCTGATCGCCAGCTGGTAGTCGTTGTCGCCGACGCGCATGATGCTGGCGGTGACGCCGGCCTTGGCGCCGTTGATGGCGTCGCGCATCTCAACCAGCGAGGTTTGATCGTCGCTCAGCGGGATTTTGGTTTCTTTCGGCGGGTTGCCGGCGGTGATGGTCAGGGAACGGTCGGTGGCACCTTCGGTGCCTAACTTGGCGCCCTGGTCGCTGACTTTCGCCTGAGTGGTCAGGGTTTGCGCCTGCGCCAGGTTCTTCACTTCCACCACATAGTTGCCCGGCACCGCCTTGGCGTTGGTGGTGATCTTGAAGGCGTCGTGTTCGGTGGCGGTGGTGGCCTTGAAGAAGTCCTCTTTCGCCATCTCTTTGCTGAGGTTGTCGAATTTTTCCAACGCGCCCTTCAGCGTGCCGTAACCGGTCAACTGGGCTTTATAGCTGGATTGTTTGGTGGTGTAAGGGGTCAGGCGCTGTTGTTCCGCTTTGGTCAGCTTGTCCAGCAGGCCATTGAGGTCGAGTCCTGAGCCGAGACCTAATGAACTGATCGTTGCCATGGGTAATTCTCCTTGATTATGACTTTATTCGCTTTACGCGTTATCGGCCCAGTGATGAAAAAGTTTACCGAAAAAAACAAAAAACCGATGGCGCAATAGAAGAGGGAAAAACCGCGTTATTTCCGCCATTGCGGCGGACGCAAAAAAAATTAAAAAAATTCTAAAGGTTGTTAGGGGAGGGCCGATACCTGAGGGGACGGTGGTTGACGCCGTGGGCAAACAAGCCCGAACCTTTTAACTGTGTTGCGAAGAACGCAACTGACTCGTAAGGAAAGCAAACAATGGCACAAGTAATCAACACTAACAGCCTGTCTCTGATGGCGCAGAACAACCTGAACAAATCTCAGTCTTCTCTGGGCACTGCGATTGAGCGTCTGTCTTCCGGTCTGCGTATCAACAGCGCGAAAGACGATGCTGCGGGTCAGGCTATCTCCAACCGTTTCACCGCGAACATCAAAGGCCTGACTCAGGCTTCCCGTAACGCCAACGACGGTATCTCTCTGGCGCAGACCACTGAAGGCGCACTGAACGAAGTTAACGACAACCTGCAGAACATCCGTCGTCTGACCGTACAGGCGCAGAACGGTTCTAACTCCACCAGCGACCTGAAATCCATCCAGGACGAAATCACTCAGCGTCTGTCTGAAATCAACCGTATCTCCGAGCAGACTGATTTCAACGGCGTGAAAGTGCTGAGCAGCGATCAGAAACTGACTATCCAGGTTGGTGCTAACGACGGCGAAACCATCGATATCGACCTGAAAAAAATCGACTCCAAGCAACTGGGTCTGGACACTTTCAACGTGACTGACAAAGGTCCTTCAGTGGGTGCTGCTGTTACCGACGGCACTATGGTGAAGGGCGCTACTAAAGATGTGGCTTATAACGCAGCAGCATCTGGCTTGGATGCAACCAAAGGCGAAGCGCTGGTTTCTGGTAAAGACAAAGACGGCAACGCAGTTAACTATGTGCAGACTACCGCTGCTGACGGCACCAAAACTTACAAAGCCGCTACTATTGCTGATGACGGCAAAGTAACTGCAGGCGCCGATGTTACCATCAAAAACCCACTGGATACCCTGGACAAAGCGCTGGCACAGGTTGACGGCCTGCGTTCTTCTCTGGGTGCGGTACAGAACCGTTTCGATTCTGTTATCAACAACCTGAACAGCACCGTGAACAACCTGTCCGCTTCTCAGTCCCGTATTCAGGATGCTGACTACGCGACTGAAGTGTCCAACATGAGCCGTGCCAACATCCTGCAACAGGCTGGCACCTCTGTTCTGGCACAGGCTAACCAGTCTACTCAGAACGTTCTGTCCCTGCTGCGTTAATCGTCTCTCCCGATTAACTGTCGCAAAGAAACCCCGCTTCGGCGGGGTTTTTTTATGCTCGCGCACCGCGCGGTTATTACATGGCGCAAATAAAGCCCGTTTTGTGCGACTGTTCAGCCGATTGGCATTTCGCCCCCTACGCATAATAGCGCTGACTCTCTTATCCGCAGGTTTAAGACATAGTGAGCGATCTGTATACCGCCGAAGGCGTGATGGACAAAAATTCTCTCTGGCTGCGCTACGTCCCGTTAGTGCGCCACGAGGCGCTGCGCCTGCAGGTCAGGTTGCCCGCCAGCGTGGAGCTTGACGACTTGCTGCAGGCCGGGGGAATCGGGTTATTGAACGCCGTTGAGCGTTATGACGCCCTACAGGGAACCGCCTTTACCACCTATGCGGTGCAGCGCATTCGCGGCGCGATGCTCGACGAGCTGCGCAGCCGCGACTGGGTGCCGCGCAGCGTGCGGCGCCACGCGCGCGAGGTCGCGCAGGTGATGCGGCAACTGGAACAGCGTTATGGCCGGCCGGCGAGCGAGACGGAAGTGGCGCAGACGCTGAATATCTCGCTGGATGAGTACCGTCAAATTCTGTTGGACACCAATAACAGCCAGCTTTTCTCTTACGACGAATGGCGCGAGGAGCATGGCGAAAACGCGGAACCGATGCTGGAAGGGCATGAAGAGGCCAACCCGCTGCATCACCTGTTGGAAGGCAGCCTGCGCCAGCGAGTGATCGACGCCATCGAGGCGTTGCCGGAGCGCGAAAAAATGGTGCTGACGCTGTATTACCAGGAAGAGTTGAATCTCAAAGAGATCGGCGCCGTGCTGGACGTCGGGGAATCCCGCGTCAGTCAACTGCACAGTCAGGCGATCAAACGGCTGCGTGCGCGGCTGGCGAACGATACCTGACGGCGGGCTGCCGCCCCCTCAACTCGATGACTCATGCGACAATCGGACTGCCCCTTATGCCAGGAATACTGTTGAAGAAACGGCCGCTTAGCCGTTACCTGAAAGATTACAAGCACAGCCAGACCCATTGCTCCCAGTGCGGTAAATTGTTGGACCGCATGGCGCTGGTGTTTCGCGGCAAGATAATCAATAAAGAAGCCATCGCGCGCATGGATCAGCCGATCGACGATGCGGTCTGGCAAAACGTGCAGCATGAGCTGACCGCACTGTGCCGCTTTTGCAGCGAGATTTCCTGCAACAGCCACCCGAGCTATTTCGACATCATGGCGTTCAAGCAGTATCTGTTCGAACAGACCGAGATGAGCCACAGCACCATTCGCGAGTACGTGGTGCGGCTGCGCCGGCTGGACGAAATGCTGGTGGCGCGTAATTACCCGGCGGACAAGTTCGCCAACTGCGCCAGCCATCAGCGCATTATCGACGATCTGCCTACCGCAGCGCACAACAACTACCGCATTGCGCTGCGCAAATACGATCAGTATCTCGCCTGGCAGCGCAGCTACTGAGATTTTCCCCGGCCGCTGGGCCGGGGTCTGCGGATCCCCCCGTGATAAAGGATGATTATTCAGTTCACATCTGCTAAATCTATCGGTTATCAGATGTTGATACTCGATTCCCTGGGGGGAAGTAGTGAACCTGCAACAACAACTGGCGCAATTTCCGCGTCTGGATCTGGTTGGCGTCGCCACGCCGCTGGAAAAACTGTCCCGTCTCTCCGATTATCTCGGCCGTGAAATCTACCTTAAACGTGACGATGTCACCCCTATGGCCATGGGCGGCAACAAGCTGAGAAAGCTTGAGTTTCTGGCTGCCGATGCGCTGAGGCAAGGCGCCGATACGCTGGTTACCGCCGGCGCCATTCAATCCAATCACGTGCGCCAGACGGCGGCGGTGGCGGCGAAACTGGGCCTGCACTGTGTCGCGCTGCTGGAAAACCCTATCGATACCCGCGCGGAAAACTACCTGACCAACGGCAACCGCCTGTTGCTCGGCTTGTTCAACGCCGAAGTGGTGATGTGCGAAGCGCTGCACGATCCGCAGCAGCAGCTGGCGGAGCTGGCGACGCGCCTCGAGGCGCAGGGCTTCCGGCCTTACGTGGTGCCGGTGGGCGGCTCCAATGCGCTGGGCGCGCTGGGATACGTGCAGTGCGCATTGGAAATCGCCGAACAGAGCCAACGCAGCAACGTGGCGTTCAGTTCGGTGGTGGTGGCGTCCGGCAGCGCAGGCACCCACGCCGGGCTGGCGGTGGGGCTGCAACAGCTGCTGCCCGAAACCGAGTTGATCGGCGTGACGGTCTCGCGCACCGTGATCGATCAGTTGCCGAAGGTGGAACAAATCCAGAAAGCCCTGGCCTGTTCGCTGAATATCGACGAACTGGCGCCGATCGCGCTGTGGGACGATTACTTCGCGCCGCAGTACGGCATGCCGAATGAAGAAGGTATGGCGGCGGTGCAGCTGCTGGCGCAGCAAGAGGGGGTATTGCTGGATCCGGTGTATACCGGCAAAGCGATGGCCGGTTTGATCGACGGCATCGCCCAGCGGCGTTTCCGCGACGAAGGGCCCATCCTGTTCGTTCACACCGGCGGTGCGCCGGCGCTGTTCGCCTACCATCCGCAGGTGTAAATGCCGCTTTTTATTCCATTTTGAACTATATTTATAAAGTTATATTCCTTTATGCGGGCGGTCGCACTGTTAAAGTGCTGATATCAAAAAAGATAAATAACACACAGGGGTGTTTATGATGTTTGCGAAAGTTCGTCGTCAATGGTTGTTGGGCGTGGTGGGTATTGCGTTGGCCGCCGGTGTGACGACGCAAACCTACGCCGCCGATAACCTGCTGCAGCAGGTGAAACAGCGCGGCACGCTGATCGTTGGGCTGGAAGGCACCTATCCGCCGTTCAGCTTCCAGGGTGAAGACGGCAAATTGACCGGTTTCGAAGTGGATTTTGCCAACGCGCTGGCGCAACATCTGGGCGTGAAAGCCAAGCTGAACCCGACCAAGTGGGACGGCATGCTGGCGTCGCTGGAGTCAAAACGCATCGACGTGGTGATCAACCAGGTGACAATCTCCGATGAGCGCAAGAAGAAATATGACTTCTCCACCCCATACACCGTTTCCGGCATTCAGGCGCTGGTGAAAAAGGGCAACGAAGGCACGATCACCAAGCCGGAAGACCTGAAGGGCAAGAAGGTCGGCGTTGGCCTGGGCACCAACTATGAGCAATGGCTGCGTGCGAACGTGCAAGGTGTAGACGTGCGCACTTACGACGATGATCCGACCAAGTATCAGGATCTGCGCGTCGGCCGTATCAACGCCATTCTGGTGGACCGTCTGGCGGCGCTGGATCTGGTGAAGAAAACCGGCGATACGCTGGCGGTGGCCGGCCCGGCATTCTCCCGCCAGGAGTCCGGCGTGGCGCTGCGCAAGAATAACCCAGAGCTGCTGGCCGCGATTGACCAGGCGATCGCCGAGATGCAAAAAGACGGCACGCTGGCGAAGATCTCCGAAAAATGGTTTGGCGCGGACGTAACTAAATAATGCACGAAAGTATTCAACTGGCGCTGGATTCAGCGCCATTTTTATTGAAGGGCGCAATACTGACGCTGCAGCTTAGCCTGGGCGGTATGGCGTTCGGTCTGTTGCTTGGTTTTCTGCTGGCGCTGATGCGCCTTTCGCCGCTTTGGCCGCTGTCGTGGCTGTCGCGCATTTACGTATCGCTGTTCCGCGGCACGCCGCTGATCGCCCAGCTGTTTATGATCTATTACGGTCTGCCGCAGTTCGGCGTTGAATTCGATCCCTTCCCGGCGGCGCTGATTGGCCTGTCGCTCAATACCGCCGCTTACACCTCAGAAACGCTGCGCGCGGCGATTTCGTCGATCGATAAAGGGCAGTGGGAAGCCGCCGCCAGCATCGGCATGACCCGTTGGCAAACCCTGCGCCGGGTGATCTTGCCGCAGGCGGCGCGCACCGCCTTGCCGCCGCTGGGCAACAGTTTTATCGGCCTGGTGAAAGACACTTCGCTGGCCGCCACCATTCAGGTGCCGGAACTGTTCCGCCAGGCGCAGCTGATCACCTCGCGCACGCTGGAAGTGTTCACCATGTACCTGGCGGCATCGCTGATTTACTGGGTGATGGCGACCCTGCTTTCCGCACTGCAAAACCGTCTGGAAGCCCACGTTAATCGCCAGGATCAGGAGTAGCGCATGAGTGCCATTGAAGTTAAGCAATTGACCAAGCAGTTCAAAGGTCAGACGGTGCTGCATGGGATCGATCTGGCGGTGGACGCCGGCGAAGTGGTGGCGATCATCGGGCCGAGCGGTTCCGGGAAAACCACCTTGTTGCGCTGCATCAACCTGCTGGAGGAGCCGGATTCCGGCACCATCCGCGTCGGCGATATCCGGATCGACGGCAGCAAGCCGCTGAGCAAACAGAAAAATCAGGTGCGCGCGCTGCGCCAGCAGGTCGGCTTCGTGTTCCAGAACTTCAACCTGTTTCCGCACCGTTCGGTGCTGGAAAACATCATTGAAGGGCCGGTTATCGTTAAAGGCGAGGCGAAAGCCAGCGCCGAACAGCGTGCTCGCGCGTTGCTGGCCAAAGTGGGCCTGAGCGGCAAAGAGGCGGCTTATCCGCGTCGGCTGTCCGGCGGGCAGCAGCAGCGGGTGGCTATCGCGCGCGCGCTGGCGATGCAGCCGGAGGTGATTTTGTTCGACGAGCCGACGTCGGCGCTCGATCCCGAGCTGGTGGGGGAAGTGCTCAATACCATGCGCTCACTGGCGGAAGAGAAACGCACCATGGTGATCGTCACCCATGAGATGAGCTTCGCTCGCGACGTGGCCGATCGGGTTATCTTTATGGATCACGGCCGCATCGTCGAACAGGGCCCGGCCAAAGCGCTGTTCGCCAATCCGCAGCATCAGCGCACCCAGCAATTCCTCGACAAGTTCCGGAATCAATAAGGCGGCGGGGGCGTTTCCCCCGACCGCATTCACTCCGCTTTCAACCATTCGTTTCGCGCGGCGGCGGCGAGAAATCCGCTGCGGCTGCTGTATCCCGGATATTACCGAACCCGAAAGCCAATGCGTTTCGTAGCGCTCTGACGCGGCTTTCAAGCAGAGTAATCCATCGTCCATGAGCGACGCCCCACCCTGTAAGGATAACAAGACGCTAACGGCCGATCGGCCTGCGGACAATAAAAAACCCTGCACGAGTGCAGGGTTTGCCTAGCGGTAAGCCCATCAGGCTGCAACGCGTGCAGCCTTGAGGATGCGTTAACCGATGGTCATCAGGCTGGCGTTACCGCCGGCGGCGGCGGTGTTGACGCTCAGGGAACGTTCGATCAGCAGGCGTTCCAACAGGATGTTGGTTTCACCGTGGGCGAAGCCCTGCACCGAGACGATGGCGCCGCCGCGCTGGGCGATCTGCTCGCACAGGGTGCGCAGCTGGTCGGCATCGCCGTGGTAGATGGCGGCGTCGAACTCAACCTTGTCCTGCTGCCAGTCTTTGCTGAAGGCGATGCGCGCCTGCACATCGTTCGGCAAGCGGCGGAACAGATTGCGTTGCAGTTCCGCTTCCGGCCACAGCGCGCAGCTGCCAACCGCCAGCACGGCGGCCAGCTGGATCAGCGCGTCGGTTTCGTTATCCGCCAGGCACAGCACGCGTTCACGCGGCAGCAGGGCATAGGTGTTGCGCTCGCCGGTCGGGCCCGGCAGCGGACGTACGGTGCCGCCTTGGCCCAGTTCCGCATAACGTTGCGCCAATGCCGCCAGTTCGCCTTGTTGGCTGGTGACCGCCCACTTCTCCAGCGATTGCAGCGCGCCCAGCAGCTGTGGCCGCGCGGTGGCTTCCATCGGGCGCTCTTCGTCCTGGCGGTGCAGCGTACGTTGCAGCGCGTCGTCCGGACGGTTGGCCAGCAGACGGTACAGGTACAGCGGGCCGCCGGCTTTCGGGCCGGTGCCCGACAGGCCTTCGCCGCCGAACGGCTGCACGCCGACCACTGCGCCGACCATGTTGCGGTTGACGTACAGGTTGCCGACCTTGGCGCGTTCGGTCACCCGGGCGATGGTTTCATCGATACGGGTGTGAATGCCCAGCGTCAGGCCATAACCGGCGGCGTTGATCTGATCGACCAGCGCGTCCAGATTGTTGCGCTGGAAGCGCACCACGTGCAGCACCGGGCCGAAGATCTCTTTCTGCAGCTCGTCGAAGCTGTCGAGCTCGATCAGCGTCGGCTTGATGAAGGTGCCGCGCGCCCACTCTTTCTCATCCTGCGCGCTGCCTTTGGCGGCCTGGTATACCTTGCGGCCTTTGGCGCGCATCGCCTGGATGTGGCGTTCGATGCCGGTTTTGGCTTCGGCGTCGATCACCGGGCCCACGTCGGTGGACAGGCGTTCCGGGTTGCCCATGCGGCATTCGGCCATCGCGCCGCGCAGCATTTGCAGCGTGTGCTCGGCCACGTCTTCCTGAATGCACAGGATACGCAGCGCGGAGCAACGCTGCCCGGCGCTGTCGAAGGCGGAAGCCACCACATCGGTCACCACCTGTTCGGTCAGGGCGGAGGAGTCGACGATCATGGCGTTCAGGCCGCCGGTTTCGGCGATCAGCGGCGTCGGACGGCCTTGTGGATCCAGACGGCCGGCGATGCTGCGCTGCAGAATGCCGGCGACGTCGGTGGAGCCGGTAAACATCACGCCGCGGACGCGGGCGTCGTTAACCAGCGTTGAGCCGACGGTTTCACCCTGGCCCGGCAGCAGCTGCAGCACGCCTTGCGGAATGCCGGCTTCCAGCAGGATACGCACCGCCTGCGCGGCCACCAGCGGCGTTTGCTCGGCCGGTTTGGCCAGCACGCTGTTGCCCGCCGCCAGCGCGGCGGCGATTTGGCCGGTGAAGATCGCCAGCGGGAAGTTCCACGGGCTGATGCAGACCACCGGGCCCAGCGGGCGGTGGCTGTCGTTGGCGAAATCGTCGCGTACCTGGCCGGCGTAGTAGTGCAGGAAATCGACCGCTTCACGCACTTCGGCGATGGCGTTGTTGAAGGTTTTACCCGCTTCGCGCACCAGAATGCCCAGCAGGCTTTGCAGCTGGCTTTCCATCAGCTCGGCGGCGCGTTCGAGGATCGCGGCGCGCTCCGTCGGCGGTGTCGCGAACCAGATTGGGCCGGCGGCCGCGGCGGCGTCGAGCGCGCGGCTGACTTCGCCTTCGGTGGCTTCACGCACGTAGCCGACCACATCGCCCGGCTCGGCCGGGTTAATCACCGGCTGTTCGACGCCCTGATCCAACTCGGCGTCGATGATCGGTTCCGCGCGCCATGGATGGCTGGCGCTGGTGAGCAGGGCGCTGGACAGCGAAGCCAGACGCTGTTCGTTGGACAGATCCAGACCGCTGGAGTTGGTGCGCTTCTCGCCGTACAGCTCGCGCGGCAGCGGGATGCGCGGATGCGGCAGGCCAATTTGACCTTCGCTGGCCGCCAGCGCTTCCACGGCGCTGACCGGATCGGCCACCAGCTCGTCGAGTGGCAGGGTGGCGTCGGCGATGCGGTTGACGAACGAGGTATTGGCGCCGTTTTCCAACAGGCGGCGCACCAGGTAAGCCAGCAGCGTTTCATGGGTGCCGACCGGCGCGTAGATGCGGCAAGGGCGGTTCAGTTTGCCGTCGGCCACTTTGCCCACCACCTGTTCGTACAGCGGTTCACCCATGCCGTGCAGGCACTGGAATTCATACTGGCCAGGGTAGTAGTTGTTGCCGGCCAGGTGATAAATGGCGCTCAGCGTATGGGCGTTGTGGGTCGCGAACTGCGGATAGATCAGGTTCGGCACCGACAGCAGCTTGCGGGCGCAGGCCAGATAGGAAACGTCGGTGTACACCTTGCGGGTGTAAACCGGGTAGCCTTCCAGGCCGTCCATCTGGGCGCGTTTGATTTCGCTGTCCCAGTAGGCGCCTTTCACCAGACGGATCATCAGGCGACGGCGGCTGCGTTGCGCCATGTCGATCACAGCGTCGATGGCGAACGGACAGCGTTTCTGGTAGGCCTGAATCACGAAGCCGATGCCGTTCCAGCCGGCCAACTGCGGTTCGAAGCACAGCTTCTCGAGCAGATCGAGCGAGATCTCCAGACGGTCGGCCTCTTCGGCGTCGATATTGATGCCGATATCGTACTGGCGTGCCTGCAGGGTCAGCGACAGCAGGCGCGGGTAAAGCTCTTCCATCACGCGTTCGTACTGCGCGCGGCTGTAGCGCGGGTGCAGGGCGGACAGCTTGATGGAGATGCCGGGGCCTTCATAGATGCCGCGGCCGTTGGAGGCTTTGCCGATGGCGTGGATAGCCTGCTGATAGGAAACCAGGTAGGCCTGGGCGTCGGCTTCGGTCAGGGCGGCTTCCCCCAGCATGTCGTAGGAGTAGCGGAAGCCTTTTTCTTCCAGCTTGCGCGCGTTGGCCAGCGCTTCGGCGATGGTTTCGCCGGTCACGAACTGTTCGCCCATCAGGCGCATCGCCATATCCACGCCTTTGCGGATCAGCGGCTCGCCGCTCTTGCTGATAATGCGGTTCAGCGAGCGGGACAGATTGGCTTCGTTATGGGTCGACACCAGCTTGCCGGTGAACAGCAGGCCCCAGGTGGCGGCGTTGACGAACAGCGACGGGCTGCGCCCCAGGTGCGAGTGCCAGTTGCCGTTGCTGATCTTGTCGCGGATCAGGGCATCGCGGGTCGGTTTGTCCGGAATGCGCAGCAGCGCTTCCGCCAGGCACATCAGCGCCACGCCTTCCTGCGAGGAGAGGGAGAACTCTTGCAGCAGGCCTTGCACCATGCCGGCGCGGCCGTTTGCACTTTTTTGGTTACGCAACTTCTCGGCGATGCCGTAGGCCATTTTATGAGTGGCCTGTGCAAGATCGGCGGGTAATCGCGCCTGTTCGAGCAACATCGGCACCGCTTCGGTCTCCGGGCGGCGATACGCGGCGGTGATGGCGGCGCGGGTCACCGACTGCGGCAGAATTTGTTCGGCGAAATCGAGGAATGGCTGGTGTGACTCTTCCTGCGCTTGCGGCATAATGTCGTCCGCTTCAGGCTGGCCCGCTGCGGCCAGCGCTGGAATTTCAGGAATATCGGTACCGCTCTCGAGACGCTCGAGGTAATTAAAGATGGCCTGCTTGATGAGCCAGTGCGGCGTGCGATCGATGCGCTGCGCGGCGCTCTTGATCCGGTCGCGTGTTGCCTCATCGAGTTTCACGCCCATTGTGGTAGTGCCCATGCCTGTCCAACTCCTGTGTTTAGAACCTATCCCATCAGGCTAGACAAACAGCAGGCCGGAAAGCCTGTTGGGATAGGTTCGTGAGATGTGTGGTGTCAAGAATGCAGACAATATCCTGCATGTTGCAACTTTGTGCAACCTTGTTAAATCAGGCGGATGAGCGAAGTGTGAGTTTCATCGATTTTTTAACACGGGCAGTTGGCACGAATGTTGCGTTATTGAGCGAACGCGGCGGGGTTAATGATGCCGCAGGCGCTTTACCTTGCGGTATATAAGGGTAATAGCAGGGTGCAACTCATTTTGCTTGTCGTGAGTGCAACCTTTGAGCCCGGTAAATGTGACGCAGGGTAAACTTTGTGTAACTTTGTTGTTAAATATCTTGTTGGTTGATGAAAGGCTCATCTAGGATAACCGACGGTCAACAATTACGGGCAGAAACTATTTTACCTGCACTTGCTCGCAGGCTGCGCCACGTTCCGGCGCGGCGGCCAGTGAAATGCATTGCGCGTGGGTTTACCGGCGCCGGCTTGGCCGGAGCGAAACGCGAATAATAATGAAAGTGGAGAATTAAATGACAATGAGCACACCTATGCTGGTGACCTTCCTGGTATACATTTTCGGGATGGTGCTGATCGGCCTGCTTGCCTACCGGGCAACCAATAACTTTGATGACTATATTCTCGGCGGCCGCAGTCTGGGCAGCGTGGTGACCGCGCTGTCCGCCGGCGCTTCCGACATGAGCGGCTGGCTGCTGATGGGCCTGCCGGGCGCCATCTTCCTCTCCGGCATCTCCGAAAGCTGGATCGCCATCGGCCTGACCATCGGCGCTTACCTGAACTGGAAGCTGGTGGCAGGAAGGCTGCGCGTGCATACCGAAGCCAACAACAATGCCCTGACGTTGCCGGATTATTTCACCAGCCGTTTTGAAGACAACAGCAAGCTGCTGCGGGTGATCTCGGCCATCGTCATCCTGGTGTTCTTCACCATTTACTGCGCCTCCGGCATCGTGGCCGGCGCGCGTCTGTTCGAAAGTACCTTCGGCATGAGCTACGAAACCGCCCTGTGGGCCGGCGCCGCGGCGACCATCCTGTATACCTTCATCGGCGGTTTCCTGGCGGTGAGCTGGACCGACACCGTGCAGGCCAGCCTGATGATTTTCGCGCTGATCCTGACCCCGGTGATCGTGATCTTCGCCGTCGGCGGCATCGATACCTCGATGCTGGTGATCCAGGCGCAGAACCCGGCCAACCTCGACATGCTGAAGGGGCTGAACTTCGTCGCCATCCTGTCACTGCTGGGTTGGGGCCTGGGCTACTTCGGCCAGCCGCACATCCTGGCGCGTTTCATGGCGGCGGATTCTCACCGCACCATCCGCAGCGCGCGCCGCATCAGCATGACCTGGATGATCCTGTGCCTGGCCGGCACCATCGCCGTCGGTTTCTTCGGCATCGCTTACTTTGCCAACAACCCGGATCAGGCCGGCAACGTATCGCAAAACGGCGAGCGCGTGTTCATCGAACTGGCGATGCTGCTGTTCAACCCATGGGTGGCGGGCGTGCTGCTGTCGGCGATTTTGGCGGCGGTTATGAGTACCCTGAGCTGCCAGCTGCTGGTCTGTTCCAGCGCAATCACCGAAGACCTGTACAAAGCGTTCCTGCGCAAAGGCGCCAGCCAGCGTGAACTGGTGTGGGTCGGCCGCGTCATGGTGCTGGTGGTGGCGTTGGTCGCCATCGCGCTGGCGGCCAACCCGGAGAACCGCGTGCTGGGCCTGGTGAGCTACGCCTGGGCCGGTTTCGGCGCCGCCTTCGGCCCGGTAGTGCTGATCTCGGTGATGTGGTCGCGCATGACCCGCAACGGCGCGCTGGCCGGCATGTTGGTCGGCGCGGTGACGGTGATCGTCTGGAAACAGTACGAATGGCTGGGCCTGTACGAAATCATCCCGGGCTTCATCCTGGGCTGTCTGGCCATTGTGGTGGTGAGCCTGATGGGCCGCCAGCCGTCTTCCACCATGACCGAACGTTTCGATCAGGCGGAAGCCGAGTACAAAACGGTATAACTGACGATAAATAACGAGGGGCGCCCACGGCGCCCCTTTTTTTGACCAAGCCGCAGGCATTACCCTTTAAAGAAAGTCACCATGCGTCTTAATGGTGAGGTCATCTTCCAGGATGTCGAGTTGCGCAGCTCATCGATTTCTCGTTTCAATCCCGCTACCTCACCAGACACAATGTCATTGTGTTTGATGAGTTCGCCCTTCAGGTCGGCGATAATGTCGCTATTGGTGTACTTGAAACAATCGACCATATGACAAATGAACTTATTGTATTCGTCCTGCACCTGATTGGCATTGGCTGGAGGATGATTAATCAGTTCGATGATACAGTTATAGTAGCCGTTGATATGTTCATCGCCTTTCTTTTGCGTCATTACTGAGCCATGCCGCACGCGGCGTAAATAGAATTTTTCATTGACACAATGAACGGTAATATCATTTTCAAGCAGAAGGCGCGTAGTGAATATGTTGTCTTCATGTACGATGCCATTTTTGAACTGGATGTTTTTTAAAGCTTTTCTGCTGGATATGTAAAGGCAAGGACTGACGATGTAATTGCCGAGATTAACAGCTTGCTGAAAAAAATGCGTACCGGAGCAGGTGAAATTACTCAATAAACCGTTTCTTTCATACTTTGGGTTGAATCTCTCAGCCAGTTTTTCATCGTCGAAGAAGACGGAAGACTCAAAGAAGACGACGTCACTTTGGGTATCCTTTAATATGTCAGTCAAACGATCCAAGGCATTGTCGGCGAGCTTGTCATCGCTATCCACAAAGATCACATAATCGCCTGATGCAGCGGCAAGCCCCGTGTTTCGGGCCGCCGATTGGCCTTGGTTTTCGGTATGGATCACTTTAATGCATGGTACATCGAAGCTATCCAGTATCGTGCCGGTTTTGTCGGTTGAACCATCGTTGATCAAGATGATTTCAATTTTCTCATGATCGTTTTGCAGTAATGATCTAACGCATTCACCAATGTATTTTTCCGTGTTAAATGCCGGAACGATGGCAGATATCTTCATTTTCACTCCATTTTACTCGCTGCAGGCTCGCCTCATGCCGGTTAACCAGGTTCTGACGGCAGGATTAAATCGTTTCCATGTCGATCATGATAAGTTTGCTGCCACACCGTTTCTGTGTTGCTCATAAGGAACAGAGCCGGCATATCCCTCAGGTTTACCGTGTCAGGGCGGGGTATTCCACTCACTGCAGTATATCATGGCTCTTCATGAACGTTCTGCGCTCTCCGCCTTGTAACACCTGGCGACATTTGATTAGAAAAAATCACGCTTGCGCCTCTTGTATTTCTTTTTGGTAGAATGATAATCACTCTCGTTGTATTTTACGTTTCTTTACATACTCGCCGCGGCTCATTGCGAGCCGGTTTTCTCTGCCGCCGCGGTCTTTTCAGGGGTGATTAGTTATGTTCGTTCCCTTTCTTATCATGTTCCGTGAGGGGCTGGAGGCCGCGCTGATCGTCAGCCTGATCGCCAGCTACCTGAAACGCACGCAGCGCAGCCAATGGCTGGGCGCGGTGTGGATCGGCGTGATTGTCGCGGCGGCGCTGTGTCTGGCGCTCGGCATCTTCATCAATGAGACCACCGGCGAGTTCCCGCAGAAACAGCAGGAGCTGTTCGAAGGCATCGTGGCGGTGGTGGCGGTGCTGATCCTCACCTATATGGTGTTCTGGATGCGCAAAGTCTCCAGGTCGGTCAAGGTACATCTGGAAGGGGCTATCGATCAGGCGCTCAGCGCCGGTAAAGGGCAGGGGTGGGCGCTGGTGGCGATGGTGTTCTTCGCCGTGGCGCGCGAAGGGTTGGAGTCGGTATTCTTCCTGCTGGCGGCGTTTCAGCAAGACGTGGGCGCCGCAGCGCCGATCGGCGCGGTGCTCGGCCTGGTCGCCGCCATTGTGCTGGGCATGATGATTTACTGGGGCGGGGTGAAGCTGCATCTGGCCAAATTCTTCAAATGGACCAGCCTGTTCATTCTGTTCGTCGCCGCCGGGCTGGCCGCCGGGGCGATCCGCGCCTTCCACGAAGCCGGTCTGTGGAACCACTTTCAGGACATCGCCTTCGATTTCAGCACCACCCTGTCGACCCATTCGCTGTTCGGCACCCTGTTGGAAGGCATCCTCGGTTATCAGGAAGCGCCGACGGTCAGCGAAGTGGCGGTCTACTTCCTGTATTTGATCCCGGCGCTGATTTTCTTCTTTCTGCCGCAGCGCGCGGAGCCGGCAGCGGCCCCGGCGCAACGTAAAATCAATCATTAATGTTTAATAGGGAATCTCGTATGTCTACTCCGTTATTTCGCCGCAAGGCGTTGCACGCAGCATTACTGGCTATCCCGGCGTTTGCGCTGAGCATCGACGCCTTGGCGGCGGACGTGCCGCAGGTCAAGGTCACGGTCAACGACAAGCAGTGCGAACCGATGCAGCTGACGGTGCCGGCCGGCAAGACGCAGTTTGTGGTGCACAACACCAGCCAGAAAAACGTCGAATGGGAAATCCTGAAAGGGGTGATGGTGGTGGAAGAGCGTGAGAACATCGCGCCGGGCTTTACCCAGAAAATGACCGCCACGCTGGAGGCGGGCGAATATGACATGACCTGCGGGCTGCTCAGCAACCCGAAAGGCAAACTGACTGTCACCGCAGCGGCCAACGGCGCCACCGACGGCAAGCCGAACGCGCTGGACCTGGTCGGCCCGATTGCCGAATACAAGGTTTACGTCACCAAAGAAGTCGATGGGTTGGTGAAACAGACCAAGCTGTTTACCGACGCGGTGAAGGCCGGCAACGTGGAGCAGGCGCGCAAGCAGTATGCGCCGACCCGCCAGCACTATGAGCGCATCGAGCCGATCGCCGAGCTGTTCTCCGATCTGGACGGCAGCATCGACGCCCGCGAAGACGACTACGAGAAGAAATCGGCGGATCCGAACTTCACCGGCTTCCACCGTCTGGAGAAGGCGCTGTTTGCCGACAACTCCACCAAAGACATGGGCGCCTACGCCGATCGCCTGTACCACGATACCGTAGAACTGCAAAAGCGCGTGAGTGAACTGACCTTCCCGCCGAGCAAAGTGGTGGGCGGCGCAGCCGGGCTGATCGAAGAGGTGGCGGCCAGCAAGATCAGCGGTGAAGAAGACCGCTACAGCCGCACCGATTTGTGGGATTTCCAGGCCAACGTCGACGGCGCGCAGAAGATAGTCAACCTGCTGCGTCCTTTGCTGGTCAAGGCCAATAAGCCGCTGCTGGACAAGATCGACGCCAACTTCAAAACCGTGGACACCATCTTGGCGAAGTACCAAACCAAAGACGGCTATGAGTCCTATGAGAAGCTGACCGATGCCGATCGCAATGCGTTGAAAGGGCCGATCACCACGCTGGCGGAAGATCTTTCCCAACTGCGCGGCGTATTGGGTCTGGACTGAGGCATACGGTTATGAGCAACAAGGCAGGCCCGAATAACGGGCCGCATCCGCACTCTCAGGGAGCGGCGTCGCCTTCGCGGCGCCGTTTGCTGCAAGGGTTGGGGCTGGGCGCGCTGGCGTTGGGCGGCAGCCGCCTGGCGCAGGCGGCGGGTAACGCGGCGGAGCCGTTGGCGACGCCGCAGGATGAGCGCTGGCAGAAACAGCCGTTTTATGGCCGCCATCAGGCCGGCGTGCTGACGCCGCAACAGGCAGCGATGATGTTGGTGGCGTTCGATGTGCTGGCGACCAGCAAAGCGGATCTGGAGCGTCTGTTCCGGCTGCTGACCGATCGCATCGCCTTTCTGACCCACGGCGGCAAGGCGCCGGAGGTGGACGCCAAGTTGCCGCCGCTCGATTCCGGCATCATGGGGCCGGAGATTTACCCGGACAACCTGACCATCACCGTCTCGGTCGGCGCATCGCTGTTCGACGAACGCTTTGGTCTGCAGGCGCACAAACCGCTGCGGTTGCAGAAGATGACGCGCTTCCCCAACGATGCGCTGGACGCCGCGCTTTGCCACGGCGACCTGCTGCTGCAGATCTGCGCCAACACCAACGAAACCGCTCTCCACGCGTTGCGCGATATCATTAAGCATTCGCCGGATCTGCTCAGCGTGCGCTGGAAGCGGGAAGGGTTCATCTCCGCGCACGCGGCGCGCAGCAAAGGCAAAGAGACGCCGATCAACCTGTTGGGGTTCAAAGACGGCACCGCTAACCCGAAAACCGACGACAAGCCGCTGATGGATAAAGTGGTGTGGGTCGGCGACAGCGTCGGTGAACCGGCGTGGACGGCGGGCGGCAGCTATCAGGCGGCGCGTATTATTCGTTTCCGCGTCGAGTTTTGGGATCGCACGCCGCTGCAGGAGCAGGAAACCATTTTCGGCCGCGAGAAGCACAGCGGCGCGCCGCTGGGCATGAAGCATGAACATGACGAGCCGAATTACGCGAACGATCCCGACGGCAAGGTGATCCCGATGGACGCGCACATTCGCTTGGCTAACCCACGCACGCCGGAAAGCCAAAGCAATCTGATGCTGCGACGCGGCTACAGCTATTCGCTGGGGGTATCCAATGCCGGCCAGCTGGAAATGGGGCTGCTGTTCGTCTGCTATCAGGCCGATCTGGAGAAAGGTTTCCTGACGGTGCAAAAAAGGCTGAACGGCGAAGCGCTGGAGGAATACATCAAGCCGATTGGCGGCGGGTATTTCTTCGTGCTGCCGGGTGTGAAAGAACGCGGCGATTATTTTGCCAGCGGTTTGCTCAAGGCCTGAACCCGCAATGACGAGGCGGGCTCGCCTGCCTCGTTTTACTTTGTGTTGCCTGCCGTACGGAAGATTGAGCGTCGAAAGTCAATTCGACACCTGGCCTATGGATTAAAAAGCACGCACCGCCTGCGTTTTTGGGTTGTGCAAAATTTAATCAGGAAACCAAAGTGTCATTCGCGGTTTTTAATTGTAATTCGTTGAAATTTATATGTTAAAAATTTTTATGGAATGACGTGTCGCGCGTGATATAGTGTTTTAGCGATAACTAAAAACAAAACATATAAAATTTTTTTACATTTTAGTAACGCGGCGGGATTGAATGTCATTATACTGTAATCATCTGGCGGTAGTTTTCACACGGTGCACAGCTTGAAGCTGTAAATATCACTGCGGGGATCGCTAATGGTAAAGTCCTTGGTTGGGCTGGAAAGAAAAAATAACACATCTCCCCTGATTTCTCGTTGTAACGAGGGTTCTCTCTCCGACTCTCTTTTACCGGCAACTCCGCACTCTTATCGCTACCGAATCTCACCACTTTTTACTCCACGTTTATTGATGCAGTCCGCGTTGTCCCGTGAAGCAACGGCGCTTAAACGTTGCCGTCAATTCACATTGTCCCTTGGCTCTTATTGGCTCGGAGGAGGCCAAAACCTAATACGTGTGTGAAACATAATCGCGCGGCCTGGCCGTTGCGGTAGGTGAAACAAACTGTAAGGTGCCACTATGGGTAGACAGAAAGCAGTGATCAAAGCACGTCGTGAAGCGAAACGCGTTATTCGTCGTGACGCTCGTAGTCATCGCCAGCTGGAAGAAGAGTCTGTGACCTCGCTGGTGCAAATGGGGGGAGTCGAGTCTATCGGCATGGCGCGAGACAAGCGCGATAGCTCACCCATCGAGGCTAGAACCGAAGCTCAGGGTCATTACTTATCAGCCATAGAGAATAAGCAGCTGATCTTCGCCACCGGCGAAGCCGGCTGTGGCAAAACATTCATCAGCGCCGCCAAGGCGGCGGAGGCGCTGATCCATAAAGAGGTGGATCGGATTATCGTTACCCGTCCTGTTTTGCAGGCGGATGAAGACCTCGGTTTCTTGCCGGGGGATATCTCCGAGAAGTTCGCCCCTTATTTCCGCCCGGTGTATGACATTCTGGTACGTCGTTTAGGATCTTCCTTTATGCAGTACTGCCTGCGCCCGGAAATCGGCAAGGTAGAGATTGCGCCGTTCGCTTATATGCGCGGACGCACCTTCGAAAATGCGGTCGTTATCCTGGATGAAGCCCAGAACGTGACCGCCAGCCAGATGAAAATGTTCCTGACCCGCCTGGGGGAAAACGTGACGGTTATCGTTAACGGCGACGTGACCCAGTGCGACCTGCCGCGCGGCGTGAAATCCGGTCTCAGCGATGCCCTGGAGCGCTTCGAAGAGGACGAGATGATCGGCGTTATCCGCTTTGAAAAACAGGACTGCGTGCGCTCCGCTTTGTGCCAGCGCACGCTCAACGCTTACAGTTAACCTATCCGCTAATGGAAAGGCCGCTTCGGCGGCCTTTTTCTTGCCTTGAATATCAGTACGGTCTATATAAAACAGATGGTTAAGTTGCACTAGAGACAACTATAACCCTCAGGAAACTATCTATGTGTGGACGCGATGTGGACGCTAAACATGGATTTTGCCTCCTAGCGGATTATAGGAAATTGCATCCTGTAGAAAATCAGGTGCAAAGTGAGCGTAGCTCATTGTCTGTTCAATTCGAGCATGGCCAAGTATCCGTTGGAGCGTGATGATATTGCCCCCGTTCATCATGAAATGAGTTGCGAATGTATGGCGTAACGAATGGGATGCTTGCCCATGGGGTAGGTTAGGTTTGGTCGCCTTAAGGATATATCTGAAACTGCTGTAGGAGGCTTGAGGAAACAAGAGCCCAGACTTATGGGATACGATCTCGTCGGAGACTTCCTGAGAAATGGGGACGCTGCGCCGTTTACCGTTTTTCGTTTGCACAAAGGTCACGCGGTTGTGAATGACATGCTCAGCTTTGAGTTTCATGGCCTCACCCCAACGTGCGCCAGTACTAAGACACAAAATGGCCACCCGGCGGTTATCACCATCTAACGCCAGTAGCAATGCGCTTATCTCATCACGGTCAAGATAAGTCATTTCCGTATTGGCTTCTTTGAGCTTGCCGCTGCCACGAATCGGATGCTCACCACAGTAAAGCCCCGAGTCGACAAGGTCGGTAAACATCCCGCTTATCGCGGTCATTTCGCGATTAATGCTGGATGCTTTGATGCCTTCGGCTAGCCGCGCCGATCGATAAGCTGTAATACGAGATTTATCAATCTGAAATGCGGCTGGGTTGTCCATCATTCGCGTAATGCGCTCCAGTTTTCTTAGGTAGGACTGCCCGTGGTCATTGTTCTTGCCATGGTACTTCCACCACAATTTAACCAGCTCAGATAATGACCTTTTATCCGTAGGTTTTGAGAGCCATTCTTTGTCGTGATAGCTGACGGTTATGTACTTCTCAAAAGCTTGTGCTTCATGTTTCCTATCAAATTTCCGACGGATGCGCTTTCCGTTGCGCCCGTTCGGCCTAATGTCCACTTCATATCGACCATCTTCGAGCTTCTTAATCGCCATCGCGAAGCCCTCCAAGGAAGATTTTACTTTCAGGTATGTAGCAAGCCCTTACCCCAAAAGTGTTAAATAAATAACTTAGGTGAATGCTTAACCAATCTTTTGGCCTGAGTGCTGTGAGGTTGTTACATCTTGCCCAAAGTGTGCGAGTGCCGGTGCTATTTGCCCGGATTCTGGTGCTATCTGGTCAGTAAAAAACCAAAGTGCGTATTTCTGAAAACGTGGATGGCTAAATATTTTCATCGTTATGTCTGTTGGTGGTGTTGAGCGCCCGCTTTCGTAGTAGGTAAGCGAGCTATAAGGAACCTCTGTAATTTCAGCAAATTGCTTTCGATTGATCCTCTCGGACTCCCTGACTAGAGCCAGCTTTTCGCCTATCATGCTTGACATGTTTTCAACATCCTCTAATATCTAGAACAAATAAAACATCTTTCAGTAATCATCTAACCAACTGTAAGCCTTCAGAAGCTACTATAGACAATTGGTTAGATCTCGATAGGAGATTAGCAGATGAGCAAACAAATCGTAAGTTTGTCGGACGCATTGCCATATCAGGAATTTGCCAAAGTTATTGGAAAAACCCCTGATGCAGTGAGGGGGATGATTGATAAGGGCAAGTTACCAACGATTGAGATGAGGAATCCGGAGACTCCTACAGCACGCGCGGAGCAATGGGTTTATCTCCCCGCATGGAATGCAGGTCTGAAACTGGCCTATGAGTGTCGCCCGAAAGAAATTCGTGATGGGTGGCTTCTGTGGCTAGGACTCGGTGAGCCATTGTCTTGATTTCAGCAAAACAGGGGGTAAGAGCATGCAACAACCTATCTCCATTGCTCCGCTGCTGTGGAACCACCAGACGACGTACAAGATCGACATCACCATCACCCACGGTAAGGGGCGGAAAGGTATCATCATCCGTACCCGCCCAGCCAGCCGCTGGATCTCCTCTATCAAATCAGCAATGCGGGGTTTTTCAAAATGACAGCTATCACCGCTGGTATTGTTCGCAACCAGCCCGCCGGGCTGCGTGCTTTGGTTGGGGAGCGCCTCGCTGCCCTTCGCTGGAGAAGCACCTGCGATTTTTATAATCAGATGATGGAGCGTGAGCGATTGACCATTTGTTTCCATGCGCAGTTAAAACAGCGGCATGCTGTTATGCGATTAGAGGAAATGAATGACAGCGAGCGCGAGCGTCTTGTGTGCGCCATTGATGAACTTCGCAGCGCTTTCGCTACTTATCGTAAGCACGGTATCAGTAAATCTGGATTCATTGGCCGATTAACCATAAGCCAACGCCGCACTTTATTCCTGCATGCCGGGCTAACTGAGGTCGAGTTTAATCAGCCGTACTGGCGTATTGATGATGAGTCTTGTAAATGGCGCGAGGAGCTATTCAGGGCGCTGCGTGAGCTGTTTAATTTATTCGAATATGCACCGACCATATTAACGTCGGTTAAACCTGAAGCGTATTTTCATTAATTAACTCGCTTTAAATTTAAAGGCGCTTGATTGCGTCGGGCATCCTTTTATCTGGAGTTCTCTATGCACATGTATAAAACCGTTGGCCAAGAAATGAGAAACAAGGCTGATGCGGCCGTTAGTTTCTCCTCCCACCTTGACCGTTTGGCGACTCATGCGGCGGTTAATCATCTCTCATGTGTGGAAATCATCGAGCTGTTGCGTCAGGAGTCGGAGAAGTTTGACCATGAAGGACGGGCGCACAAGCAGGAGTTGAAGCATGGTTGAGCGGGAGTATGTGGAAATTAATAACGTATTCGCCATCGTGAAAATGGAAGAGGGCGATTTTATTCTGGCCGAAGTAAAAATAGATAAAGAGACAAAAGAAAAATATTACCCGACCCGAGCTATCTACTCGAATGAGTTAAAGCTGGTTGCTGACCTTATTAATCTATCGGTAAAGCGCGGTGTTTTTCTTAAAACCATTACCAGTCTTAGCGAGCTGATGAAGGAGTCGCATCGCATCGCAGAATTAGCTCAGCAGGTACTCAATCAACTGAATAGTGAATCGGAGCAATAACGATGCCAGATTTAATGGACTTGGTGCAGCAGCGCCAGCAGGAGACTCTCGCCGCACAAGTTAATGCTGCGCGCATCAAGGGCGGGGTGTCAGCGTCAATTTGTGAAGAGTGTGACCAAGCTATCCCCGCTGCACGCCGTGCAGCCTTTGCCGGTGTGACCCGTTGCGTGTCATGTCAGACCATCCACGAACAACAAACCAAGCATTTCAGGGGGTAATCATGCTGCGCATTCCTGTCGGTAAGGATTGGGTTATCACCAGTGATGCCCATCAGTTCATTTTGAACAAAAAGAAGCTGGTTAAAACCGGTGGCAAGGCGGGCGAGGAGTGGCTCGACGCGGTCGGTTATTACCCGACGGTCTCTCAGTTGGTTTCCGGGTTGGTGCATCACCACGTCCGTGACTCAACCGTTACCAGTATCGCAGGTTTGGCCGCTGAGATTCATCAGGTTAGTAAGTTCTGCCAAGAAGCTTTCTGCATTCACTGTGAGGAGAAAGGAAATGGTATCTAAGCTGCACACAATGAATACGGAAAACTTCGCCAACAAGATAATTACCGAGGCATGTAGCGTGGAAATTGCCCCTGAATACACCCCGGCGTTTTTGCTGAATCGACAGGAGCAACCCAAGCAGGATACAAGTCTCCAGCAATTAGCGAAGACACAAATTCATTCCAATTTGGTGACGCAAGAAAAACAGAGGTGTTTAGCGGCAAATGAATCTTATCATTGCAAAAAAAACGTACCGTCTGAAGTGTGCAATCAGCAGCAACATGAATATCTGTCTCTAGCTCTGCCAGATAGCCCGTCTTTTCCCATTCAAATCTTTGGGGCTTCGGCATTTGTTGATACACGATTCTTAATGAGGTCTGAATTGCTTCTTTCCATTGCTCGCGCGGTGGGGGAGCTTTGGGGAGATTCCACTCCATCTGAAGAGCAAGATTTCTTCGATCTTTTTTTGATAAAGGCCAGCGCTCTTTTACTCGAAGCGGTGCGCACTGACAAAGAACTTCGCAAATCTCAATCAAACGATGTGCAGGAGCCAGAATAAATGACTTTGGCTTTGTATCTATATCTTCAAGGAATTTCAGGTTGTCAGCATAGTATCCCGCTGAACCCCTGTAACTTAACGTCTGCTTGTCTTCCATGCCGCCTCGTTCTGAACGTCAAATGATCGGGAAGCAATATAACCAAAATCTTGTTAACCATAAACAAGAGATAACGGTCAAAAACTTACCTATTTCCTTCCATGGACACCTCATTCCATGCGAGTCGTTACTTTATCCGGACAGTGATGCTGCTGTTCTCGCTTATGCTTACCCGGGCGCAACACTGCGTCCGGTACTGCCCGGCACGGCAAGACCCCTTACCCGTGAGCAACACGCTCAGGGGCAAGCTGTTTTGCGTAAAATTCACGCCTTACCCCATTTCCTCAGCAGTATCTTTCTTGGGCGTCACTCTTTCTTGCTGAAAGAGCGGGGGCTGCATGCGGCGAATAAGTGGCTCGTCCTCCAGTTTGAGCGCCGTATCTGGCCGCGCATTGAAATCGTTAATGAGAAAAATGCGATGAACCTTAACGCCTCGCCATGCTTTATGGCTGAGGTGGATAATTATGCGTGTCTGCCGGGTATGGGAGATAAGGATTTGCGGCGTTTTGCTGACCGTATCGCTGGGCAGTTACTACAAAATTATGACCGTTACTGCGAGGAGTTTCTTGCTGCAAATGACGGAGATAATTCTTTGCTGCTGAGTAACAGCGTACAGGCTGTGTTTTATGGGCGTATCGCATGTATGGCGCGAGTCTTTAATATCACGCCAATGCACTGGAAAAAATACTGTAAAGGCAAGCTGGACGCGCATTCGGCTGTAGCCAGTTTGTCACGGCTAGCTAACGCGGAGTGGTGGGAACGCCAGTTGAAAGCCCAACGCACACGCTGGCGCGAGGCGCTACTGATTGCCGCCGGTGAAGTAAACCTAAAAAAATACCCATACGCGAGCAAGCAGGCGATTAGGGAAGTGCAGACCCGGCGGCTCGCCAATATGGATTATCTGAAAGGGTGCGATCTGGAGAATGTCGCTACCGGTGAACGTTTTGACCTAATTGATAAGGTCATGGCAAGCATTTCTAACCCGGAAATCCGCCGCAAAGAGCTGATGAGCACCATCGCAGGGATAGAAAAATATGCTGCCAGCGAGAGTCACGTCGGCATGTTTATCACTATCACTACCCCGTCTAAATATCACCCGACGCGCGTTGTTGGCAAAGAAGGGGCTGAAAAAGTCCAGTTTAACCACAATTGGGATTCAGAGGCTTTTTCACCGAAAGACGGCCAGCGTTATCTGGTGCGCATCTGGAGCAAAATGCGCACCGCGTTTAAAGACAACGGCCTGAGCGTTTACGGTATGCGTGTCGTTGAACCTCACCATGACGGTACGCCGCACTGGCATATGATGCTGTTCTGCGAGCGTAAACAGCGCCAGCAGATAATCGACATCATGCGTCGGTATGCGCTGAAGGAAGACGGTGACGAGCGCGGTGCAGCAAAGAATCGGTTTGAAGCCAAGCACATGAATAAAGGCGGCGCTGCGGGGTACATCGCTAAATACATCGCTAAAAATATCGACGGTTATGCGCTCGACGGCCAAATTGACCACGATACCGGCAAACCGTTACGCGATATGGCCGCTGCGGTGACCTCATGGGCGTCAACATGGCGTATCCCTCAGTTTAAGACTATCGGAATCCCTACCATGGGAGCTTATCGAGAATGCCGGGCTGCCTGTTTACGCCACATCAGCCTTGCTGAGACTTTTGATGAGCGTGTCGAGGCTGTGCGCGCGGCTGCCAGCGCTGGAAATTTTGCCGCCTATATAGCTGGACAGGGGGGCGCAAACGTCCCGCGCGACGTGCAGACCGTTCGAGTCGCGCGCAAGGTGGCTGATGAGCTGAACGCTTATGACGAAGAGGTGCAAAAGGTTGTCGGCATCTTTGCACCGCACCTTGGCGCGGGTCATATCCACGAAACCCGAACAACAGAATGGCGCATTGTCCGCAAGGCCATTAACCTTGATGTTGACCCTTTGACTTTAAAAAGCGCCTCTGGCGCGCCTCGGAGTCCTGTCAATAACTGTGGGGAGGTTCAGACAGGATTTGAACCGAGCTTGCCGCCTACACATTCTGAGCTTGCCACGGTGGTGATGAAACTAGTAGAGAGCGGAGACGCTTGGTGTGATAAACCGGATATTGCCAAGGTGCTGAGAGGCGCTGTAAGAGGGCGATCTCCAACAATAAAGCACCAGCTACAAAGCTTTAATCTTTCAAAATCGTGTGAGCAGGCTATCGGCACGATTAACAAAGTGTGAACGTGCAGAATACCTAATATTTATGGATGTTTAATAAGCTATGACATACGCCTGAGTGTTGGGGGGAGATAGACTTGATTGTGAAAGTTTGCTATCATCGAAGAGCTCTTTAGCGTTGGACATTTTTGTCTAGTCGGGCGTTTAGCCAGACTCTAACTTATTGAACAGGTTTATGATTGCGATACAGAAAACATCGCATCATAAACTCACCTCCCTTGGCGGTCGGTTCATTTATGATGCGATGTTTTCTGTATCGCAGCTTCTAGTAAAGGGCAGTAAGGGAGGGGATCCTCCCTTTTTTACGAGTAAAATCATGTATATAGTCGAGTATCTATCTAAAAAAACAGGGAGAGGTATGCAAGAGCTTAGTCGACTAGTCGATCAAGCCCCGCGTATGTATAAGGTATATAAAATCCCCAAAAGAAGTGCTGGATTCCGAGTGATTGCACAACCATCGAAAGACATAAAAGAGCTTCAAAGATTTGCAGTTGAAATACTGAAACAAATTCTTCCTGTGCATGATAAAGCAATGGCATATCAAAAAGGTAAGGACATCAAAACCAATGCCTTGTTGCATGCCAGAAATGATTATATTTTGAAAATGGATTTCGAGGATTTTTTTAATAGCATAAACCCTGAGCTCTTTAATATAAGCGTAGAAAAAGACAAAATAAATATAACTAAAAATGAATTGTATTGGTTAACCAGACTTCTTTTTTGGAATCCAAGCAAGAGAAAAAATGGAAAGCTAATACTTAGCGTTGGTGCACCATCATCACCGCTAGTTTCTAACTATATTATGTACAGGTTTGATTGTGCGATAGAAGAATATTGCAATTCAAATAGTATTACATATAGTAGATATGCTGATGATATGACTTTTTCTACCTCAAAAAGAAATGTCTTATTCATGATTCCTGAAATTGTAAGGAAGATACTTAAAAATAATTCTTACAAAAGGATAAGTATAAAACAATCAAAAACAGTTTTTACTTCAAAAGCCCATAACAGACATGTGACGGGTGTTACAATAAATAATGAGGGAAAGGTTTCTGTAGGCAGATCACGGAAGAGGATGCTGTCATCATTAATATTTAAAGCATCAAAAAACGAACTTGATCATGAAGTTTTGTCATCGTTGACAGGCCAGCTAGGACAAGCATTTTATATTGACGTATGCTTTAAAGAGTCTATGATAAAAAAGTATGGAGCGTCAATCATTAAATCAATTTTGAGTGGGAATCATGAGAAAACATAGATCTATAAAAGCATTGCAAAATGAAGCTATTGCGAATAATAGTATAAAAGCGCAATATCAACTTTATTCAAATTATAAACATGGGGATTTTGTTGACCAAGATGATGAAGAAGCTGATAAATATTTAAAAATGATTGATGATAATTTCAGAACAACAAAGATTAAATTAAAAAATATTAGACTAATAAACTTTAGAGGATTCTCTGATTTATCAATAGATTTATCTAGTGACTATGTTGTTATTGCTGCAAATAACGGATACGGTAAAACGGGAGTTTTAGAGTCAATTTATAACTGCCTTACATGGATAATAAGAAATTTTAAAGTTACCGGAGCCAACGGGCATTTCATTAAACCTGACGACATTAGGGCGAAAGAAGGTGTTGATGCTGTATCAATAGTTCTTAATGTAAGTTTAATGCAAGGAGATGTTGAAAATTCCACTTATAAGATTAACCTTAGTAAAACACACTCAGATGCGGATGAAAAACAGGATAGTGACTATAAAGAATTTAAATATTTAGCAGATCTTTATAGGGACCTCGGGAGCTTAGGTTATAGTATTCCTGTTTTTGCTTTCTATTCTGTGGAGAGAGGAAATGCTATAAAAAGAAACGACTTTAAAAAAATATCTGACTACTCAGTTCTGGACTTTGGTTCTATCGACTATGCTCTAAATACTTCAAATACCCCAAAGTTTGAAGCTTTTTTAGCGTGGCTTCTCAATGAAACCACAAAAATAACAATAAATGATGCAATAGATAGTGATGTGAAGGATTTAGATGCAAATATAAAAGCATTAGAACTCCTAAACAAACTATCATCTACTGATCCTTCAGTTAATAAATTAATTGATGAATTAACCAAAACCATCAATAGAACTAAGTCAACACGGCGTTATAATGAGAAAGTAGAATTCACTGAAAAAGTAAATATGGTATTTTCCGCAATTAGCACATTCATGCCTGAGGTGAAGGATTTTTCATTTGAATATGATGAGAATAGCAAAGCAATAGAACTGTTTTGTATTAAAAACGATTGTAAGCTTAGCGTGTCGCAGTTATCTCAAGGGGAAAAGACGATGCTTTCCCTTGTTTGTGATATAGCCTTGAGGTTGATATCTGCAAATCAGAAAAGCAATAATCCATTTGATGGGAATGGTGTTATTGTAATTGATGAAATAGATTTGCACTTACATCCTATTTGGCAGCAATCTATTATTGTAAGGCTTAATGAGACATTCCCCAATATCCAATTTGTAATAAGTACACATAGCTCAAATGTATTAAGTACCGTAAGTAGCGAGTGTATTAGAGGGATTGTAGCTTCCGAGGGTGGGGGGAGTGGTAATTATGAAGTTGAAATACCTTATTTCTCATTGGGTGCCGAAAATTCAACTTTGCAGGAAGAAATTCAGGGTGTGCCATCAAGGCCAGAAAGTCTTGATATCATTAAAAAACTAAAAAAATATAAAAAAATGGTTGCTAATGATGAGTGGGATACACCAGAGGCTGAACAGATTTTTTCTGAACTTTGTAAATGGGCGGAAGGACGTGATCCTATTATTACCAAGTTGCGTCTTGACGTATCACTAAGAAAGAAAAGGAGGGGGAATAAGTGAGAGGGTTTAGGAAGGCTAATAATAATAACGATATTTTATCTAGCTACTTACGTGATCATCCTGAGGCGAAGTGGAAGAAGGGCTTTAAGGATGATGCCCCACAAGAAGACTTGGACTCCATTTACAATGAGATATATACCGATCAACGCGGAGTTTGTGCCTATTGTGAAATAGCTATGAGGTGTCCGAGTGATGAATTTACTGACGATTTTAGAATAGATCATTTTCATCCTGAGAATTGCGGTGATGATAATAGCCATAACTATTCACTTGATTGGAATAACCTACTCGGATGTTGTCATGGTGGGACTCAACAGACGTCAAGAAGCTACGGTAATTCATCATTTGGGAAAAAACATCATAGTTGCGACGCGCCAAAAGGAAATAAAATACTTGATGGTGTAATTTTCAATCCCTTGTTAGACTTGGGTGTGGATCAGACTTTTTTTAAGTTCGACGAGGATGGAGGCATTTTTGTTAGTGAAAATTGCCCTGCTAATATAGAGGGTAAAGCTCAATCGACTATTAATGAGCTCAATCTTGACTGTGGCAGGTTAAGAGGTTTTAGAAAGGCGGTTATTGAAAAACTAAGTGAAGAAATTCGGGGGGGGATTGTCGATGTGGAGGATAGTGATGCTTTAGAGATGGTAATTCTTAAGCTTAGAAATGAGTTGTTGAATGCAGAAATTAAAATTGAATTTTATTCTACAATAGATTGGTACTTGGCTGTTTAACAGTGCATGAGGGATTTTAGCATCCCTCGCTAATGCGGAGCTTCTAAGGCTCTTATTTTGTGGTCTCTATTTGTATTTGAAGTCTTATATTTTTAAATGTGAGAGTGCTAAGTTGTGGCTTTTTGTTGGAGTAAGTGATTTTTATTTGTATTTTTAGTCTCCTGTCTATAACCAGCTTTGGCTTCGGCTCTGGTGTTGTCTTTTTCAATTTGATGGATAGAGCCACCTTAATTAGTGGTGCTATGCATTTTTACTACTTTGAAAATGCGATAAGTTAGTCCAACGACTCATGAAAATGGAGTATTTTAAAGCGTTGCTAATTTGGATGTGCAGTATAAATAAAAAATGGCATGGAGATGCATTTTTTTGCATTACTAATTCCAATAATTATTTTCAACGTGTCTCCATAACCAGTACGGCTTTGGACGTCTTAGGAACTGCATTAAAACCGACCCATGAAGCGGGCAGGCGTGGCGGGGATAGCATTGCGCGCAGGCATGTATTTAATTATCAGAATTGACGGCGTCAGCACGGCGTGGTGGCGTTCTGTTGCGCTGGTTTGAGTCGCGGGTATGTACGAGAAAGCGTGCTGTGGTGGGTGTGAGAGGGCGTTTGGTGGCGGGTATAAAAAGGCCGCCAATCTGGCGGCCGGTTTATCATTCGTCGTCGTTTTCGAGGTTGTACTTTTTAAATCGGATGACCTCGACGCCGACCCAGTCGTTCACTTCTTTGATGCGCTGCTGGAGCGGTGTCAGCTCATTGCGAACAAACACCCTTGCGGCTTTCTCTACGTCACCCACTGACCCAACGTTTTCCGGCTTGCCGCCCATCAGCTGATAGGGGATGCGGTGAGCGTCCAGCAGGTCGACGGCGCTGACCTTTTTGATGTTGAAGAAATCATCCTTTGTCGCCACCTCGCTGAGCGGCACAATCTTGATACCGTCAGGCTTCCCGTTCGGTGCGTAGAAGAACAGGTTTTTAAAGTTCCCCATGCCTTTAGAGTCGCTCATCGCTTCGCGCAACGCCTCAACATCGGTATTGTTCTGCGCAGCGTCGGTCACATACATGATGTAGCCCGCGTGCGCGCCATTCTGGTAATACTTGCGGCGGAACAGCGTGGCGGACTCGTTCAGCCACGCGGAGTTGAGCGCCGAAAGATATTCCGGCATCCCATACAATTCTTGATTGATATCCGGCTCCAGCAGGTGAAAAACGCTGTCGGGCGCGAACGGGTGTGGTTCAGCGAACGATTGCACGAACCAGTAAACGCTCGGGTCAACGCCGCGCCGGGTGTATTTGGCCGGGGAGGTCTCCAGCTTCAACAGTTTGCCGGTCACGCTGAAACGCTTTTCTAAAAAGGCGTTGCCGAACACCAGATAATCCAGCACAAACCGGCTGAAATCCTGTTGTGATAACAGCGGGTGCGGGATGTAGGTGCTCGCTAAAATATTGCGTTTCACGTAAATGGGCGAGCTGTGGTGAACGGCGGCGCGCAGGCTTTTCGCCAGCCCGGAAAAGCTGACGGGCGGCTCAATCCATTTACCGTTACCGACGCATTCCGTGTAGTCCAAAATGTCGCGGCGATCCAATACGGCCGACGGCTCACCAAAGGTGAACGCCTGCATTTTCTGGTCCGGCTCGGTGGCGGCCAGATTTACTTTTGCCTTGCGGCGATTGCGTTTGCTCATCGGTTGAAGTCCAGAATGGATTTAGACGGTTGACCGTTGGCGGCGGTCAGCGGTTCATTCAGCAGGGCATGCATGGTGGCCCATGCGACGTCGGCGTGACTGGCCTCCTCGCTGCGGCTCGCTTCGTAGGTCATGCCCCTGCCGCTGGCGGTCATGGTTTTGCGGATGGCCATAAACGATTTGGTGATGTCGGTATACGCGGTGTCGTATTCGAGCCTGCCGCTGCCGATGGTGTCTTTCGCCTTCAGTACCATGGCGGTCTTCACTTCGGCGCTGTAGCGGATTTCGCGGGCGGCCGGGTAGAACGCGCGCACCAGTTGGAAAACGCCTTGCCCGATGCCAGTGGCGTCGATACCGATGTATTCCACGTTGTATTTTTCGGTCAGTCTGCGGATGGATTCGGCCTGCGTGGCGAAATCCATGCCTTTCCACTGGTGGCGCTCCAGTATGCGGAATTTGCCGCCGGTGACCATCGGCGGGGCCAGCACCACGCAACCGGCGCTGTCGCCGGAGTGCGCCGGGTCATAGCCGACCCACACCGGCCGGTCACCGAAAGGTCGGCCTGCATAGGGGTTAACGTCCGTCCACTCGACCAGACTGTCGACCATGCAGCCCTGCAACTCTTCAAAGGGAAATACTGACGCGCTGTCGTCGACAAATTCGCACATGAACAGGTTGCGGAAGTCCTCGGCGCTGTTCTCCCGCTTCAGCACGTCGAGGTCAAACAGGTTACAGCCGCCGCGCAGGGCGTCCTCAATGGTAACGATTTGCCGCCACTGGCCGTCATCGCACAGCTTCCCGGCCGCTAACGCGCTGTGGCTGATATCGATCTCGACGTGTTCGCTGGCGTTTTTGCGGCCCTTGTTAAACAGCTCGCCGGACCAGAAAGGAAACGCGCCATGCCCCAGCGTTGATGGGGTAGAAAAGTAGGTCGACCGGAGGTGTTTTTGCGAGGCCATGCCGGAGGCGACTTTGCGCAGCTTCTGGAAGTTGGGGATCCAGAAAATCTCATCGACCAGCAGGTCACCGTTATGGCTTTGCGCTGTGTTGGAGTTGGTGCCGAGAAAAATCAGCTTCGCGCCGTTGTTGCCGAGCACAATCGGGTCGCCGGTCAGCTCAACGTCAACCCGCCGGGCAAACTGAATGATGTACTCGCGGAAGACATACGCCTGCGTTTTGCTCGCGGAAAGAAAAATCTGGTTGTGGCCGGTTTTCAGCGCGTACAGCAGTGACTCGCGGGAGAAATAAAACGTGGCTCCAATCTGGCGCGATTTCAGGATGTCGCGAATACGATGCTCAAGCCCGGCCCTGTGCCAGCCGAGTTGATATTCGAAAGACTCGTCATAAAAAATCTCCTCCAGCTTCGCAATCGCTTCCTCGCTGAAATAGTTCTTTGTCGGCTTTTTACGTTCACCTTTGTTGCGGTTGGCGACGTTGGGATTGAGGTCGGCTTCGTTGCCTGAGTTCATGTAACGGCTGACGCGCGCGAGGCGCTCAATCTGGCGGCCCAGCAGGTCAATTTCTTTGTAGTCGCTGCCCTCTTTTTTTGTCTTGAGAACGAGCTGCACCATTCGCGCTTCAATGCTGGATTCAACGCGGGAAATCGGCGCGATATCGTCCCATTTTTCCCGCTGCTTCCAGCTCTGCACCGTGGGGGCTTTCTGCTTCAGCATTTCGGCGATTTGCTTCACGGAGAAGCCTTGCCAGTACAGCAAGGCGGCCTGCCTGCGTGGGTCGCTGAGTAAGGATGTGTCTGTCTGGATTTGCATGGTATGTCCTCATTTGCATGATGAGGCAAGGCTACGCAAGCCTCGCCGGACGTGCGCTAAGGTGCTGTTGTCTGAGGGATAGTCCGTCGGCAGTCGCTGGCCGCGAGGGTGGTCAGTCGGGAAACTAGCCCCGACCTTAACCACTCAGGACAATGGCACATGGCAAAGAAAGTATCGAAATGGTTCCGCATCGGCGTCGAGGGCGACACCTGCGACGGCCGCGTGATTGACGGCAACGACATTCAGGAAATGTCGGAAATCTTCGACCCGCGCGTCTACGGCTGCCGCATCAATCTGGAGCACATCAAGGGGCTGTTTCCCAACGGCGATTTTAAGCGTCTCGGCGACGTGGTTGAGCTGAAAGCCGAGAAGATTGATGACGACTCCATCCTCAACGGCAAATGGGCGCTGTTCGCCAAAATGACCCCGACCGACGAACTGGTCGCCATGGTCAAGGCGAGCCAGAAAGTTTACACCTCTATGGAAATCCGTCCGAACTTTGCCAACACCGGCAAATGCTACCTCATCGGTCTGGCGGTTACTGATGACCCGGCCAGCCTCGGCACCGAATACCTCGAATTCTGTTCCCGCGCCAAAACTAACCCGCTGGCCGGTAAAAAAGCCGAGCCGGGCGATCTGTTCTCGGTGGCGACTGAGGTGCTGCTCGAGTTTGAGGAACAGCCTGACAGCCTGCTGACCAATCTGACCGAGCGCGTGAAAAGCATGTTCAGTCGCAAACAGGCCAGCGACGACGCGCGCTTCAGCGATGTGCATGACGCAGTCACCGCCGTCGCCGAGCAGGTGCAAACCAACGGCGACAGCGCCGAGCAGCGTTTTGCGCAGCTTGAGCAGGAAATCGCGGGGCTGAAAGGTGAGGTGACGACCGGTCAGGAAGCGCTTTCCGAGCTTCAGGCCGCGCTCGATACCACCGAAAACCTGAACCAGCAGCGCCGCCCGAAAGCGCCCGGCGGCAATGGTGAAGACAGCCTGTTGACCAACTGCTGAGAACAGTCAGGGCGGGGCGTATGGCGCGCCGCTGTGAGATGACCCGAATTTATCGAATCAGGACAATTCAATGAAAAAAACGACCCGCTTTAAATTTAACGCCTATCTGCAACAGGTTGCCAAGCTGAACAGCATCACGGACGTCGGCGACGTCGGCAAAAAATTCAGCGTAGAGCTGTCGGTGACACAGTCGTTGATGAACGTCGTGCAGGAGTCTTCCGAGTTCCTGACCCGTATCAACATGACGCCGGTTGCCGAGTTGAAAGGCGAGAAGGTCGGCGTGGGCGTCAATGGCTCGATTGCTAGCACCACCGACACCGACGGTGGCAAAGAACGTCAGACCGCTGATTTCACCTCGCTGGAGTCTAATAAGTACGAGTGCCAGCAGGTGAACTTTGATTTCCATATGCGCTATAACCAGCTCGATTTATGGGCGCGTTATCAGGACTTCCAGTTGCGCATCCGTAACGCCATCGCCAAGCGTCAGGCGCTGGATTTCATCATGGCCGGGTTCAACGGCATCAGCCGCGCCGCCACGTCTGACCGGGCCAAAAAACCGATGTTGCAGGATGTGGCGGTAGGCTGGTTGCAGAAATACCGCAACGAAGCCCCGGCGCGCGTGATGAGCAACATCACCGGCGAGGATGGTGCGGTGATTTCCCCGGTCATCCGCATCGGCAAGGGGGGCGATTACGCCAACCTTGACGCCGTGGTCATGGATGCGACCAACAACCTGATTGCGCCATGGCATCAGGAATCTCCTGACCTTGTGGTGATTTGCGGCCGTAAGCTGCTGGCCGACAAATACTTCCCGCTGGTTAACCAAGAGCAGCCGAACACCGAGGCGATGGCCGCCGACGTGATTGTCAGCCAGAAGCGCATCGGCAACCTTCCCGCCGTCCGTGTGCCGTTCTTCCCGGCCAACGCGATTATGGTCACCACGCTCGAGAATCTGTCGATTTACATCATGGATGAGAGTCACCGCCGCCATATCGAAGAGAACGCCAAGCGTGACCGCGTCGAAAATTACGAGTCGATGAAAATTGACTACGTCATCGAGGATTACGCCGCCGGTTGCCTGATTGAAAATATCGAGCTGCTGCCTGCGTTGACAGAAAAGTCGGGCGTACGGGTATCCAAAGAAGACCCGCAGCCATCGGGGGCCGATATCAGCGCCTTGGCTGACGCTATCGTGCTGGCAGTGAAAGGGGCGGCTGCGCAACCTGCGCTAGCCGGTGAGGAAACGCCAAAAACTGAAGGCGAAGCGTAACCATGACGAGTCCCGCACAGCGTCACATGATGCGGGTCTCGGCCGTGGAGGCTGCGCAGCGGGTGGATGACCCGCTGCGCCATGCCACCGCCTACGAGCAAATGCTCGTCAAGCTGGCCGCAGACCGCACCAAGCTGAAACAGATCCATTCCGTCGAGAAAAAGGCTGAGCACAAACGCGCCATGTTGCCGTTCTACGTGCCTTGGGTGGCCGGGGTATTGGCCGAAGGGCGGGGGGCGCAGGACGACATCCTGATGACCGTCATGCAGTGGATGCTCGACGCCGATGACATTCCCGGCGCGCTGGAAATTGCGCCTTATGCGCTGAAATACCGTCTCAAAGTGCCGAACAACAAGCGCCCGGTGGCGTACTTGCTGGCCGAAGAGGTGGCGCTGTCGGCGGAGCGCAGCCGCAAGGCGGGCAACCCGGCCAAGATGGATGACCTTCGCGCCGCCATCGAGATGACGGCCGCAGAGGATATGCCTGACATGGTCAAGGCCAAACTGTTCAAGGTGACCGGCCTGATGTTGAGCGACTGCGGTGACTATGCGCAGGCGCTGGAGCACCTCGAGCGCGCGATGCAGCTCGACGGTCACGCCGGGGTGAGAAAAGAGATCCAAAAATGTGAGAGCGCCCTCAAGCCGAAGCCGGCGGCCGCCGCCAAAAGAACAACCACGCGCCCGCGTAAGGCCGCCACGCCGGCCAAGCGCGGACGCCCACGCAAGGCGGTAAAAACCGCCGGTTAACAGAACGCGCCCCGCGCCGGGCGGCACGGTGGCCGCGAGCGTCTTTTGACGTATCAAGGCCGCCCTCCACCGCCCCCTATTTTTGAGGTCGTCATGACGACAGTGATTATGCGTAACCCGATTAAGCCGCCGGACGAGCCGACGGCCATTATCCCGCAACCGGATGTACCGGAGCCGGTGATTAAAAACACGTTCTTTTTCCCGGACGTTGACCCGAAACGCATTCGCGAGCTGATGCGTCTTGAGTACACGGTCTCGCCGGAGCGTCTGCGCTTTGCCATTCGCAGCGGTATCTCGGAGACGAATGCCGAGCTGTATCTCTATCGCGAGCAGCAACTCGCCGCCGGTTTCAAAACGCTGGCCGACGTACCGGCCGACGAGGTCGACGGCGAAAGTGAGAAGTGCTTTCACTACCTGAGTGCGGTCTGCGCCATGACAACCGCCACGCTGTACGAGCGCTACCGGGGGGCGGATGCCAGCGCCAAGGGGGACAAAAAGGCCGACAGCGTCGAGGAGTCCATTGATGAGCACTGGCGGGATATGCGCTGGTCAATCGCCCGGTTGCAGGGTAAGCCGCGCTGCATTGTCGGGCAAATCTGATGAACGCCGTCGCGCTTCAGGGGGACACGCTAGACGCACTGTGTTATCGCGTCTACGGCCGCACCGCAGGCGTGGTCGAGGCGGTGCTGCTGGCGAATCCGGGGCTGGCTGAGCGGGGTGTCATCCTGCCGCATGGCACGGTGGTCACGCTGCCGGTCATTGATACCGCCCCGGCATCCGAAACCGTTCAGCTATGGGATTAACCATGGAGAAAGTCACATCGTTCATTGCTTATGCCGTCGCGGTGCTGCTGGCATGGGTCGGAAAGTATTCCGCGCAGGACATCGCACTGATCGTCGGTGCGGTGGTCGGTGTCGGCACCTTTGTCACCAACTGGTATTACCGCCGCAAAAGCTATTTGCTGCTGAAAAATGTCGGCATTCGACGGGAGGTTTTCGATGAAATCAATCGTTAAACGTTGCAGCGTCGCAGTCGTGCTGGCGCTGGCGGCGTTGTTGCCGGATTTTACCCGGTTGCATACGTCACTGGCGGGCCTTGAGCTGATTGCCAATCTGGAAGGGTGCCGCCTGAGTCCGTATCAGTGTAGCGCGGGCGTCTGGACGAGCGGTATCGGCCATACCGCCGGGGTGAAACCCGGCGGGGTTATCACTGAACGTGAAGCGGCGGTCAATCTGGTGGCCGATGTGATGCAGGTCGAGAAACGCCTCGCGCAGTGCATGCCGGTGATCATGCCGCAGCCGGTCTATGACGCCGTGGTCAGCTTTTCGTTCAACGTCGGCACGGGCGCTGCGTGCGCGTCAACGCTGGCGCATTTCATCAATAAAAAGCAGTGGCCCGCCGCGTGCAATCAGCTTCCCCGCTGGGTATTCGTCAACGGCGTCAGGTCTGCCGGGCTGGAGAATCGCCGGGCGCGCGAGCTGGCGCAGTGTATGACGGGGGCATTATGAGTCGCGGTAATAAGCTTTTTCTGTCGCTGGTGTCGCTGGCGGTCATTGCTTTGTTGAAATGGCAGGTCATTACGCTCGGCGACAGTCTGGATGCCGCGAAGCTGGAAAACGTCAGGGTGGCGGCAGCGCTAACCGAAAGTCGCGCGGCTATCGCTGCGCTACAGGATAGCGCTCTGCGCAACGAGCGCGAACAGGTCATGTTGCGTCAGCGCATCGCCGCCGCTGACCAGTTGGCCACCCGCCGCAATCACACCATTACGAGGCTGCTCAATGAAAATGAAGCGCTGCGCCGCTGGTATCAGTCTGCTTTGCCTGATGACGTTATCTGGCTGCATACCCGCCCCGAATTCGCCACCCCCGACGATTATTTACGCTGGCTGTCCGAAGGTCAGCAGTTGCCCGCTGCCCGGCAGCAACCCGAAGACCAACGGTGATTTAAGTACCGATATCTTCAATCTTGAGCGCGCGCTGGCAAGCTGTGCGCTTCAGGTGGAGACCGTGAAAAAGTGTCAGGAGGAACTCGATGTTAAAGCCGAAAAGTCTGCGCAAAGCGCTTTATGACGCGGTGCCGAAGCTCAGGGCGAATCCGGATATGCTGCGCATATTTATCGACAGCGGCGTCATCGGGGCTACGCTGGCCGCCTCTCTGTCATTTGAGAATCGCTATACGCTCAATGTGATAGTCGAAGATTACCCGGATGATGTGGATTTGCTGCTGGTGCCGATTGGGGCGTGGTTGCGGGAGAATCAGCCCGATATCATGACCACGGACGAGGGCAAGAAAAAGGGGTTCACCTACTTCGCCGACATCAACAACGACGACAGTTATGACATCAGTATCAGCCTGCAACTGACTGAGCGCACGCTGGTGAAGGAAGTTGACCGGGCGCTGCACGTGTCCCATGTGCCGGAGCCGCCGCTGCCTGAGCCGGTAGCGCGCCCGATGGAGCTTTACATTAACGGTGAGCTGGTGAGCGCGTGGGATGAGTGAGCTTAAGCCTTTTGATGACAAACTCGCCGGGCTGATTGCCGGGTTATCGGCTTCCCGCCGTCGCGATATGGCGGCCGAGATTGCGAAGCGGCTGCGCATCAGTCAGCAGCAGCGCATTAAGCGCCAGCAGGCACCGAGCGGCACACCGTATGCCGCCCGTAAGCGGCAGCCGATTCGTAGCAAAAAAGGGCGGGTTAAGCGCGAGATGTTCGCTAAGCTACGCACCCATCGCTACATGAAAGCCAAAGGCACCGCTGATGAGGCGCTGGTCGAGTTTGCCGGACGCGTGCAGCGTATCGCGCGTGTGCACCAAGAGGGCTTGCGTGACCGACCTGGTAGGTATAGCAAAGAGGTGCAATATGATAGACGTGCTTTGTTAGGATTTACTCAAGTAGAGATGCGATATATTGAAGGCGTTGTTTTAAATTGGATAAGCAATTAGGGTTTAGTGTGCACTCTGTGACGTGGTTTATTTATTGTAAATTCGATTTTTTAGAATGCTGATGATTATTAATATCTTTAGCTCGACTTCCTTTGTTGTAAAGGCTCAGTAGCATGTGAGCCTTTAGTCTTCACCTTAGTTATATGTTTTTATCATAAGATGCTATTTTTATTTATCATGTCACTTACAACTCCAGAATACCCAGGGAAGATGGAGCTTTCTGATATATTTATTGCTCTAAGGCTTTTGTTTAGTTTATCTACCTCGCTGTGTGGTAATGTTATTTTCACCATGACCTCATCCTTTATTTCTCTGACCTTTAATAAATTGTATGCTTTTAGTAGTCTGGCTACGCTTTCATCAAACGTTTCATAGCTTGTATAAAGGGGGATAAATTTATCATCTTTGGGTATTGTGCCGCTTTCAGTTATTTCTGTGTAAAATTCATTTAGAATTCCTCGTGTCTCTTTGTTGAAGTTTAATGCCTTATATGTGAATAGGCCAAATTGTGATCTTGCATTATCATTCCACTGATAATGCGGGTTGTAAATTTTTATATCCGAATAGTTTGAGTCAAATACATCAGCTAGCTTGGTGAAATCCATCATCCATAATGATATTTTTCCATCAGCTTTCTTTTTTATATTATTAGAGGCAAAAAAAGCAGCAGTGTAAGGGTTGTATGACCAATCAATAAGTCTTGTTGGTAGGCCATAATGCTGTGCTAGGGACGCTATTTCAACGAAGTCACGGTCCAGCCATGTATCATAGCCATATAACCTCATTAATGCTTCTAACCCGACGAATTCCTTTTCCATCGCATGACTCATAAACTTAGAACGTGGGACGTATAATCCATGTGAGTTGGCCTTTCTGTAAAATCTCCTTAAAATGTGAAATTCCATACTGGCATGTTGAATTCCAATATTTCCATAACCTACAGCTCTCATGGCTTTAGCAAATTTATGTTTATCGTTGATATCAACTCTGGCTATATTTTTGATGTTGGCGTGTGTTTTATCCCTAAATGAGTTCGGTAGAAGTTGATAGTTTTCATCTGATAAACCTCTAAAAACAAAATTAGAAAGTTTATAAGGTGAGCTCCAAGGGGTGATAACTTCTAAAAAATCCTTAAATTTTTTACACTCTATGGTTTTATATGAGACCATTTTTATTCCTATAAATATATATTGTTGCTTTAATTTTTTTGTGCTTAATTTTATTATGCAATCATCTCTTTAATTACTATGAGGTGTGAGGATGTTAACGATCCTTGCATCAAATTAATTTAACATTAAATTAATGATACTCATAGTGAAAGTTATCCGTTAATGATTTTGATAGATATAATACGTGGTTGAAATTATTTACTCGTTGTTGATTTGGCGCTTGTTACTCTTGAGTTACTGCATTACTAGGATGTGTGCGATTAAACTTTGAACAGAATGCTAAGTGTTATCCTGAGGGGGCGGATATGGTTCTAATTATGTTTCTCGTTAACACCGTTGTTTGATCGCCCCCCCTACGTCATCAAGTGGTATTGAGGGTTTACCCGCGGCATCCTTTCCCCCATGAACACACTCGAATCGATTTCAGAACTTGCACGAGCCGTCCGCGATCTCATCCGCATTGGCGTCATCGTAGACGTTAAGTACACGCCTCCGCGCTGCCGCGTTCAATTGGGGGGCAATACGACGGGCTGGTTGCAGTGGCTGGCCTGCCGTGCCGGAGGTGCGCGCACATGGTGGGCACCCTCCATCGGCGAGCAAGTGGTGGTGTTGGCGCTGGGGGGCGAGCTGGATACCGCCTTTGTGCTGCCAGCTATCAACTCCGATGATTTTCCGGCTCCGTCAGTGTCGCCGGAGGCATATCACACCAGTTTTCCCGATGGTGCGGTCATCGAATATGAGCCCAAAACCGGCGCGCTGAGCGTTACCGGCATTAAAACGGCCAATATCAGTGCGCAAGTAGCCGTCGACGTTTCTGCGCCGAAGGTGACGATTATCGCCAGTCAAAAAATCACGCTTGATACACCGGAGGTGGTCTGCACCAACAAGCTGACCGCCGACACGCTGGAGCTGAAAAAGGGCGGGAAAATGTCGGGCGATATCGATCACGGCGGGGGTACTTTTAAATCCAACGGCGTGCAGGTGGATAAACACGGCCACGGTGGTGTGCAGCGCGGCGGAGACTGGACGGAGGAAACCCGATGACCGTGCGATATATCGGCATGAACCGGGACACCGGCCAGACCCTGGCGGACAGCGAGCATATCAGCCAGAGCGTTCGCGACATCCTCATTACCCCTGTCGGCTCCCGAGTGATGCGGCGGGAATATGGCTCGCTGTTGTCTGCCCTGATTGACCAGCCACAAAGCCCGGCGGTGAACGGGCAGGTGATGGCCGCCTGCTACATGGCAATCCTCAAATGGGAGCCGCGCATCAGGCTAACGTCCATCACCTTCGAGAAGACCTTCAACGGTCAGATGTTCGTTGACATTACCGGCGTGCGCCAAGACACCACCGGCGGCACATTTTCGTTAACCGTCCCACTGAGCTGACACTATGGCCACTATCGATTTAAGCCAACTGCCTGCGCCGAACGTCGTTGAGCCGCTGGACTATGAAACCCTGTTTGCCGAGCGCAAAGCGACGCTGATTTCCCTGTACCCGGCCGACCAGCAAGAAGCTGTTGCCCGAACTTTGGCGCTTGAATCGGAGCCTATCGTCAAGCTGCTTCAGGAAAATGCGTATCGGGAGGTATTGCTACGCCAGCGCGTTAACGATGCCGCCAAAGCGGTGATGCTGGCGCACGCCACCGGCGAAGACCTTGACCAGCTCGGTGCGAACTTCAACACGCCGCGACTGGTGATTGCTCCGGCGGATGAAAGCACCATTCCGCCAACACCGGCAGTTATGGAAGCGGATGAAGATTACCGCCTACGCCTGCAAGACGCGTTCGAGGGGATGAGCACAGCAGGTTCGGCCGGTTCCTACCGTTTTCACGCCCGCTCGGCCGATGGTCGGGTGGCTGATGTGACGGCAATCAGCCCATCACCGGCTAACGTGACCGTCACCGTGTTGTCACGGGACGGCGACGGCAGCGCCAGCGCTGAGCTGTTGCAGGTTGTCAGCGCTGCGTTGAATGACGAGGACGTGCGTCCTGTCGCCGATCGCGTCATCGTGCAATCGGCCAAAATTGCCCCGTATGGCATCGAGGCCGTTTTATACCTGTACCCCGGCCCGGAGGTTGCGCCGATCCTCTCTGCGGCAAAACAACGTTTACACAATTATGTGCTGACCATGCGCCGCTTAGGTCGCAGTATCCGGCGTTCCGGCATCATCGCGACGCTGACTGTGGAAGGCGTTGAACGTGTTGAAGTTGCTCAACCGGCCGCCGACATCGTGCTTGATAAAACGCAGGCGGGTTACTGCACCGGCGTGAACATCACACCGGGGCGCGCCGATGACTAATCGCTTATTGCCTGTTGGCTCCTCAGTGCTGGAAGTCGCTGCCGCTGACGCGTGTGCCGAGCTGGAGCGCGTGCCTGTTCCCCTGCGTGACCTGTGGAACCCGAAAACCTGCCCGGTGCATCTGCTGCCTTATCTGGCGTGGGCGTTCTCTGTCGATAGATGGGATGAGGCTTGGCCGGAGGACGTGAAGCGGGGCGTGGTGTCCGCCGCATTCTACATTCACCGACACAAGGGCACTATCGGTGCCGTGCGCCGCGTGGTGGAGCCGCTCGGCTACCTGATTAACGTCATTGAATGGTTTCACACCGACGGTGCCGATCCGCCCGGTACGTTCCGGCTCGATATTGGCGTGCTGGAAACCGGCATTACCGAGGAAATGTATCAGGAAATGGAGCGCCTTATCGCCGACGCCAAGCCCCTGAGCCGCCACCTGATTGGCCTTAACATTTTGCAGGACATCCCCGGCCGGATTTACACCGGTGCGGCTGCCATTGATGGTGATGTCATTACCGTTTACCCCGGATAAGAGAGAATCATGAACAAATACAAAGCGATTATTACCACCGCCGGGGCGGCCAAGATTGCCGCCGCAAGCGCGGGCGGCACGCAGTTGAAAATCGTCTCTATGGCCGTCGGCGACGGGAGCGGCACGCTGCCGACGCCCAATCCGGCGCAAACAAAACTCGTCAACGAGAAATACCGCGCGGCACTCAACGGGCTGACTATCGATAAGGCGCTAAAATCACATTCTGGCCGAGATGATTATTCCGGCGAATGTTGGCGGCTTCTGGCTGCGTGAAATGGGCCTCTATGACGAGGCCGGGACGCTGATTGCCGTCAGCAACATGGCGGAGAGCTACAAGCCGAAGCTCGAAGAGGGCAGCGGCCGCACGCAGACGCTGCGTATGATTTTGATTGTCAGCAGCACCGAGGCGATTCAGGTGATCGCCGGTGGCGACACCGTGCTGGCGACAAAAGACTATGTTACCGACGCGATTACCGCGCATGAGAAAACCCGCAATCACCCCGACGCCAGCACCACGGCGAAAGGGCTGGTACAGCTGAGCAGCGCGACAACCAGTACCGACGAAACGAAAGCCAGCACGCCCAAAGCGTTAAAAGCGGTCAACGATGCCAGCATGAAGAAGGCCGCGAACCTCTCAGACCTGACCGACAAGGCCGCCGCGCGCGGCAATTTGGCGTTAGGTACGGCCGCGACGAAAAACGTCGGGGTGGATGGCGGGCAACTGATGGAGGTCGGCGCATTTGGATTGGGAAGCGGCTCACGTCACCGGGAAGATGCGTATTGCAATCAGGCTGAAATCTACCGGGTTAATAGTTCATCAAAGAATACGCCGGGCGGCGATGTTTATGGCGTGCTGAGTTTGCCCTGCGACGGTGGGCCGTCGGGGGCGTATATGGCGGTACAAAACAACGGCAACGCATTCTTTGGCCGTTCGAATATCCCCAGTAATGGGGTGGTGTGGTTTCAGGCTTACACGACGAAGTTTAAACCGACGGCGGCAGACGTCGGCGCATGGAGTAAAACAGAGTCCGATGGCCGATTTGTAAAACAGACCGGCGACACGATGAAAGGGGCGTTGACTCTGCCGCGTATCGTATTCCCGAACGAAAATACCGCCAATGCTGACGATGACTTAAATCGCGAAAATGGTTTTACCGTAGAATCTCTGGTTGCCTCTGCCAATAAGGGCTATCCCGTGCCGGGCGGCATGGGGGTGTTGTTTACCGGGAAAGTGAACGAGTTCCGCAATGTGCAATTTGCCGTAGGCTCCGGCGACTTGGCGTTTTACTTGCGCTCAATGCGAAAAGACAGCGCGGCTTCGCTCCGCTGGGCGCGAGTTTATACGACGGACTATAAACCCACTGCGGCTGACGTTGGCGCGCTGACCGACGCGCAGGCCGCCCAGAAATACGCGCTCCGTTCCATCAAGGTGAACGGTAAGCCGCTGTCCGCTGATGTGAATTTGTTGGCCGGTGACGTCAACGCATGGAATAAAACCGAAGCAGATGGCCGCTATCTGGCGAAGACCGGCGGGCAGTTAACCGGGACGCTAAAGACCAGCGCGGAGATCCAATCTACCCATATTGATAATTATCGCATGGTCGGCGGCGGGTTCGGTTCCTTCTGGCGCAATGACGGCAACCGGCTTTACCTGCTGCTGACAAAAGAAAACGACCAGTACGGCACATTCAACAACCTGCGTCCGTTTTCTGTGGATGTCAGAACCGGTGCCGCCGCCTTTGAGTCGGGTATTCATATCGGCGGTAACTGGCCCGCGATCACCACGTCAAGCGGGACGACGTGGCACCCTGACGGCAACGTTCAAGGCAGTTGTTGGGGCGGTTATCTCAGCAACTGGCTTAATCAAAATATCTCGGCTGCGCAAAACAATGCGCAGAATTGGGCCTATCAGCATTTGGTTCAGGGTGTGCGCATGGCCGGGCGCACGGTTATCGCGGATACCGGCGGGCGCATCGATTTACCGTCGGGCTGTGTTTATACGGGTATGTCCGGCTCAAACTACAACCCCTCAATCTGGGGCGCTTATTCAGCGGTTCAGGTGCTAATTAACGGCACATGGGCAACAATTGGAACGGTGTAAAATGCAACACATTAAGAATTTGAAGAGATACACGCCGGAAGAATTATTCCTCGGCGAGAACGTGATTTATCTTCAGGATGATAACGGTATTGACTGGTACGCCGCGCAAAAATTGTTTTCGCCGGACACCGTAAAACTTGCTTATGACGAAAGCGGCATTATCTGCGCGATTAACAGCGATGTGTCGATGCTGTGGCCGATTGGCTTATCGGTTATTGAGCTGAACCCAACGAAACTACCAAAGCGCTGTCTGGCTAATGGTGAGTGGGTGTTTGACGGTAAGAAGGTGAGCCAGCGTATCTATTCCGCTGAAGAAAGGATGGCGAGCGCTGAAGCCAGAAAAAATGAATTGCTGGCGAGCGCGGGTAAGGCTGTCGCGCCGCTTCAGGATGCTGTTGATTTGGATATGGCGACCGAGGCAGAAAAAGCGCTGTTGGCGGACTGGAAAAAATACCGTGTGACGGTGAATCGTCTTGATATGTCAGCCCCGGAGATTAACTGGCCAGCGGTTCCCGGCCTCTAAGAAAAAAAGCCCGCAGCGATGCGGGCTTTTGTATTTGCGGCTTTCCCTGATGTTGCCGCGTCTACTCTTCGACCTTACCCCGCCCGGCTAAAATCCGTCCAATTGATTGCATAGATCAATGCGGCGTTATTGATCGGCACAAACGATCGTCATTCCCGCCAAGCTCTCCAATCCGGCCCGGTCTGTTGTCTGGTCGGCCTTCCAGCGTCCACCGCGTGCGGCCCGGTGCGCTGGGCGTCATCATGCCTGCACCTACTCACCATGGAGCAAGTTAATGGGCGATTATCATCACGGTGTGCGCGTCGTCGAAATTAATGACGGCACGCGCGTCATCTCTACCGTGTCGACGGCTGTCGTCGGCATGGTCTGCACCGGCAAAGATGCCGACCCGAAGCTTTTCCCGCTCAACACCCCGGTGCTGATTACCGATGTGATTGCCGCCGCCGGTAAGGCCGGGAAATCCGGCACGCTGGCGAAAGCGTTGTCAGCCATTGGCGACCAGTGCAAACCCGTGACGGTTGTTGTGCGCGTCGAAGAGGGCAAAGATGCGGCGGAAACCACGTCAAACATCATCGGCGGCGCGGACGAAAACGGCCGCTATACCGGCATGAAAGCCTTGCTCACAGCACAGGCCGTTACCGGTGTGAAACCTCGCATTCTGGGCGTGCCGGGGCTGGATTCGCTGGAAGTGGCGACGGCGCTGGCCGGGATTTGCCAGCAGTTGCGCGCATTCGGTTATATCAGCGCGTACGGCTGCAAAAGCATTTCCGAGGCCATCGCTTACCGCGACAATTTCAGTCAGCGCGAGCTGATGCTCATTTGGCCGGATTTCCTTGCGTGGGATACCACCGGCAACGTCAGCACCACGGCTCATGCCACCGCGCGCGCGTTGGGGCTGCGCGCCAAAATCGACACGGAAACCGGCTGGCATAAAACGCTTTCTAACGTCGGCGTCAATGGCGTGACCGGCATTTCTGCAAGTGTGTTCTGGGATTTGCAGGCACCCGTCACCGATGCCGACCTGCTCAATGAGGCCGGGGTCACCACGCTGGTGCGTAAAGATGGTTTTCGTTTCTGGGGCAATCGCTCTTGCTCTGATGACCCGCTGTTCCTGTTCGAAAACTACACCCGCACCGCGCAGGTATTGGCTGACACCATAGCCGAGGCGCACATGTGGGCGGTGGATAAGCCCGTCACCGCCACGCTTATCCGCGACATTGTCGAGGGCATCAAAGCCAAATTCCGTGAGCTGAAATCCAACGGCTACATCATCGACGCGGATTGCTGGTACGACGAATCGGCCAACGATAAAGAGACCCTGAAATCCGGGAAACTGTATATCGATTATGACTATACCCCGGTTCCCCCACTGGAAGATCTGACCCTGCGCCAGCGTATCACCGATAAATATCTGGTGAATCTGGCCGCTGGCGTCAACAGCTAAGAGGACGCGTTAAACCATGGCACTCCCGCGCAAACTGAAGTACCTCAACCTGTTTAACGACGGCCTGAGCTATATGGGCGTGGTCAGCTCTGTGACGCTGCCGAAACTGACGCGCAAGCTGGAGAACTATCGCGGCGGCGGTATGAACGGCGCGGCCCCGGTCGATATGGGGTTAGACGATGATGCCCTCAGCGTCGAGTGGACTATCGGCGGTTTCCCCGATGACCAGCTCTGGGCGCAGTACGCCGCCGCCAGTGCTGCATCGGTGCCGCTTCGATTTTGCGGTTCTTACCAGCGCGATGACACCGGCGATGTGGTCGCCGTTGAGATTGTGCTGCGTGGCCGTCACAAAGAGTTTGATTTTGGCGACCAGAAACAGGGCGAGGACACCGAGACAAAAATCTCGACTCAATGCACCTATTTCAAACTGACCGTCGACGGCAAAGAGCGCATCGAGGTGGACACCGTCAACATGGTTGAACGTGTGAACGGCGTCGACATGCTGGCGCAGCACCGTCGCAATATCGGGCTGTAATCACCGGGCGGTCGGCAGGTCCGGCCGCCATTCCCCTGACTAAACTGGAATCACATCATGAAAGACGAAAACATCATCGCCACAACCGAAAACCCGAACGTCGTGAAGTTGGATACTCCCGTCAAGCGCGGCGAAACCTTTATCGATACGGTGACACTGACCAAGCCCAATGCCGGTACTCTGCGCGGCGTCGGGCTGGCCGCGCTGGCTAACTCTGAAGTCGATGCGCTGATTAAGGTGCTGCCACGCATGACGTATCCGCCACTGACCGAGAGTGAAGTCTCTGCGCTGGAGCTGCCTGACCTTGTGGCGCTGGCCGGGAAGGTTATCGGTTTTTTGGCACCGAGTTCGGCACGCTAGATTTTCCTGCCGGTTTGTCGGTTGATGACCTGATGGCGGATATCGCGACGATTTTTCACTGGCCGCCGTCAGAACTTTACCCGATGACACCGCAAGAACTCCTCAACTGGCGCGACAAAGCGCTCCACCGAAGCGGACAAACGAATGAGTAACAACGTCAGGTTGCAGGTGCTACTCAAAGCCGTTGACCAAGCGAGCCGCCCGTTTAAAAGCATCCAGACAGCGAGTAAATCGCTGTCTGCGGAAATCCGCGACACCCGGCAAAACCTCAAAGAACTGAACGCACAGGCCGGGCGCGTCGAAGGATTCCGCAAATCGAGCGCGCAGCTTGCCGTCACCGGTCAGGCGCTGGCAAAGGCCAAGCAGGAAGCCGCCGCGCTTGCGGTGCAGTTCAAAAACACCGAGAAGCCGACCCGCGCACAGGCGCAGCTGATGGAGGCGGCCAAGCGTTCGGCCGCCGAGTTGCAGCTCAAATATAACGGGCTGCGCCAGTCGGTGCAGCGTCAGCGCCAAGAGCTGGCGCAAGTCGGGATTAACACCCGCACCCTCGCCGCCGACGAGCGTCGCCTGAAATCCTCCATCAGTGAGACCACCGCCCAGCTCAACCGCCAGCGGGAGGCGTTGTCGCGCGTCAGCCAGCAGCAGGCAAAACTCAGCGCAGTGAGCCAGCGCTATCAGGCCGGAAAGCAACTGGCAGGCAATGTAGCGGGCGCGGGCGCTGCGGGTGTCGGGGCGGCAACCGTGGGCGGTTTTGCGGCCAAAAAGCTCCTGACGCCGGGGTATGATTTTGCGCAAAAAAACTCCGAGCTACAGGCCGTGCTCGGCGTGGCAAAAGACTCGGCTGACATGGTGGCGCTTCGCACGCAAGCGCGGCAGCTTGGTGATAACACGGCAGCGTCGGCGGATGACGCTGCCGGGGCCCAAATAATCATTGCCAAAGCGGGCGGCGACAAAGATGCGATCACCGCCGCGACGCCGGTCACACTCAATATGGCGCTGGCCAACCGTAAAACCATGGAGGAAAACGCCACCCTGCTGATGGGGGTGAAATCCGCTTTTGGGCTGGCAAACGACCAAGTCGCACACATTGGTGATGTGATTTCACAGACCATGAACAAGAGCGCCGCCAACTTCGAAGGACTCAGCGACACCCTGACCTATGCCGCGCCGGTGGCGAAAAATGCCGGTATCAGCGTCGAGGAAACGGCGGCCATTGCCGGGGCGCTGGCGGATGCCAAAATTACCGGCTCTATGGCCGGTACGGGGAGCCGCGCAGTGATTACCCGGTTGCAGGCTCCCATGGGTAAGGCGAATGACGCATTGGCCGAGCTGGGCGTCAAAACCGCCGACCGCAAAGGCAATATGCGGCCGCTGTTCACCATCCTGAAGGAAATGCAAAGGAGCTTCGATAAAAACAAGCTCGGCACTGCCCAGCGCGCGGAGTACATGAAAGTCATCTTCGGCGAAGAAGCGTCGTCGGCCGCTGCGGTGCTGATGGGGGATGCGGCTTCCGGCAAGCTTGACCGCCTGACCAAGTTGCTCCGGGAGTCTGACGGCAAGACGGAGGAGCTGGTCAAAGTCATGCAGGACAACCTCGGCGGGGATTTGAAAGAGCTTCAGTCCGCCTATGAGGCCATCGGCATCGACATGTATGACCAACTGGAAACGCCTTTCCGTGAGCTGACAACCCGCGCGACAAAGTTCCTGCTGAAAATTGACCTCTGGATCAAAAACAACAAAGAGCTTGCCGGGACGCTGGCCAAAGTCGCGCTCGGTGGCCTTGCGATTGTCGGCACGCTGGGGGCGATTGGCTTGGCATCGTGGCCGGTCATCATGGGGATTAACGGCATCATTGCGGTTGCTGGTGCGCTGGGGACGGCCTTTAGCGTGGCGGGCGGGGCCATCATGGCGGTGCTCGGCGCGCTGACGTGGCCGATTGTGGCGGTGGGTGTGGCCATCGTGGCCGGTGCGCTGCTGATCCGCAAATACTGGCAGCCTATCAGCACCTTTTTCAGCGGCGTTATTGAGGGGCTTATCAGTGCATTTGCGCCGGTTGGCGAGTTGTTCAGGCCGCTGAAGCCGGCTTTTGACTGGCTCGGCGAGAAGCTAAAGGCGGTCTGGCAATGGTTCAAAGATTTAATCGAGCCGGTGAAATCAACGAAGGAGACCCTCGACAACTGTAAAAACGCCGGGCTGGCGTTTGGCCGCGGATTGGCCGACGTGCTGATGCTGCCGCTCAGGGCATTCAACAAGCTGCGTCAGGGCATTGATTGGGTGCTGGAAAAGCTTGGCGTCATCAATGCTGAATCCAGCGACCTCGACAAGAAAGCGCAGAAGGCCAATGACTACGCCAACGGGGCGAACGGGCGCGGGTATTCTCCGTCGGGTGGCTTGCTGACGGGCGGTTATGTACCGGTTACGGCCGGGGGCGGAAAATCTTATGTGGATAACAGCGTCAATAATTTCCACGTCGGCAGCCAGCACCCCGGCGGAGCCAGCGCGGCGGAAACCAAGCGGATGTTGCTGGACGTGGTGGAAGAACGGGAGCGCAAGCGCCGCGCGGCGCAACGCTCAAATATGGCGACGGATTAAGGGGTTGTGCTGATGATGCTGATTCTTGGGCTGTTTGTGTTCCAGTTGCAGACGGTGCCGTATCAAACGCTGGCGCGCTCGGTAGATTATCGCTGGCCGTCAAACAGCCGCGTCGGCCAGCGGCCTGCGCTGCAATTTCTCGGCGTGAATGAGGAAAAAATCACGCTCTCCGGCGTACTGTTGCCCGAAATCACCGGTGGCAAAATCTCGATGCAACTGCTCGATGCGATGGCGGCCGAGGGCAAGGCGTGGCCGCTGCTGGAAGGGACAGGCACCATTTACGGCATGTTTGTCGTGAACAGCGTCAGCGAAACCCGCACGGAGTTTTTCTCCACCGGCAGCGCCCGCCGCATCGAGTTTACGCTCACGCTCACGCGCGTGGATGAATCCTTTACGGCCATGTATGGCGATTTGCAGGCGCAGGCCGAGGGGATGCTCGGTCAGGTGAGCGAGCTGGCGGCCAAGGCGAGGAACATGGCGGGAGGGCTGTTCCAATGATTACCGGGATGACGCTGGATGCAGGGGCAACCATCGTCCCGGCGTTTATGCTCAAAATGGGCGACAAGGACATCACGCACGATATAAGCGCCCGCTTGCTCTCCCTGACGCTTTCGGACAACCGCGGATTTGAGGCTGACCAGCTGGATATCGAACTGGACGACGCTGACGGTCAGGTCATGATGCCACGCCGGGGCGCAGTGCTGTCGCTTCATCTTGGCTGGCAGGGTGCGCCATTGTTCAACAAAGGCAACTTTACCGTCGACGAGATAGAGCATCGGGGAACGCCTGACACATTGACTATTCGCGCCCGTTCCGCTGATTTTCGCGGTTCGCTCAATGCCCGCCGGGAGGAGTCTTATCATGACACGACACTCGGTGCGGTGATTGGCAAAATTGCCGAGAGGAACAAGCTGGCCGCCTGTGTTGCGAAAGAGCTGGCCGGGATTAAAGTCCCGCATATCGACCAGTCGCAGGAGTCCGACGCCAAGTTTTTGACGCGACTTGCCAGCCGCAACGGGGCGGAGGTGTCGATAAAAGCCGGGAGGTTGCTATTTATCCGGGCCGGTAATGGCGTGACTGCCAGCGGCAAGCCGATACCGCAGATGACCATCGAGCGCCGCGACGGTGACCGGCATCAATTTGCGATTGCTGACCGGGCCGCGTATACCGGCGTTACGGCGAAATGGCTGCACACCAAAGACCCGAAGCCGCAAAAGCAGCGGGTCAAGCTCAAACGCAAACCGAAGCCTCAGCACCTGCGTGCGTTGCAGCACCCCAAGGCAAAGCCGGTTACTGCCAAAAAGACGGCGGCCAAGCCGAAAGAGGCGAGGGAAGGGGAATACATGACCGGCGAGGCCGATAATGTGTTTGCCATCACTACAGTCTATGCCAGCAAGGCGCAGGCGATGCGCGCCGCACTGGCGAAGTGGGACAAGCTGCAACGTGGTGTGGCGGAGTTTTCTATCAGTCTCGCCATGGGGCGCGCAGATTTATATCCTGAAACGCCGGTAGCGGTGAAGGGGTTTAAGCGCGTCATAGATGAGCAGGCGTGGACAATCACTAAGGTGACCCATTCACTCAGCGATAACGGCTACACGACGGCGTTAGAGCTTGAGGTGAAGCTTTCTGATGTGGAGTACGAGGAGGAAATCTCACAAGATTAAATCGATAATAATTCATTGATATTAAAGATAAAAAGTCTAAAATCACTTTATCAATGTTGAATGGTGGAGGTGATAAATTATGTTTCATTGCAATATCTGCGGAACTGCTGCACACGCTCGCTCAAGTCGTTATCTCAGTGAGAACACCAAAGAGCGCTATCACCAGTGTCAGAACATCAATTGCAGTCATACATTTGTCACCATGGAAACCATCGAGCGCACCATTATGAAGCCCGGCCATGTGGTGCCGGTATTGCCGCACCCAAACAATTACGGTCAGCAAAGCATGTTGATGTAACCGAACGAAGAAGCCCCGGAAATCCGGGGCTTTTTTTCGAAGTGTGGTCAATGCGTGGACACGCTTAGAAGTAAATCCTTTTACTTCAAATGACTAATATATCTTTGCTAGGCCGCTTCGGCGGCCTTTTTATCGCCCCCCATTTCCCCTCTCGTTTAACCTTTGTGTAAATTATTGTGGTTTTCTGTATAGATTTTCGTTGAGTTAGCGTTAATGATTAATGGGTTCCAGATTGGCGCGCAGTTTGCCTGCGCCGCCAAAAGGACATTTTCTGGGGTGTGCGCCGCGCGGCGCATTGAGTGTGGGTTCCTTGCTGCGATTCAAACATGAAATATATCATTCTGATTTTGCTTATTTTATGCGTCGTCTATGTGCATTACCGCGGACGGGTGCGCTATAACGTTTGGCGGCAGCTGTCTGACCATTCCACCTTTACCGCACCGCTGAACGTCTTCATGTATCTGTTTTCTCGTGTGCCGACTACGCCGTACCTGAAGCCGGAGCAGTTCCCTGAGCTGGCGGTACTGCGGGAGAACTGGGAAACCATCCGCGACGAAGGACAGAAGCTGATGGAGATCCAGCAGATCAAAGCGTCCGATCAATTCAACGATGCCGGTTTCAACTCGTTCTTCAAGACCGGTTGGAAACGCTTTTATCTGAAATGGTATGAAGACAGCCATCCTTCCGCCATGACCCTGTGCCCGCAGACCACGGAACTGCTGCGCAGCCTGCCTTCGGTCAAAGCGGCGATGTTCGCCGAACTGCCGGACGGCAGCCGTTTGCCGCGCCACCGCGATCCTTACGCCGGTTCGCTGCGTTATCACCTGGGGTTGATTACCCCCAACGATGACCGCTGCTTCATTGAGGTGGACGGTGAGCGCTACAGCTGGCGCGACGGTGAAGGGGTGATGTTCGATGAAACCTATCTGCACTACGCGGAAAACCAGAGCGGGCAGAATCGTCTGATCCTGTTCTGCGACATCGAACGGCCGATGCGCTACCGCTGGGCGCAGGCGGTAAATCACTGGCTGGGGCGCAACCTGATGAGCGCCGCCACGGCGCCGAATGAAGAGGGCGATCGCACCGGCGGCGTCAACAAGATGTTCAAATACATCTATGCGATACGCCGGGTGGGGAAACGCCTGAAGGCCTGGAACCGCACCGGTTATTACATCATCAAGTGGATTTTGTTCGGGGGGATCGCCGCGGCGATATTCTTCTCGGTATAACGAAGGCAGGGGCGCACAGAGTGCGCCCCTTTTTGATCAGGCGAAGATAGTCATCATGTAGGCGGCGAACAGCGCCAGGTGGGCGGTGCCGTTCAGCACGTTGGTGCGGCCGGTCGAGAACGACAGCTGGCACAGCAGCAACACCGTCAACATCACCACGATATGCGGCGTTTGCAGGCCGAAGATCAGCGTCTGCCCGGTCAGAGTAGCGATGATGGTCACCGCCGGCACCGTCAGGGAGATGGTCGCCAGCACCGAACCGAAGAACAGGTTCATGGCGCGTTGCACCTGATTGTTCAACACGGCGCGCAGCGCGCCCAGGCCTTCCGGCGACAGGATCAGCAGCGCCACCAGGAAACCGGTGAACTGCGCCGGTGCATTCATCTTGGTCAGCAGGCCTTCCAGCGGGTTGGCGTTGAACTTGGTGACGGCGATAACCGCGATCAGGTGCACGATGAGCCAGGCGGCGTGCCAGGCGCTGCTGTGGGAAGAGGGCTTGCCGTGGTGCGGGTCGCCATCGTCGTCTTCATGCTCGTACACGAACAGGCTCTGGTGGGTTTTGGTCTGGATCACCAGGAACACGCCATACATGGCGGCGGAGATCAACGCCACCAGCAGCGCTTGCCCGGTGCTGAAGTTACCGCCTGGCAGCGCGCTCGGGAACACCAGCACGATCACCGCCAGCGGGAAAATCGCCATCAGATACTGTTTGATGCCGCCCAGGTTGACGTACTGGGTGGCGAACTTGCGCCCGCCGAGCAGCAGCGCAAAGCCGACCAGGCCGGCGGAAACGATCATGATGATGGAGTACAGCGTGTCGCGCATCAGCGCCGGCGCGGCGTCGCCGGTGGCCATCAGCGCGGAAATCAGGCTGACTTCGAGGATCACGACGGACAAACTGAGGATCAGCGAGCCATAGGGTTCGCCCAATCGGTGAGCCAGCACGTCGGCGTGGCGCACCACGCTGAAGGCGCTGCTGAGGATCCCCACCAGCGCGAGAATATTGATGCCGACGATCAGCGGAAAGTTATCGGTGCTGCCCCATAGATTTAACACCACCAGCGCGGCGATAGGGAAGATCAGCGAGTATTCGGTGTGGCGAGATTTGGTGGATCGGCCAGGATCGTGTTGCGACTTCATGAGGGTGGCACTCCTTCTCAAACAGCGTAGCCCGTCAGCGCCGGTCGCCGTGATACGGCAACGTTGCGTTTCCAGTAGGTATTTTATATTAGGATACACCCGCGGCGCCGGTGTGATGTTGTTTTATCTGAGAAAGCAATTGCTTGCTTATGTGATCAGGGTAGCAAAAAAACCGCACGGGGTGCGGTTTTATTTACTTACTTTTACGCAATAACGCCAATTTTTAGCGTTAGATTTGAGAAAAGTCGTGTTTACTTGTTTAGCTCGTGGTTAATCAAGGAAAATGAGAGCGTCAGTCGTCAATGTTGTCCATGATTTCATGCCGTTTATTGTGGTAACCCTCTTCATTTAGCCCCTCACGCCAGTAAGGTACGGCATAAAGACGATTACGATCGCATTGACGTTCGCGACGCAGGTAGCGGCGCAGCTCAACCACCAGGCGATCTTCACCGGCGAGCCAGAAGTGGCTTTCGCCCTGCGGCAGGGACTGCGCGCGGAACCGAGCGACCAACTCGTCGGTCTTCTCCGTGCCGCCGACGACCCAATTGACCTCAACGTCGGCGGGTTTCTTCAGGTCAATGACGTCAGCGTTGCTGTCGACGCGGACGAAAGCGCGTCCGGCACTGTGTGGCGGCAGGTTTTCCAGCAGTGCTGCCAGCGCAGGCAGTGAGGAAGGATCGCCCGCCAGGCAGTAGAAGTCGGCGGCCGGCAGCATCGGCTTGGGGCCGCCCGGGTTGCTGATGCCGATTTTATCACCGGCTTTCGCCTGGCGTGCAAAGTCCACCGCCGGGCCCTGATGATCATGAATGGCGAACTCGATGTCCACTTCCGCCAGTTCCGGGCGCACGGCGCGGATGGAATAGGTGCGCACAATCGGGCGCACGGCGTCCGCAGCCCAACGCGGGCCGTTTTCGGTCAGCGTCGGCAGGTCCGGCTGCGTCTGGCCGGCGAGCGGCAAAAAGACTTTGATGTGTGCAGCGGCGGCATTGGCCGGGTAGTAACGCAGATCGGGAGCGGTAAAGGTAATGCGGCGCAGGTGCGGCGTAATGTCCTGTACGCGGCTGACGGCGATCAGGTAGGGGGCGCGTGAGCGAGGGGCTTCGGTAGTCACGGGATTCTCCTTATAGTTCGTTTGGCGGTGAGTATAACATGTCGTTTGATAATGAGAATTGTTTGCTAATTGAGACGAAACCGCATGTGGGCTAGGCTTAAGGTTCACTCATCCTGAAAGGGGAGGCCATATGCCCTACCACAGCACGAACGACTTGCCGGACAACGTTAAGCATGTGCTGCCGGAACATGCGCAGGCGATCTATAAAGAAGCGTTCAACAGCGCCTGGCAACAATACCGGGATCCCGATGAGCGGCGCGGTGACGACAGCCGGGAAGAGACGGCGCATAAGGTGGCCTGGGCGGCGGTCAAGCAAAGCTATCGCAAGGGCGACGACGAACGCTGGCATAAAAAGTAACGAATTATCACGCAGTAAAATCGCGCAGACATTATGTGGAGCTCGGCAATTAATATTATTGCTGCTCAGTACAAATACTTTTTCACTTTAACGCCGCTTTGTAACTTGATTGCACGTCAGGAAAAGAATAAGGTCATTCTTATAAGGCGCGGTGATTGAATTAATAAAAATCCGCAGCCGAAAATAAAACATCAAAGGTTCAGCAGTGGCGAGGGAAGGCGAGAAATCGTATTCCCGGGAGGTAATATCAGTGTTAACGCGAGATTTTCTGCAAAAAGCGGATTGCAAAACTGCATTCGGCGCTATTGAGGAGTCGTTGTTGCTGACGCCTGAACAGCGTGCAGCCTCGTTGGATTGCACCTTATCGCGCCGGCCGGATCACAGCCCCGTATGGATATTCGGTTACGGTTCGCTGATGTGGAACCCGGTTTTCGAATCGGAAGAAGTGCGGCCGGCCACGCTGCACGGCTGGCACCGGGCGTTCTGCATGCGCTTGACCGCCGGGCGCGGCACGCTGCATCAGCCGGGGCGCATGCTGGCGTTAAAAGCCGGCGGCCACACCACGGGCCTGGCGTTTCGTTTGCCGGAAAGCAAGTTGCGTGAAGAGTTGGAGCTGCTTTGGAAGCGTGAAATGGTGACCGATTGCTACGTGCCCACCTGGTGCGAGCTGCAGTTGGATGGCGGCGAGAAGGTTACTGCGTTGGTGTTCGTGATGAACCCGCAGCATCCGCTGTTTGAAGAAGACACCAGCTACCAGGTGATTGCGCCATTGATCGCCAGCGCCAGCGGCCCGCTGGGCACCAACGCGCAATATCTGTTTGCGCTGGATAACGAGTTGAAGCACCACGGCATGCAGGATGATTGCATCGGCGATCTGGTGCGCTGTGTACAGCAGTGGCTGCAGCAGAACCGCACCGGCGGCATCGGCAGCGAGGCCACCGCCTGAGGCTGCTGCGGGAATACGAACGGTGAGGGGCTCAGCATGCTGAGCCCTTTTTTATATCTAATGCCTATATTTAATAACTTAATTTCCACAGTGATTTAAGGCATGCTTTTATTGTGGTTATCTATCCCGTTATTTTTAAAGTCATTAGCTGTTTTTTGTCAGTTTCCCACCCCACCTGCGAAGCAGAATGATCGACTTAGTATTAAATTGCATAAGTAAAGGTTATTTCTTATTTGTTCAGACTCGTCGGACTCCGTATCAATATGGCTAACGCTACTGGAAGAAACAGGGAGACGGGGATGAACTTTCAACAATTAAAAATTATTCGTGAATCGGCGCGCTGCAACTACAACCTGACTGAGGTCGCCAATACGTTATTTACCTCGCAGTCCGGCGTCAGTCGGCATATTCGCGAGCTGGAAGAAGAGCTGGGCATTGAAATATTCATTCGCCGCGGCAAACGGCTGCTGGGCATGACCGAACCCGGCAAAGAGCTGTTGGTGGTGGCGGAGCGCATTCTCAACGACGCCAACAACATCCGTCGCCTGGCGGACGTTTTCAGCAGCAACGACTCGGGGCAGCTGCATATCGCAACGACGCACACTCAGGCGCGTTACAGTCTGCCGGGGGTGATCAAAGAGTTTCGCGCGCTTTATCCGCGGGTGCGGGTGGTGCTCAATCAGGGCAGCCCTGAGGAGATCGTCTCGATGTTGGCCGCCGGAGAAGCCGATATCGGCATCGCCAGCGAACGGCTGATGAGTGACGAATCGCTGGCGGCGTTCCCTTACTACCGCTGGCATCACACCATCCTGGTGCCGGAAGGGCATGAGTTGACGCGTCAGCCGCAGGTGACGCTGGAGATGCTCAGCACCTTGCCGCTGATCACTTACCGCCAGGGCATTACCGGGCGCGCGAAGCTGGATGCGGCGTTCAAAGCGGCGGGCCTGACCCCGGACATCGCGCTCAGCGCGCAGGACTCCGACGTGATTAAAACCTACGTCGAGCTGGGGTTAGGCGTGGGCGTGCTGGCGGACATGTCGTATGAAAAAGAGCGCGATCGCGGCTTGGTCAGTCTCAACGCCGAGCATTTGTTTGAGCCTAATACGGTATGGCTGGGCCTGAAACGCAGCCAGCTGCAGCGCAACTATGCCTGGCGCTTTATCCAACTGTGCAACCCGACGCTGTCGCTGACCGAAATAAAAGACAAGGTCTTCTCGTCGCAGCTGGACGCGGTGATTGATTACCAGATTTAACCGATAAGCGGCAGGCAATTCCTGCCGCGCATTCTGCATTGCCCGCCTAATAATCAAAACCCCATCTATATACATAAAAAGAATATCTATAGTGATTTAAGTACCTTCAGCTGCCGATCGCGCTCGCATACACTCGCGAAATTATTATAAATTCCATCCGCTTGGAGAGTTTCAGATGAAAGCGCTCGTTCCTTCTTTGCTGTTTTTGGCCGTGGCGGCCAGCGTTGACGTACAGGCGGCGACGCCGGCCAACACGTTGGTGATCGCGCAGTCTATCGATGACGTGGTCAGCTTTGACCCGGCTCAGGGATTTGAGTTAACCACGGTGCAGTCGTTCAACAGCCTGTATCAACGTCTGATCCAGTCCGATCCGCACAATCCCGTCGATCTCAAACCGACCCTGGCCAGCCGTTGGCAGGCCGGCGCCGATAACCGCAGCCTGACCTTCAGCCTGCGCCCGGACGCCAAATTCGCCAGCGGCAACCCGCTGCGGCCGGAGGACGTGATCTTTTCGCTTTCACGGGTGGTGAAACTCAATCTCGAACCGTCGTTTATCCTGACGCAGCTGGGCTGGAACGCGAAGAACGTGGATCAACACCTGACCAAGGTGGATGACCATACGGTAAAAATCAGCTGGGATGAAAACGTCAGCCCGGCCTTCGTGCTCAGCCTGCTGTCGGCGCCGGTATCCTCGATCGTCGACGCCAAAGAGGCGCTGGCGCACCAGCAGGGCGACGATCTGGGGCACCAATGGTTGAACAGCCACTCCGCCGGCAGCGGCCCTTACAAAATCCGCACCTATGTGCCGCACGAAGTGGTGGTGTTGGACGCGAACCCCGGCTCGCCGGAAGGGGCGCCGACGTTGAAAACCATCCTGATCAAAAACGTGCCCGATCCGGCCGCGCGCCGTTTGCTGATTGAGCAGGGCGATGCCGACATCGCGCGCAACCTGGGGGCGGACCAGATGGCGGCCCTGAAGGGCAAGCCGGGCGTCAAACCGTTGGCCATTCCTTACGCCTCGCTTTATTTCCTGCAGTTCAACGCCAAGGCGTCGCCGGCGCTCGGCAACCCGGCGTTTTGGGAGGCGGCGCGCTGGCTGTTCGATTACCAAGGCATCGCCGACGATCTGCTGAAAGGGCAGTTCCAGAGCCATCAGGCATTCCTGCCGGACGGTTATCTGGGCGCGCTCAAGGATAGGCCGTACAGCTTCAATCCGCAGAAAGCCAAAGAAATACTGGCCAAAGCGGGGCTGAGCAACGTCAGTTTCCGTCTGGACGTCAACAACCAGCCGCCGTACCTGGATATCGCTCAGGCGCTGCAGGCCAGTTTTGCTCAGGGCGGCGTGAAGGTCGAACTGGTGCCGGGCATCAGCTCGCAGGTCTCCACCAAGGTGAAAGCGCTTAACTACGATGCGACGCTGACCTCCTGGGGGCCGGATTACTTCGATCCCAACACCAACGCGGCCGCCTTTGCCTACAACCCGGAGGACGGCAGCAAGACGCTGGCCTGGCGAGCCAACTGGCAGATCCCGGCGCTGAGCAAGTTGACGCTGGCCGCCACCGCGGAAAACGACACCGCCAAACGGGTGGCCGACTATCAGCAACTGCAAAAACAGGTGCAGCAAAGTTCGCCGTTTGTCATCGGCCTGCAGGCGCGCAGCCTGATCGCGGTGCGTGACAACCTCAAGGGCTATGTGCAGGGCATCAACCCTGACATGGTGTTCTACAGCAAGGTCAGCAAGTAATGGCCGCTGAACTCTCCGCCTCCGCCGGGCTAGCCCGGCGGTATTGGCGCTGGGGCGGGCGGCTGCTCGGCGGCGTGTTGTCGCTGGCGTTAACGCTGCTCGGCCTGCTGCTGTTCACCTTTATGCTGTCGCACCTGGCGCCGATCGATCCGGCGCTGCAGGTGGCGGGCGATCACGCCAGCGAAGCCACCTATGCGCAGGTGCGTCATGACCTGGGGCTGGATCAGCCGCTGCCGGTGCAATTTTGGCGCTATCTGGTGCACCTGGCGCACGGCGATCTGGGCATTTCGCGCATTACCGCCCAGCCGGTGCTGAGCGATCTGTTGCGTACCTTCCCGGCAACGGTGGAACTGGCCACCTGCGCCATTATTCTCGGCGCGTTAGGCGGCATTACGCTGGCGTTTCTGGCGGTGCTCAAACCGGGGAGCTGGCTGGATAATGCGGCGCGGTTGCTGTCGCTGGTGGGTTATTCGGTGCCGATTTTCTGGTTGAGCCTGCTGGGGCTGCTGCTGTTCTACGCCACGCTGCACTGGTCGGCGGGGCCGGGGCGCCTGGATGACATTTACTTGTACAGCATGGAGCCGCGTACGGGTTTCGTGTTGATTGACAGCTGGCTGTCCGGCGATCGCGAGATGTTCTACAACGCCATCAGCCACCTGTGGCTGCCGGTCGTGGCGCTGGCGCTGCTGTCGATGGCGGGCATCACCCGGCTGCTGCGCGCGGCGATGCTGGAAGAGTGCAACAAGGAATACGTGACGCTGGCGCGCTCCAAAGGCGCCGGCCGCCTGCGCATTCTGCTGCGCCACGTGTTTCCCAACGTGCTGGGGACGTTGATCACCGTACTGTCTCTCTCCTATGCCAGCCTGCTGGAGGGCGCGGTATTGACCGAAACGGTGTTCGCCTGGCCCGGCGTCGGGCGCTATCTGACCTCGGCGCTGTTTGCCGCCGACACCCCGGCGATCCTCGGCGCCACGCTGCTGATCGGCACCTGTTTCGTGCTGTTGAATACCCTGGCCGATGCCTTGACCTATCTAGTGGATCCGCGAACCCGATGAGCCAACATCTCTCTGAACACGAACCGCAAAGCGAGCCGGCCGTCGGCTATCGCACCGGTCAGCGGCTGACCACGCTGACGCTCGGCGCAGCGCTGGTGGCGATCCTGATCGTCACCGCACTGCTGGCCCCGTGGCTGGCGCCTTTCGATCCCAATTTGCAGCATATCGAGCTGCGGCTGCTGCCGCCTTCCGCCACGCATTGGTTGGGCACCGACGGTTTCGGCCGCGACTTGCTCTCCCGCGTGATTTACGGCGCGCGGCCGACGCTGATTCTGGTGTCGCTGATTCTGGTGCTGACCATCCCTATCGGTCTGCTGGTGGGCATCTGCGCCGGTTATCTCGGCGGCTGGGCAGAACGCATTTTGATGCGTCTGACCGATATTTTCCTGTCGTTGCCGAGCCTGGTGATCGCGCTGGCGTTCGTGGCGGTGATGGGGCCGGGGCTGATGAACGGCGCGCTGGCGCTGGCACTGACCAGCTGGCCGGCCTTTGCCCGCCAGGCGCGGGCCGAAACGCTGGCGCTGCGCCGCAGCGATTATCTGGCGGCGGCGCGCATGCAGGGCATCAACGGGCTGCGGCTGATGGTCGGCCACATTTTACCTTTATGCCTGCCCAGCGCGGTGGTGCGCGCGGCGCTGAGCCTGGGCGGCATCATCCTGTCCGCCGCCGGTCTGGGGTTCCTCGGCATGGGCGTCGCGCCGCCGACCGCCGAATGGGGCTCGATGGTGGCCGAAGGCAGTAAAGTGATTTTCGATCAATGGTGGGTCGCCGCCGCACCGGGCGGGGCGATCCTGTTCGCCAGCCTGGCCTTTAACCTGCTGGGCGACGGCCTGCGCGATAAAATGGATCCTCGTCATGGGCACTGATAACACCTTATTGACCGTTGAACGTTTGGCGATCGGCGTGCCGGGGCCGCAGCCGGCGGCGCTGGTGAAGAATATTTCGTTCAGCATGGGGCGGGAGCGGCTGGCGCTGGTCGGTGAGTCCGGCTCCGGCAAGTCGTTGACCGCGCGTGCGCTGATGGGGCTATTGCCGCCGCCGTTGCAGCTGCGGGCGCAGCGCCTGACGCTGGACGACGAAGACTTGACGCGCCTGAGCGAGCGCCAGTGGAGCCGCCTGCGCGGCGACCGGGTGGCGATGGTGATGCAAGATCCCAAACATGCGTTGAATCCCAATCAGCCGATTGGCCGTCAGGTGGAGGAGCCGCTGGTGTTGCATGCCAAGCTGAGCCGCGCCGAGCGGCGTGAAAAAGTGCTGGAGATGCTGGCGGCGGTGGGCTTGCCCGATCCGGCGGCGCTGTGTCGCCGCTATCCGCATCAGCTCTCCGGCGGGATGGGGCAGCGGGTGATGCTGGCCATCGCCCTGATCAACGATCCGCAGCTGCTGATTGCCGACGAACCCACCTCGGCGCTGGATCACCAGATGCGCGATCAGGTGCTGCAGCTGATAGAAAATCTGGTGGCGCAACGCAATATGGGGCTGATCCTGATCAGCCACGATCTGCAGCAGGTGGCGCACCACTGCGAGCGGGTACTGGTGATGTACAAAGGCGAGCTGTTGGATCAGCTGCCGGCAGCAGAGCTGGCGCAGGCCACGCACCCTTATACTCGCACGCTGTGGGCGTGTCGGCCGAGCCGCGAGACGCGCGGCAAGCCGCTGCCGGTGCTGGATCGCGCGCTGCTGGAGGCATTGAAATGAGCGTGATTGCACTGGAGAACCTCAGCGTCAGCCATCGCCAGGGTTATGAACAGCGCACCGTGGTGCACGACGTTAACCTGCGTATCGAACCGGGCGAGTGCTTCGGCCTGGTGGGGCCTTCCGGCTGCGGCAAGTCCTCGCTGCTGTGGGTGTTGGCCGGGCTGAACGACAGCTGGCGCGGCGGTTTTGAACTGCTCGGGCGGCGGCTGCAGCCGGGACAGGCGTTCACCGGCGAACTGCGGCGTGAAGTGCAGATGGTGTTTCAGGATCCTTATGCTTCGCTTCACCCCAAGCACCGGCTGTTGCGCACGTTGTCGGAACCGCTCAAACTGCTGCAAGAAAGCGACATCGAACGCAAAATCAGCGCGGGCTTTCGCCAGGTAGGATTGGATCCGCGCCTGCTGGATCGCTATCCGCATCAGCTGTCGGGCGGCCAACGGCAGCGCGTGGCGATCGTGCGCGCCTTGCTGTTGCGGCCGAAGCTGCTGCTGCTGGATGAGCCGACCTCGGCATTGGACATGTCGGTGCAGGCGGAGATCCTCAACCTGCTCAACGAGCTGAAACAGGCGGGCGATCTGACCCTGGTGCTGGTCAGTCACGATGCGGATGTGATCGACCATATGTGCGATCGCGCGGTGGCGATGGCGCACGGCCGTCTCCTTGCCTGAGCCAATGCCCGTCAATGCGGCGGGCATATCCATCTTGGTAATAAATAAAGCAATTTATCGTCGTTCTTCTGTTAATTCTTACCCCCTACACTCGAAAAACAACGCAACCGCGTGATTGTGGAGAGTGTATCGATGAAACGGTTAATCCCAACCTTATTGTATGGCGCGCTGGCGACCGCTTTCGGCGCGCAGGCCGCCACCCCGCCGGATACCTTGGTGGTGGTCAGTTCGCTCGAGGGCATCATCAGCCTCGATCCGGCGGAGAGCTTTGAAACCGTCAGCTCGGCCAATCTGGTTAATCTCTATCAGCGCCTGGTGGCGCCGGATCGCGGTGCGCCGCAAAAGTTGGCGCCGGACGCCGCCGCCCGTTGGCAAGCGGGCGCCGATGGGCGCAGCCTGATCTTTACCCTGAAGCCGCAGCAACGTTTCGCTTCCGGCAATCCGCTGCGTCCCGAGGACGTGATTTACTCACTGGTGCGTGCGGTGAAGCTGAACAAGGCGCCGTCCTTTATTCTCGCTGAGTTTGGCTGGACGCCGGATAACGTCGAGCAGCAGCTGAAGAAGATCGGGGATAACCAGGTGCAGCTCAGTTGGTCGGCCAACATCGGCAGCGAGCTGGCGCTGCGGCTGCTGACGGCGAACGTGGCTTCGATCGTGGATGAGAAGCTGTTGAGCGAACACGCGCAGCAGGGGGACTTCGGGAACGCCTGGCTGCGCAACCATTCGGCCGGCGGCGGCCCGTATCGGGTGAACAACTATGTGCCGCATGAGGCGCTGCTGTTTGGCCGCAACGACTACGCGCCGTCGCCGGCCCGGTTGAAAACGGTGTTATTCAAGAACGTCAGCGATGCCGGCACCCGCCGTTTACTGTTGCTGAAGGGGGATGCCGACGTGGCCTACGATCTGGGCGCCGACCAGTTCGACTCGCTGCGCAAAGCGCCGGGCGTGCGTATTGAGCAGGCCGATGCGCCCAAGGTGTATTACCTCGGTTTCAATACCGGCAGCAAAGACAACCCGGCGCTGGGCAATCCGGCGCTGTGGCAGGCGGCGCGCTGGCTGGTGGATTATCAGAGCATCGCCGAACGGTTGCTGAAAGGGCAATATCGCGTGCATCAGGCCTTCTTGCCGCAGGGCTTGGACGGTGCGCTCGACGAGCGGCCGTTTAAGCTCGATGTGGACAAGGCCAAACGGATCCTGCGCGATGCCGGCATCAACGAGGGCACAAGCATCAGCCTGATCGTTATCAACCAGCCGCCGTATACCGACATTGCGCAGGCGCTGCAGGCCAGCTTTGCGCAGGCTGGGCTGCGGCTGGACATTCATCCGGTGGTGGAGAGCGATCTGTGGGGCAAGATGCGCGGCCGCGATTTCCAGGCGATCTTCACCTATTGGGGCGCCGACTATCTGGATCCGAACACCAACGCCAGCGCCTTTGCCTACAATGTGCCGGGCGGGCCGAAGACCCTGGCCTGGCGCACCCAGTGGAGCATTCCCGCCATCAGCGCGGAAACGCGTGCGGCGGCTGCGGAAGGCGACAGCGCAGCGCGCAGCGCACGTTACGCCGCGCTGCAACGGGAACTGCAGGCCAGTTCGCCTTATGTGCTGGCGCTGCAGGGGCAAACGCTGGTGGCATTACGGGACAATGTTGAAGATGCCCGGGTGGATATCGCCAACAGCATGCTGTATCTGGATCGGGTGAATAAGACGCAGCCGTGAACGAAAAATGCCCCCTCGCCGCCGAGAGGAGAGGGGGCCTGGCCGGTGTTAACGCGGCGAGCTCACCACGGCGTGCCGGCGAGATTCAGCTTATTGAGGATTGTCGGCAGGCTGTCGGTCACCAGCGCCTGCAGATCGCCGTACCAAAACTGCTGCACGCCGACCTGGTTGATATACAGATAGGACGCGATGCCCAGCGAGAAGCACAGCAACGTTAGCAGCACCCGGCTTACCGCGTCTTTCAGATTGCCGCATACCATCACCATAAAGATCAGCACGAAGATCATCATGTTGAATGAATAGCGGTTAGCCACCTCTTCAAAGCTGATGGTGGCGAAGAACACCGCGCAGTTATAAAGGAACATTAGGCGCACGGCATAGGCGGCTTGTACAAACTGAGGCGATGGCGTGCGGAACTTGTAGCGGGCGAATTGATACAGCGCCTCCACCACGCCGACGTACAGCAGCGTGATTTGGATTTTGCGCACCGGGTTATTACCGAAGTCGCCGCTGACGTAGGCTTCGGCGCGCGAGGCCAGAAAGTCGTTGCCGACGACGGCGATCAGTTTAGGCATCAGCACCGCGCCGCCGAGGTAACAGGCGGCGAACAGCGCCAGCACCGGCAGGGTGCCTACGGTGCGCCAGCGCGCGGGCAGCAGCAGATAGGGCAGAAACAGGAAAGCGGAAAAATGGCTGAAGGACGCCATCACGATCCAGAGCAGCATGCGGCCGCGGTGCTGTTCCGACACGGCCAGCACCAGGAAAGAGAGCGCCAGCCCCTGCCGCAACAGGTTGCCGTACAGCCCCTGGAAATTGTATTGGCAGCAGAACAAAAACAGGATCACGGCAAAGTAAGTGCGCGACAGGCGGTAAACGCCCAGCGCCAGCAGCGAAAAGCTGATAAGGAAGAAGGCGGCGAATGCGCCATTACCGACGCCAAACCAGGTGGCAGTCAGTTTAAACAACAGGTGCGAGACAAAGTCGGTGCCGGAAAACTGCGCCAGCCAGTCCATCAGGCCGTAGCCGCTGTACTGCTGCATCTCAAGGTAGTAGTTCACCTTGTCGTTCATCACCGGCTCGAGGTTCTTCGTCGCCAGCGGCACCGCGGATATCACGGTCAGCAGCAGGAAAGCGGTGAGATTCAGTACGCGATCGGGTTGCTGGCGCAGCAGCATAAAGGCGGCGATCAAGCCGCTGCAAATCACCAACGATAAATAGGGGGCGAACCAAACGCCTGTGATGGCGACGGCGCCCAGCAGCAGCCATTGCACGGAAGAATGCGCCTGTTCGCTGTCGGGAAGGGCGGCGAGTGGCCTGACCGGGTTTTGCATGGGATGCTCCATGGCGTGATCCAGCTGGGGAACATAACACCGGGGCCTAAAGGGACACAGTGAGTTTTGGTGAAATAGGCAAAATTTCACCGGGCTATCATCCCTTGCCGGCAGCGGAAAAATAGCCGTCGGCGAGGCTGGGTAAAAACGGTGCGAAACGCGCAGAACCGCGTTCTGCCTCGATTTCATGTGGGGTTGATGCTGTGAAATAAATGAAATTCCACTGCGGGCCAGGTGAGACGGGACCGGTCAGCAGGCATAGCCAGCCTGCCGCCGCTAACCCGATACCGAAAGGTTGCGGCGTTCGCCAGGCTCGGCGGTTGTGCAGGCCACGCGCCAACGCGACGCCCAATCCGAACGCCGCCGCCAGAAAGACCAGCAGTGGCAACATCGTCCAGCCGAGCCAGGCGCCCAGCGCCGCCAGCAGTTTGAAATCGCCTTGGCCGATGCCGTCACGCCGCCGCGTCAGCCGGTAGAGCGCATTGAGCAGGCATAACGCGCCGTAACCGGCGACGGCACCCAGCACGGCGTCTTCCAGCGGCGCCCAGCGAGCGTCAAGGTTGCACAGCAGCCCGCCCCACAGCAGCGGCTGAGTCAGTCGATCCGGCAGCCACCGATGGCGCCAGTCCAGCCAGGCCAGGGCGATCAGGAGCGCCGCGGCCGGCACTAACCCCCATCGAGGCGCTGCCGCCAGGCTCAGGGGCAGCGTCGCCAACGCCAGCCCCAGTGCCGTCAGCAGCGGCCCCTGAAGGCGCAACCTCTGTGGGCGACCGTTGACGCCCTCCACGCGTTCCAGCCACGTAATGAGCGCGAAGGCGATCAGGCCCGCCGACAGCAGCGCGGTGAAAAACAGCGCGTGCCACAGTAAAGAAAGTAACATCCGGACTCCGCCAGTCGTAAACAGACGGCTAAAATAACGGCAAAATGCGTATTTCATCAGGGGAAAACGCGGTCAGTTGTGAGGAGTGCGCAGGCGTTCGCATCGCCACGCTGCGTATTGCAGGGGTGTACAATGCCCTGCGCGGTGGCGCGCAGCCGCGGGGTACTGTGCTTTTTATCGGCAAAATCGGCGCTAAAATGCGGTGAATTCACCTGGCGGCCGGAATGGATCGGTAAAGGGTACAAGTGACGACGTCACTGGGGAGCGATTGGGGTTTATCCTATTGTTTCTGCTCGTCAAGCCGTTAGGCTATGAGGACATAGGCGCCCCCGCCGGGCCGGGGACGTGAGGTTTTTCAGCGCTGTCGCGGGAATGGCGGCGGCAAAGCAGTGGGTTGGCGTGCTCCAGGAAGGAGGGAAGCCAACGGTGTCATGAAAGACGTCATTCAGGCAGTACTCATCAAGACTAAAAAACGATTCTGGCGCCGACGCCAGACGGCGTGGCTGGCCGGGCCGCTGGTGTGGCTGGCCGGCGCGGCGCCCGCGTGCGCCGAATCCCCACCGGCGCCGGACAGCGTTGTCTCTTCCGAACAGGCCGGCGCAGATCCGGCGGCGAACTTGCCCGAACTGGGCGGTGCGCCCGACGACGCCGCGCGCGAGAAGCAGTGGGCCGAGATGGCCAAACAGCTCGGCGAAAAAGATCTGAACAACGTTTCACGTCAGCAGATGCGCAGCCGCGCTGAAGATTATTTGCTGGGGCAGGCGACCGGTGCGCTGCAGCAACAGGCGCAAGAACTGCTGTCTCCGTTGGGAACCGCCCGGCTGTCGCTGAAGATGAACGGCGAGGGCGATTTTACCGGCAGCAACGGCCAGCTCTTCAGCCCGTTGTACGACGTCGATGGGTTGTTGACCTACAGCCAAATCGGCTGGCTGCAGCAAAGCACCGGGGCGCTCGGCAATGTCGCGCTGGGGCAACGCTGGATCGCCGGTGACTGGCTGCTGGGTTACAACACGGCGCTCGACAGCGATTTCGCCCGGCAGCGCAATCGCGGCAGCGTGGGGGCGGAAGCCTGGGGGGACTACCTGCGTTTCTCCACCAACTATTACTATCCGCTGTCGGCGCTGTCGCAACAGCCCGGCGATGGGGTATTTTTCAGCCGTCCGGCGCGCGGTTACGATATCACGACGCAGGGCTATTTGCCGTTCTATCGCCAAATCGGCGGTTCGCTCAGCTATGAACAGTACCTGGGCGAGAATGTCGATCTGTTCGGCAGCGGCAAGAAACAGAACGATCCGCGCGCGATGCAGCTGGGGCTCAACTATACCCCGGTACCGCTGGTGACGATGAAGGCGTTGCATAAGATTGGTGCGGGCGGGCAGAGCCAGGATCAGGTGGAATTGGCGCTGAGCTACCGGCTCGGGGTGCCGCTGGTCAAGCAGATTTCGCCGGAGTATGTGGCGCAGGCCAAGTCGCTGCGCGGCAGCCGCTACGATCCTGTCGAACGTAAAAACGTGCCGGTGCTGGAGTTCCGCCAGCGCAAGACGCTGCAGGTGTTCCTGGCCACGCCGCCGTGGAGCCTGCAGGCGGGGGAAACCGTGCCGTTGGTGTTGGAAATCAAGGCGTTGCACGGGATTTCTCACGTCAGCTGGCAGGGGGATACGCAGGCGCTGAGCCTGACGCCGCCGCACAATGCCAACGACCCGCAGGGCTGGACGGCGATCGTGCCTCCGTGGGATGACGCCCCGGGCGCCGCCAACAGCTATCGGCTGTCGGTCACGCTGGAGGACGACAAACAGCAGCGCGTGACGTCCAACTGGATAGAACTGAAAGTGGCGCCGCCGCTGACGGCGACCGCCGGTGATGAAACGGATCAGCTGCCGATCCAAACCCTGACGCCGCCGCCGATCCCGGCGCAAACCGGGCCGCTGTACGGCGACGATTAACCGTTTTTACCCTGCAACACCCACACGGCGGCCTCGACGCGGGATTTCAGCTTCATCTTTTTCAGCAGGTGTTTGACGTGTACCTTGACGGTGCTTTCCGTGATGGTCAGGCGGCGGGCGATCAGCTTGTTCGGCAGCCCCTGGGCGATCAGCTTCAGGATATCCCGTTCGCGCGGCGTCAGTTGCTGAATATCGCGCTCGGCGCTCGGGCGGTTTTCCCGCAGGCTGGCGGCGAGGATCGGCGTCAGCGTTTCGCTGAGCACCATCTGCCCGGCCGCCGCCTGATGCAGCGCCTTCAGCAGATCCTCCGGCTCCATGTCTTTCAGCAGATAGCCGTCGGCGCCGCGCTTGAGCGCGCTGACGACGTCGTCTTCATGGTTGGATACGCTGAATACCACGATGCGCCCCGACAGGTCGGTCTGGCGCAGGCGATCCAGCGTTTCCAGCCCGTTGATGCCGGGCATGTTCAGGTCGAGCAGGATCAGATCCGGATCGTGCTGCTCCGCCAGCGCGACCCCTTGTTCACCGTTGCTGGCCTCGGCGATGACCTGCAGGCGAGCGTCCATGCCGATCAGCTGTTTTACGCCGTTGCGCAGCATGGGGTGGTCGTCGATCAGTAAGATGGTGGCGGCGGTTTCTGTCGTCATGGTGTCTCCGTTAGTCGATGGCGTGGTTATCCGGCGTGAAGCTGACCCGCACCTCGGTGCCGCCGCCGCTGCGCGGTAAAATGTCGCAGCGGCCGTGCAGGCTCTTGGCGCGATCGCGCATGATGATCAAGCCGTAATGGTCGGGGCGAGAGGTCTCGGCCGGCAGGCCGCGTCCGTTGTCGCATACGCTCAGGGTCACTTCGCCGCGTTTATTGATGACCTGAATGCTTACCTCGCTGGCGGCGGCATGCTTAAGGATGTTGCTGAGCGCCTCGCGGGCGATCTGCAGCAGGTGTATGGCCTGATAGGCAGGCACCGTGCGCGGCCCCAGCTGATAATCGAGGCTGATGGTCAGGCCCAGTTTGGGGTTGAACTCCGCCACCGTCGATTGCAGTGCCGCCAGCAGACCCGGTTCGGTCAACTGCAGACGGAAGGTGGTCAGCAGTTCGCGCAGTTGGCGATAGGCGCCGTTCAGCTCTTCACGCATCTGTTGCACCAGCGCCTGGCTGGCGGCAGAGAGCGTTTCCCCCTGCATCTGCAGACAGGCGATCTGCATTTTCAGGCAGGAGAGTGATTGGGCGATGGAGTCGTGCAGCTCGCGGGCGATCGCCGCCCGCTCCTCCATCAGCATCAACTGCTGCTGGTGGTCGACCTGGCGTTCGATGGCCAGCACGCTGGTCAACTGTTCCACCAGGGTATTGATCAGTTGGCGATGTTCATCGTTCAGCGGTTGCTGCGGCGCATGTTGCGCCACGATCACGCCGTAGTCGCCGAGCTTGTCGCTCAGGCTCCAGCTCAGCGACGGATTGTTGGGGTACTGGCGGTCGCTGTCGTTCAGGCAGGCGCTGCACACCGGGTTATGGCAATGCTCCGGCCTTAGCGGTTGGTTGCCGCTCAGCTGCAGCAGCGGTTCCCGGCTGTCGTTTTCATACAGCCGCACCTGAATGGCGCGCAGCGGCGTCAGGGTTTGCAATTGGTTGAGCAGCGGCGTCAGGCGACTGCACAGCGGCTCGCTGGCGTGCAGCTGGCGGCTGGCGCGATAGAGGAAGCTAAGAACCTGATTTTTCTGCTGCAGGTCGGCGGTCTTCTCGGCCACGCGCTGCTCCAGCCCGCTGTAGGTGGCCGACAGCTCGTCGGACATGGTGTTCAACGCGCCGCCGAGCGACGCCATTTCATCCTGATGGCCGCGCTGCGCGAAGCGGCGGCTAAAATCACCGCGGCCTACCGCCAGGGCCATCTCCACCAGTTGCCGCCAGGGATGCAGCAACCGGCGCCGCAGGTAGCAGGTGGTGCCGATCAACAGCAGCAGCGTCAGCGCAATAAAGCCGGCCTGCACCAGCGTCACCATCAGCAGGCGGCGTTCGGTTTGCCTGTCGATATCCGACACCAGCTTGTCCAACAACCGCACGAAGTGCGCGACCTGGGGCGCGGCGTCGGCCGGCTGCTGCGCGCTGCGCAGGCGAGGTTGCAGCGTCTGTTGCCAATAGTCGCGCAGGGCGTTGAAAGGCTGCGTCAACCCTTCCTGCTCCACCGAACGCTGCAGGTCGGGGCTGTTTTCGTCGCGCTCCAGTTCCCGGATCAGCGCTTCGTGCCGTTCATCCAGCGGCACCTGCGCCAGCAGCCGGTAGCTTTGCATGCGCAGCGAGCCGGCCTTGTTGATGGCGTGCGCGTTGCCCTGAATGCTTTGCGACATCCAGGCGGAAATCCCCATGCCGGCCACGCCCAGCATGCCCGACAGCAACATCAGCAGGGCGACCTGATTCACGATCGAAAGCGGGGCCAACAGGCGTTTCATAAGTGCGGATTCCTGGCGTTTGGCGCCGCTGAAGCTCAGGGGCGAAGGCGGCGATGGGGCTAAACAAGTCACGATTCAGCCGTATTTTTGATTATCCCTGCGCATAACCCCATACCTCGAATGAAGTACCCATTAGTTTCCAGGGGGGCGTCGAGACGGCAAGAAAACGAAAGTGATAGTGATTAGTTTATTGATTTAAATGAATTTAATTTTTGGTTAGGGCGTACCCCTAAGGGGATGAAGGCGCCATTTCCGCCGCCAACTACTTGCATGCGGGTTGATATACATCAACTTTGCCGCCGGGACCGCCCCCTAGGGTGTGCGGAATGATCCCCCGTGTCTGAGGTTTTTATGTCGCAACTTGCAACGCCTTCATCAAAGAAAACCGGTGCGCTGATTCAGGACTGGCGCCCTGAAGACAGCGCTTTTTGGCAGCAGCGTGGCCAGCGCATCGCCACCCGCAACCTATGGATTTCCATTCCCTGTCTGCTGCTGGCCTTCTGCGTCTGGATGCTGTTCAGCGCCGTCGCGGTCAACCTGAACAAGGTCGGCTTCAATTTTACCACCGACCAGCTGTTTCTCCTGACGGCGCTGCCGTCGGTCTCGGGCGCCATTTTGCGCGTACCGTATTCCTTCGTGATCCCGTTGTTTGGCGGCCGTCGCTGGACCGCCATCAGCACCTGCTTCCTGCTGGTGCCCTGCCTGTGGCTCGGGTTTGCGGTGCAGGACAGCAGTACGCCGTACAGCGTGTTCGTCATTATTTCCCTGCTGTGCGGTTTCGCCGGCGCCAACTTTGCCTCCAGCATGGCCAACATCAGCTTCTTCTTCCCGAAAGCGCGTCAGGGCGGGGCGTTGGGGCTCAACGGCGGGTTGGGCAATCTGGGCGTCAGCGTCATGCAGCTGGTCGCGCCGCTGGCGATTTCCTTCAGCCTGTTCGGCCTGTTTGGCGGCACGGCGCAAAACCAGGTGGAGGGGGGCCAGCTGTGGCTGGAAAACGCCGCCTGGATCTGGGTGCCGTTCCTGCTGGTCGGCACGTTGGCGGCCTGGTTCGGCATGAACGATCTGGCGGCGGCCAAGGCATCGCTGCGTCAGCAACTGCCGGTGCTCAAGCGTGGGCATCTGTGGATGCTGAGCCTGCTGTATCTCGCGACCTTTGGCTCTTTCATCGGTTTCTCCGCCGGCTTCGCCATGCTGTCGAAGACGCAGTTCCCCGACGTGGTGATCTTGCATTACGCGTTTTTCGGGCCGTTCCTGGGGGCGCTGGCGCGGCCGGTCGGCGGCGCGTTGTCTGACCGTTTCGGCGGTGTGCGGGTGACGTTGATCAACTTTGTGGTCATGGCCGTTTTTGCCGCGCTGTTGTTCCTGACCTTGCCGAGTGCGGGCGAGGGCGGGTCGTTCATCGCCTTCTACGGTATCTTTATGGTGCTGTTCCTCACTGCGGGGCTGGGCAGCGGATCGACTTTCCAAATGATCGCCGTTATTTTCCGCAAAATCACCGTCGATCGCGTTAAAGCGGCCGGCGGCAGCGATGAAAGCGCGCAGCGTGAGGCGGTAACCGATTCCGCCGCCGCATTGGGCTTTATCTCGGCGATTGGCGCCGCCGGCGGCTTCTTCATTCCGCAGGCCTTTGGCACCTCACTGGCGCTGACCGGTTCACCCGCGGGCGCGATGAAAGTGTTCCTGGTGTTTTACATTTTGTGCGTCGTGATCACCTGGGCGGTGTATGGCCGCAAGAAAAAAGCCTGAGTGTCAAACGACTTTCTCTATCCCTCCCGACAGGGGAGGGATATTTCGTTCATACCGAAACTTCTCTCTTCTCCTCCTCAGTGAAATTTTCTGCCTTTAGGTAAAATTCTCACCCCCGCTTGCCGTTTTTTTCTTTTTTTATAGTTATATCTCTCAATGTATGAATCCTTTCTCACAAAAGGTTTATATTATTCACGCGGTTTTTTCGTTTTGTTGAGCGTGTTCTTACTATTAAACAATTAATGCTTTTTCCTGCGTTTAAATGAAATTGCTTAGGAGAATACCTAATTGATGTGCGTATTATAAAATCAGCAATAGGGTTTTGTCTTAGATGCTGAGCCCGTTGGATGGAATGAACGCCGGAGTTAAATCAGATAACTCTCATTCTGTTTTTTCCGTCTTTTTGTAGTCTATCTGACGTTCAGATTAGGTGGAAAAACAGAATGAATTCAGGGCGAAGAATGAAATTTCACAATTTCATTCGATTAACAATCAAGCAACGCCGTTAGTTTTTTCTTTCTAAATCAAAGAGGTGTTAGTTTGAATTTTACGGTAGCCAGGAAAGAAATCCATGTTGCCAACAGGGAAATAGAGTCGTTTGGATAAACGGAACATCCTGAATCAGGCTTAATGTAAAAAATGAAATCAGAAAATTTTTATAAAAGCCAATATCCGATGAATGCAACCTGTTGAGTTTACATTTAATTTCTTGAACATTTTTTGATATTTCTATACAAAGTGTGCAGGACAGGCACGCTAAGGAAATTAAAAGTGAATCTTGATAAAAGAATAAAGATTAGGAATCTCGATGTTCTGACTCCTGCCGGGGAGAAATTCCGTCTGCGTTGGAAGGAGTATCAAATTCTTTCGCTGCTTGTCGCCAGATCCCCCGAGCTGGTTACCCGAACGGAAATTATAGAAAATATCTGGAAAGGAACCTATTGTTCAGATTCAACGATAAATTAAACAATTAAATCCATTCGTCAGAAAATTAGCGATTCGGAACACACGCTTATCAGAACCATTCCACGCTTGGGTTACAAGGTGGAAAATCAAGCGGCTTTTCACTTTATATCTGAAGATGAAGACTACGCCGATGATGATATATTAAACGGTAACGATGATATTGACGTTGATATTCAAGCGGAACTTTCTGAAAGTGAAAATGAATCGCCTGTAGCCAACGACGAGAAAATAGTTAAGCCGCGTAAATCGACCCTCGTTTCTGCGCCTGTTGCGGCGATGGATTCCTCTCAAGATCCGGCGCATGAAAAGAAGTCGCTATCCGTGCGCCGTTTTTTCAGCGTGCCTGCCAGTCGCGTGGTGAAATACCTGACGGTGTTCGCCTCGTTACTGGTTATTTCACATTTTTCATATGTCCTGGGCAACCAAACCCGTCCGCCGGTGATCAATGATATTCAGAACAACACGCGCGTGGTGTTGACGCTGACGCTGAATAATCCCCATACCAACAGCCCGCAAACGCTGTTCTGTCTGTACCAGGGAGAGAACATGGATCAGGCCACCATCGAATGTGTCGATCCTAAACAAGGCCAGCTGAAATTGCCGGTAAAATATGAGACCTCTTCCTCCACCGGTAAAGGTCGGATTAATCTCATATTGCCGAATAAAACCTTGCAATATCAAGTTGCTTACGATGTTAAAAATTAGCGCTGAATGAGGTTTTATCTATAGCGATAATTTTACATTTGATGAAATCTTTTATTTCATTATTTGTTATTTGAAAGCCAGGTTCGATTTGTCCAGTCTGGAACTCATTACCTAACGCGTATTAGCGCCTGTCCCAATCGGGTGACGGGAATAATGAGAACCTGCTGAGTGACAAATTATGGATAAGCGTAAAGTAGCTATTATCGGGGGTTCCGGTTTTATCGGAACACGCCTGGCGAAACGTCTCAGTAAGCGCGATGATCTGACATTGGTCATCGTCGATAAGCAACCCAGTGCACATTTTCCATCCCTTTATCAGTATGGCGATGTGACTCAACCTCAGACTTTGCAAGAACCGCTGGCGGGCTGTGACGCCATCATTAATCTGGCGGCGGAGCATCAGGACAATGTCGATCCCATTTCGCTCTATTATCAGGTCAATGTCGAAGGCGCACGTCATGTCTGCATGACCGCCTCTGCATTGAATATCCGCCAAATCATTTTCACCTCCTCGGTCGCCGTTTACGGGTTCGTCAAGCAGGAAACCGGCGAAGAAGGGCGTTTTGAACCTTTCAACCATTACGGCAAGTCCAAGCTCGAGGCGGAATATGTTTATGAGGCCTGGCGCAAGGCAGACGCCGCAAATAAATTGACCATCATCCGTCCGACGGTGGTGTTCGGCGAAGGCAACCGCGGCAACGTGTATAACCTGTTCCGCCAGATCGCCAGCGGCCGTTTCGTGATGATTGGCAGCGGCAATAATATGAAGTCGATGGCTTACGTCGAGAATATTGCTGCACGGCTGGAGCATGCGTTGGATCAGCAGTCCAGTTATCAGGTCAGTAACTATGTCGATAAACCGGACTTTACGATGAATCAGCTGGTCGACGTTATTTCCTCTTCATTGGGCAGGGAAAATAAGACGATTCGCATTCCTTACGCCTTGGGAATATGCGGTGCAACCGCATTGGATGTCGTGAGTAAAATAAGTCGCAAGAAATTTCCAATCAGTCGCGTCAGAGTGCAGAAATTCTGCGCCAGAACGCAATTTAAAAGCAATGTGCAGAATAATTTCGTGGCGCCGGTCGAACTTGATTCGGCAATCGAAAGAACCATTAAACATGAGTTTTCTGATAGATAACTTAATCGCACGCTGACGTTATTTCGATATTTTCGCTGACAAGCGGATAAATCTGCATTTTCAGGATTAGCGCATGCTGACTTATATCCTGGCCGGATCAATTTTGTTTTTGTTAATAGCGCATTGGGAGCTGTAACTCAAGGGCGGTAGCGTGCTTATTCGCTGGAGGAACGATGTTATATCAACTGAGCGTGATATTTGTGCTGGCGGTGGCGTGGGTGCTTATTGCCCGCCGCGCCGCCTTGGTGGTGGGGTTAGTGGATAAGCCCAATGCGCGCAAGCAACATCTGGGGCACATTCCGCTGGTCGGCGGCATCGCCGTGTACCTGACGCTGATGCTGATGACGCTGTGGCAACCCGCCTGGCTGCCCGAAAGTACGATCTACCTGCTGTGCATAACGGCGCTGGTGGTGTTGGGCGTGCTGGATGACCGCTTTGATCTGCCCGTGGCGCCGCGCGTCATGGTGCAGGGAGGGATCGCGCTGGCGATGATGCTGGCGGCAGGGATGCAACTCTCCTCGCTGGGTTATGTCTGGGGGCATCAGGAAGTGATGCTCGGCTATGGCGCGTTGCTGCTCACGCCGCTGGCGGTATGGGGAGCGATCAATGCCTACAACATGGTGGATGGCATCGACGGGCAGTTGGGCGCTTTGTCCTGCGTCACCTTCGTCGCGCTGGCCATCGTGTTCGGGCTGGGCGGCCGGGAAGACCTGGCGCTGTGGTGCCTGGGCCTGATCGCCGCTCTGGCGGCTTATCTGCTGTTCAACCTGAGTCTGTTCGGTGCCCGCAGCAAGATCTTTATGGGAGACGCCGGCAGCATGGTGATCGGCTTCAGCGTGCTGTGGCTGGTGTTGCTGGCGACCCAGGGACCGCAGGCGGTGATGCGCCCGGTGACCGCGCTGTGGCTGATCGCCATTCCTCTGATGGACATGGTGACGGTGATGGTGCGCCGCCTGCTGCGCCGCCAAAGCCCATTCAAAGCGGGGCGCGATCATTTGCACCATATTCTGATGCGTCGCGGACTGAATGCGCGCCAGGCGCTGGCGATGAGCACCATGCTGGCGGTGACGCTGGCCTGCATCGGTATCTGCAGCGAAGTGCTGAAACTGCAAGAGAGTTTGATGCTGGTGGCGTTTCTGCTCTGTTTTTGCGGCTATTTCGCCCTGTTGCGCGAGCCGCGTCAGGCGACGGTGTTCAGCGATAATCCGACCGTCGGCCGTTAATCCCCTCACGGGCTGCGGCGGCAGCCCGTTTATCACGGTACTTCCATGAATTTTCATTTGCCTCTTTTGATGCCGTTGGCCTTTACCTCCGCGCTGTTGAGCGGGTGTACGGTGATTCCCGGCTCACATTTACCTACCAGCGGAAAAGCCGTCGTCGTGCAGCAAGACGACGGTTTTGATTTAAATAACCAGGTGCAGGTCTACCGCATGTCGCCGATGTTGCTGCAGAAAATGCGGCGCGTAGAACCGGTCGCCCGGCCGAACCCGGCGCTGGATCAGCGGCTGCAGAACTATCAATACCGTATCGGCGTCGGCGACGTGTTGAACGTCACCGTCTGGGATCACCCTGAGCTGACTACGCCGGCCGGGCAATACCGCAGCGCCAGCGACACCGGTAACTGGGTCCATGCCGATGGCACGATTTTTTATCCCTATATCGGGCGAGTGGCGGTGGTGGGCAAAACCGTCACCGAAGTGCGCAGCCTGATCGCCGGCCGTCTGGCGCAGTATGTGGAAAGCCCGCAGGTGGATGTCAGCATCGCCGCTTTCCGTTCGCAGAAGGCTTATGTGACCGGTGAGGTGAAAACCTCCGGCCAGCAGGCGATCACCAACGTGCCGCTGACCATCCTGGATGCGATCAACGCCGCCGGCGGCCTGACGGAGAACGCCGACTGGCGCAACGTGGTGCTGACCCATCAGGGCAAGGATCGGGCCATCTCGCTGCAGGCGCTGATGCAGCGCGGCGACATCAGTCAGAACGCGTTGCTGCAGCCGGGTGACATCCTTTACGTCCCGCGCAATGACGAACTGAAAGTGTTCGTGATGGGCGAAGTGGGCAAGCAAGCGACGCTGAAGATGGATCGCAGCGGCATGACGTTGACCGAGGCCCTCGGCTCTTCCGAAGGGATCAGCCAGACGGTCGCGGATGCGACCGGGGTATTCGTGATCCGGCCGAGCGGCGGCAAAACGCCGCAGCGGCTGGCGACGCTGTATCAGTTCGATCTTTCCGACGCCAGCGCGCTGGCGATGGGCGCTGAATTTCAGCTGCAACCTTACGACGTCGTGTACGTCACTGCGGCGCCGGTCGCGCGCTGGAACCGTTTGATCAGCCAGCTGGTGCCGACCATCAGCAGCTTTAACGATCTCAGCGAGGCTACCTTGCGCGTGCGCAACTGGTAAATCCGCAGGATGAATAAGGAACAGAAGATGAAGAACAATGCGCTGTCCGTGATGGTGGCCGAACAAGATGAAAAGCTGGAGTGGGAGCGTCTGGTAGGGCCGCTTTGGGATAACCGCTGGCGGATCGCCGTCGTAACCGGCGTGGCCGGCGCGCTGGGCGTCGCCTATGCCCTGTTGGCGACCCCGGTGTATCAGGCCACGGCGGTGGTGCAGGTGGAGAAACAGCTGTCCGGCGACTCGCTGCTGCGCGAAACGCTGGACAGCTCGATGGGGCAGAATTCGGCGACGCAGGATGAAGTGACGCTGGCCAAGTCGCGCTACGTGCTCGGCAAAACGGTGGATGCCCTTGGCCTGACGGTGCGCGTCGAGCCGGACTATTTCCCGGTATTCGGTAAAGGTTTTGCCCGACTGAGCGGCGAAAAGGCGCCGGTGCTGGATATCGCCACGTTAACGACGCCGCCGGAAATGGAGGGCGAAGCGCTGACGCTGACGGTGCGCGATGGGCAGCATTACGAGCTGAGCCATGACGGCGCCAAACTGTTCAGCGGCGCGGTCGGGCAGCCGGTGGCGCAGGGCGGATGGAACATGGCCGTCTCGGCGCTGGACGCGGCGCCGGGCGCCAGCTTCACGGTGGTCAAAGTCGCGCGCCAGAAAGCGGTGGACGATCTGCGCAAAAATCTTGACGTAGTGCCGGGCGGTAAAGACAGCGGCATCATGACCTTTACGCTGCCGAGTGAAGATCCGCAGCGCGCCGAGGCGGTGCTGAAGAACATCACCGACAACTACCTGCAGCAGAACGTGGATCGCAAAACGGAAGAGGCGCAGCGAATGCTGGCGTTCCTGCAAGAGCAACTGCCGCAAACGCAAACCTCGCTCAACAACGCCGAAACCCAGCTCAATCAGTTCCGTCAGCAAAACGACTCGGTGGATCTGTCGCTGGAAGCCAAATCGGTGTTGGACACGCAGGTGCAGCTCGAAGCGCAGCTCAATGAACTGACCTTCAAGGAAGCGGAGATCTCCAAGCTCTATACCCGTGCGCACCCGGCTTACCGGGCGCTGCTGGAAAAGCGCGCCACGCTGGAAGCGGAAAAGGCGCGGCTGGGCAAACAGGTGCAGACGCTGCCGAAAATGCAGCAGGAGATCCTGCGCCTCACCCGAGATGTGCAGGTGGATCAGCAGGTTTACATGCAGCTGATGAACAAGCAGCAGGAGCTGAGCATCAGCAAGGCCGGCACGGTAGGCAACGTGCGCATCATCGATGAAGCGGAAACCGCCATTCGGCCGATCCAGCCGCAAAAGATGCTGATCGTGCTGTTGGCGCTGCTGCTGGGCGCCGGGGGCGCCGCCGCGGTGGTGCTGTTGCGCGCGGCCTTCCACCGCGGCATCAATGATATCGATACGCTGGAGAAACGGGGCATCAACGTCTACGCCACCGTGCCGCTGTCGCCGTGGCAGGTGAAGCGCAACCGCGAGCAGCGTCATCTGTTGCCCAAATCCGGCGGCCGGCGCCTGCCGATCCTGGCGGTGGCCGAGCCGACGGATCTGTCGGTGGAGGCAATCCGCAGCCTGCGCACCAGCCTGCATTTCGCCATGCTGGAAGCCAAAAACAATATTCTGATGGTCTCCGGCGCCAGCCCGGAAAGCGGCAAGAGCTTCACCAGCACCAACCTGGCGGTGGTAGTGGCGCAGGCCGGGCAGCGGGTGTTGCTGATCGACGCGGATATGCGCAAAGGCTTCCTGCATCGCTGGCTGGCCGAGGATGGACATCGCGGTTTGTCCGACATGCTGGTGGGCGACGTGATGGCGGAACAGGCGGTGCGGAAAACCGCCATCGCCAACCTGGACTTCGTGCCGCGCGGCCAGGTGCCGCCAAATCCGTCCGAACTGCTGATGCATCGCCGCTTCGCCGACTTCCTGCGCTGGGCCGGGCAACACTACGATCTGGTGCTGATCGATACGCCGCCGATTCTGGCGGTGACGGATGCGGCGATCGTCGGTCATCACGCCGGCACCTCGCTGCTGGTGGTGCGTTTTGAAGTGAACACCGTCAAGCAGATCGAAACCAGCATGCGCCGTTTCGAACAGAATGGCGTGGCGATCAAAGGCGTGATCCTCAACGGCATGGTGAAAAAATCCGCCGCCGATGCGGGTTACTACGCCTTCGCCTATCCGAGCCATCAGGAAGAAAAGGTGCCGTAAGCGCATGAAAGCGATGCTGATGAACTCTTTGTGGTTAATGCTGGAGCGGGTATCGCTGAGTCTGTCGGGGATTTTCGTTTCGGTGTACGTCGCGCGCTATCTCGGGCCGGCGCAATACGGTTTGATTAACTACTTGCTGTCGGTGATCGCCATCGCCGTGCCGCTGGTGCAGCTGGGGGCGGACGCGGTGCTGTTCAACCGCGTCGCCAAACGGCGCCGGAGCGGCATGCGGCTGATGCTGGCTTCGATGCGCATCCGCCGCCAGCTGTTTGCGCTGATCGCGCTGCCGCTGATGGCCTGGACGCTGTTGACGCAGGATCGCACCAACCAAATCATGATGCTGCTGATGTTGATCAGCGCGTATTTCTCCGTGCAGGACGTCTACAAAATCTATTACGACGCGCTGCTGAAGTCGAAGTTGAACACGTTGATCAACAACGTTGCGCTGTTGCTGTCGATCGTGATGCGGCTCGGCCTGGTGTACGCGCAATTGCCGCTGGTGTGGTTTGCGCTGCCCTATGTGCTGAGCAGCCTGCTGCCTTATGCGGTGCGCTGGGTGCTGTTCCGTCGCGAGCAGGCGCAGATGCCGGCGATCAGCGGCAGACACAAACGGCGCTACGGCCGCTACCTGTTCAGCGTCGGCTTGCCGCTGGCGATCTCCAGCCTGTCGATCGTCATTTATACGCGCATCGATCAGATCATGCTGGGCAACTATTTGGGAGAACACAGCGTCGGGCTTTACAGCGCCGCCATCACGCTGAGCCAGGGGTGGGTATTCGTGCCCATCGCGCTGATCATGTCGATGATGCCAGGCGTGGCGAACGCCGGTTCGGAGCAGGAACAAGAGGCGCGCATTCGCCAGCTGTATCTGATGGTGCTGGTGCTTTCGATGCCAGTGATCGCGGTGCTGTCGCTGTTTCCGCAGCAGATAGTCGCGCTGATGTTCGGCGAAAGTTACCGGCAAACGGCGACCATTCTGGCGCTGTGCTCGGTGACGTCGCTGTTCTCGGTGATGGGAACGGTGTCTTACCGCGCCATCGTGCTGTTCAGCGGCTATCGATTCATCGCCATCAAAATGCCGCTGGCGGCGTTGGCCAACGTGGTGATGAATTTCATCCTGATCCCGCGCTACGGGATCATGGGCGCGGCGATATCGACGTTGATCACGGAGTTTATTTCATTCTTTGTGCTCAACAGCTTTTTCAGAGGAGGAAAAATTACGCGTTTGCAGGTGACTTGCTATCGGTGTTTTCCGCAATTAATAGGGAAGGTACGAGAAATATATGTTAAATAATCTGGTGAAAGGGTTATACCGACGTATGCCCGATGCAATATATCATCAGTTAAAATACGCAATGTTTTTCCGCAAGGTGCCGCATCTGGCCCATCCGGTGGGGTACAGCGAAAAACTGATGCGTAGGAAAGTTTATCCACTGGCGATATATACGCAGCTATCTGATAAATATCGGGTGAGAGAGTATATCGAACAGCTATGGGGTAAAGAGTATTTGATCGATCTTTACGCGCACGGCAACGAATTTACGGAAGAGATGTATCAGCAGCTGCCCGAGTCGTTTGTGATTAAAGCCAACCATGGCAGCGGATATAACAAGCTGGTATTTGATAAAAGCCAAACCGGTTATAACGAACTGCGGGTGTTGACCAACAGTTGGCTGCGGCAAAGTTTTTATCAGGTTTATCGCGAGCGGCATTATAAAGATATTCCACCTTGCATCATGGTGGAAAGAATGCTGATCGACGAAGGGCAAATACCGAACGACATCAAGATCCACTGTTTTAATCTTGACGGTGAGGTGCGCTTCTTTATTCAGATCGATTATCAGCGCTTTATCGATCATCGCCGCGATTTCTTTGATGCGGACTGGAACCGCACCGAGATCCGCATGGGCGTGCCGAACAGCGACGTGCCGATGTCGCGCCCCAGCGGGCTAAAGGAGATGCTGCGGCTGGCGCGCCAGGTGGCGGAACAATTCTCGTACGTACGCGTCGATTTTTATCAGGTGCAGGATCGCATTTATTTTGGCGAGCTGACTTTCACCCCGGGGGCCGGATTACAACGGCTGATGCCAGAAACAATTGAACAAGAATGGGGAGGGTATTTTCATACGTAGCTGAAACAGGCCGTTGGCTGCGCGTACTCGACCCGAGGCGGGGGGATAACCGGGCAGGGATATGCTGCGATAACAAACTTTTTCTCTGGCATCAGGCTGCACTCGCCAGTTGATAATAGCTTTTGAGGTATTAAATGGACTTATCAATTGTTATTCCCGCTTTTAATAATTCAAACCATCTCGCCGCCACGCTGGCGCGCATGACCCATTATTGCGCCGGTTTTGATTATGAAATTATCGTGGTCGATTATTCATCGGAAGCCGGTGAGTCGGAAAAGATACACGGACTGTTGGCGGCGAATCATCGCGCCAGGCTGCATGAAAGCCGGGTGCGCGGCAATATCGCCGTCGCCTGCAATATCGGTTTTCGCCTGGCGCGTTCTGAGGTGGTTTTTTTTCTGGAACCGGAAGATATGTTTGGCACCAATTATATCATCCGGCGCTTGAGACGGCATGAGGACACGCGGATCGATATCGTGTTCGGCAATTACACCACGGTCAACGACAAGAATGTGCGCAGCTACGTGTTTAATTATCAAGAGGGCGTGGCCGGGGAAGATTTCTTATTTATCGAGATGGGGGATATTCGCACCTCGACCATCAGCGTGCGCAAGAAACAAGACCGGCGGTTTTTATTTCCGGAGTTTTTAGCCCGTTACCAGGACTGGGGGTTTTTGGTCAACGCCACCAACCTGGGCGCCCGGGTGGTTCACGATCAGGGCGGTGGGGTGTTCATCCGCTGCGGCGACGAGGATCTGAACCGCTGCCGATTGAACATCGACGCCAGCGAACGCTTTATCGATACCTATCTGCAGGCCAGCGGCCGTTACATCAGCGGCTTTGCCTGTAAACACCTGCTGGCTTCGCTGTACAGCGAAGATCTGCAGGCTTTCAACTACTACTCATCGCGCATGGAGCGCCACACCCTGAGCGGAAAATTCAAGGCGATCAAGCTGTATGGCGACTGTCTGGCCAGGCTGGGACTGTTTCCATTGGGGGGGAGGCTGCTGCGCACGGCCCGCGAGGGATTACGGAGGTGACATGCAACCGCGGAAAATCGCAATTGTAATCGAAGACATCGGCGGCAAAGGCGGCACCGAACGGGTGGCCAGCAGCCTGGCCAATGCGCTGACCACCCGCTTCGGCCACCAGGTCGAACTGATATCCATCTGCGGGGATCGGGCGTTCTATCCGCTGGAGCCGGCGGTGACGCTGCGCTTCATGCGCGGCAAGACGCTGCTCTGGCCGTGGCGCCTGGCGCTGTTCTTACGCCGCGGCCGCTATGACGCCATCATCACCGTCTCGATGGGGAAACTCTCGGTGATCATGGTGCCTTACCTGCGGCTGTTGTGTCCCGGCAGCCGCTTGGTGCTGAGTGAACATGTCAGTTTCCACCAGTATCCGTGGCCGATGAAGTGGCTGAAGGTGCTGATCTACCGGCTGGGCGATCGCACCGTGCTGCTGACGCAAAAAGATCTGGCGAATATCGGCCGCTGGGTGCCCGCCCGCAAATGTCGGGTGATTGAGAACGTGTCGCCGTTTCCGCTGCGGGCGCCGCATCCGGAACAGCAACAGCCGGTGGCGCTGGCGGTCGGCCGACTGTGCCACCAGAAAGGCTTCGACCGGCTGATCGCCGCCTGGCGGCAGGTGGCGCAGCAGGCGCCGGAGTGGCGGCTGCACATCGTCGGCGATGGCCCGGATCGGGCGGCGTTGCAACGGCAGATCGCCGATTACGGGCTCGACGATCGGGTGCAGCTGCTGCCGGCCACCGCCGATATCGCCGGGCATTACCGGCAGGCGAGCCTGTTGCTGATGACCTCTCGCTACGAAGGCCTGCCGATGGTGCTGATCGAAGCCATGAGCTTCGGCCTGCCGCTGGTGGCTTTTGACTGTCTGACCGGCCCGGCGGAGCTGATCGACGATCGCGAAAACGGTTATCTGGTGACGGACGGCGACGTCGACACCTTCAGTCAGCGCGTCCTGGCGCTGATCGGCGACGGCGAACTGCGTCGCCGCTTCTCCCACCGTGCGTTGGAAAAGGCGCAGCGGTTTGTGCCTGAACGTATTTACCCCCAGTGGCAAGAGCTTATCGTCTGAGGTAATCATCATGGAAAAAGTGTCCGTCATTATGCCGGCTTATAACGCCGCCGGTTTTATCCGCGAGTCGATCCTTGGCGTATTGAATCAAACTTATCAGGACTATCACCTGTATGTGATTGACGACGCCTCCACCGACAACACCGCCGAGGTGGTCAAGCCGTTCATTCACGATCGGCTGACCTACATCCGCAACAACGCCAATCAGGGGGTGGCCGAAACGCGCAACATCGCCATCGAGGCGGCGCGCGGCGACTACATCGCGTTTTGCGACAGCGACGATGTTTGGCACCCGAATAAGCTGGCCCGCCAGGTCGGCATCCTTAAAACCCAGCGTTACGACGTGGTCTGCTCGCACTATTACACCTTCGAGAATGACCTGGCGCAGGTGAAAAACTACCGCGGCGCCGGGGAGATCATCGCCTACCGCGACATGTTGAAAAGCAACTGGATCGGCAACCTGACCGGCATGTACAACCAGCGCCGGGTCGGCAAGGTCTACCAGCGCAAGGTCGGGCACGAAGACTATGTGATGTGGCTGTCTATTCTGGAGCGCGCGCGCAATCGCCTGGCGTACTGTATTCCGGAGCCGCTGGCGTTTTACCGGCTGTCCGCCAATTCGCTGTCCGGCAACAAGATCCGCGCGGCGGACTGGCAGTGGCAGATCTACCGTCGTCATCTGGGGCTCTCTTATCAAAAATCCTGCTACCTGTTCTTCTCCTACCTGTACAGCGCGGTGATGAAAAGACAATGACCAGCAAAATCTTGAACGCAGCCTGCGTGCTGATCGGATGCGGGCTGGCGGCTCAGGCCGGGGCGGCGGGCTGCGAGACCAATCTGCTGACCAACCCCGGCTTTGAGCAGGGACAGACGGGCTGGTCGCTGCCGCCGGCCAAGGTGGTCTCCGGCGGCCGCAGCGGCCGCGCCAGCCTGTACTACAGCAATCCTGACCCGGCGGAGTATCACCAGATGCTGCAAACGCTGCAGGTGAAAGCGGGCCAGACGATCGCGTTCGGCGTGTGGGTGCGCGGCGATAACCTGCGCGGCAAAGGCGATCAGCCGGGCGCCGGGGTGTACGTCGAAAGCTATGACGCCAAGGGGCGCCACCTGGCCGGCAGCTACCCGCAAGGCCTGCTGGGCAGCAGCGGTTGGCAGCCGGTGGAGGGCAGCTTCACCGTACCGGCAGAGGCCACCACCACCGTACTGGGGCTGTATATGCGCAAGGGCACGACCGGCAACGCCTGGTTCGACGATGCCTACGTTTGCAGCCAGCCGACGGCGCCGGCGTTGTATCAGATGCGCGCCGGCGGGCAATCGGCCTCCAGCCTGATCGAAGTGCAGCAGCCTCAGGAAGTGCAGGTGGAAAGTACGCTGCTCGATAGCCAACGCACCGCCGTGCGGCAGGAGAGCCGCCGCTACCATGTCGCCGAGCGTCAGCGCGTAGAGTTCTCGCTGCCGGCCAACCTGGCCGCCGGCGAGTACCGCCTGCAGCAGCAGGTGACGGACGTGGCGTCGAAGCACAGCCGGAGCAGCGAAATGCCGGTCAGCATCGGCGAGGCGCCGCCGAAAGTGGCGCTGGACGAGCAGGGCTATACGCTGCGGCAGGGCAAGCGCTTCTTTCCGCTGGGCATCTACATGTACGGCAACATGGCGACCGATGAACATCTGGCGCGCATCCGCGACGCCGGTTTCAACACCGTGCTGAATTACAACTACGGCGCAGGGCGCGACCCGTACGCCTATTTCCGCAAAACGCAGCAGTACGGGCTGCAGGTGATTTTCTCGCTGAAGGATTTCTACCCCGGCCTCGACTCTGCGCCGAAAACGCGCCTGAGCTACCCGCAGTTGACGGCGTCTTATGTGGAGAAGTTTAAAACTCAGCCGAACCTGCTCGCCTGGTACATCAACGATGAGCTGGCGCCGAAGTATGCGCCGCAGATAGAGCAGATGCATCTGCAGGTGAAGCAACAAGACCCTGACCATCTGACATTTCAGGCGCTGAATCAGACCGGCGCGCTCAACGCCTATTTCAACAGTTCCGACGTGTTGGCCAGCGATCCTTATCCGGTCGGACGCGATGCCGATATGACGCGCACGCTGGAATACTCGCGCCTGACGGTGCAGGTGGCGCGTCAGGCGAAGGGCGCCTGGCTGGTGATGCAGATCATGGATCACGCCGCCTATGAGCCGCACCGCAAGCCGCGCCAGCCGAGCGAAGCGGAGATCCGCAACCAGGCCTGGCTGGGGCTGATCGGCGGCGTCAAAGGGCTGCTGTTCTACTCCTATACCGACCTGTTCTACAAGCGCCGCAGCGGCGATTTCAACCAACAGGAATTCGACGGTATCTGGCAAGGGGTTGCCCGCGTGGCGCAACAGATCGACAGCTTCACGCCGTACCTGCTCTCGGGCGAAAGCGCGACGCTGTCCGGCAACAACACTGCCGTACCGGCGCGGCTGTTTATCGACGGCGAGCGCGGCCTGGTGCTGATCGCCAACCCGTACTATCGGCCGATGGCCGCCCGTTTTGACCTGCCGCCCGGCTGGCGCTGGCAGGGGCAGCCGCAGATCGACGCCAAATTGCCCGCGGTGGGCAGCAGCGCGCTGTGGGTGCAACGAGACACTAGCAATCAATAAGGATACCCGTTCATGACTATCACGCTAAGCCTGATCGTCCCGGTGTATAAGGTGGAAGCCTACATCGAAGCGTGCCTGGACTCGGTGCTGAGTCAATTGCCCGACTGGGCGGAAGTGATCCTCGTCGATGACGGCAGCCCGGACGGCTCCATCGCCGTCGCGCAAGAGGTGCTGTGCCGTTATCCGGCGTTGAAAACGCAGGTCAGCATCCTGCGCCAGGAAAACCAGGGGTTGAGCGCCGCGCGCAACGCCGGGATCGCCCATGCCGACGGCGAATATCTCGGTTTTCTGGACTCCGACGACGTGCTGCTGCCGGGCTATTTCAGCATTTTGGGGCGCCTGCTGGCGGATAACCCGCAGGTGGAGATCGTGGCGTTCAACGCCCAGCGCTTCTCGCGGCTGAAAAACGGCAAGATAGAACCGGATGGCCTGATGGCGATCGTGCCCGGCAACGCCGCGCCACAGGAGCGCGAGCCGCATATGGCGCTGCTGGCTGACAGTTTTAACCGCAGCCTGTGGTACGCCTGGGCGCGGATTTATCACCGTTCGCTGTTCAACGACGCCGCGTTTCCGGCGGGGCGCAACTTCGAGGATATCCAGCTGATCCCGCAGCTGTATCTGAAAGCGAACCGCATCGTGGTGTGCGACACGCCGTTAGTAGGATACCGCGCTAACCCCAACGGCATCACGCGCGCGCCGAAGCGGCGGGATTTGGACGATCTCGATTACGCCATCGAGCGCGCTGACAGCGGGCGCCGCCGCGAGGGGGGGAAGGGATTCCACTCGGTGCTGTTCGTCACCACGCTGAAGGCGCGTCTGCTGGTCGGGCTGGACTTCTTCGGCCTGCGCGACGCGCTGCGGGAAACCGCCGAGCTGAAACGGCGCTATGCCCGGCTGCGGGCGGAGGAGCGGCAAATGCTGAGCCGCAAGAACCGCCTGTTCTACCGCAGTCCGCTGGTCTACTACCTGATGGCCAGTCTCTACAACCGTTTCGGGTGAATCTGACCGTGCCCGAACGACGATAAACCCGTGTGGAAGCCCATTATGAGTATCAAAGTCAGCGTCATTATTCCGACCTATGGCCGCAGCGAACTGCTGGCGCGCGCCATCGACAGCGTCCTGGCGCAAACCCATCAGCCGGTGGAGATCGTGGTGGTAGACGATAATCCGCCGAACCATCCGCAGCGCCAGGCCACCCGCGAACGGCTGGCCGGCTATATTGCCGCCGGGCAGATCGTCTATTGCCCGCGCGCGCGCAACGGCGGCGGGGCGCGGGCGCGCAACAGCGGCATCCTGCGCGCCACCGGGGAATACCTCACTTTTCTGGACGACGACGATTATTACCATCCGGAGAAGATCGCCCGTCAGCTGGCCTTTATGCAGCGCGGCGATTACTCCGTCAGCCTGTGCGATATGGATATTCTGCAGGACGGCCAAATCAGCGCCGAGCGCTATTACCGCGCCCGCTGCGACGGCCTGGAGGACTTCATGCTGGCCGGCGTCGCTTACACGCCGATGATCATGCTGCGCCGCGAGGCGGCGATCGCGGTGCGCGGGTTCTTCAATACCCCGCGTTATCAGGATCATATCTTCATTTATCGCCTGCTGGCGGCGGGCATGCGCATCGGCACGTTGCACGAGCGCCTGGCGGTGCATAACGATCACGACGGTGAGCGTATTACCTCCAGCCCGAAAGGCATCATCGGCTATCACAACAAAATGCAGTTCGAGCGCCGGTTGATGCCGCAGATTTCGCCGCGGGCGCGCAAGGTGATGCGGCTGCGCCACACCTGTATCACGTCGCGCATCATCACCGACAGCCGAAGCCGTCTCGGCGGCGTGCTGCACGGCATGAAGGGCATCATCTACGTCAACAGCGGGGTGATGGCCGGCGTTTACATGAAGAACATTCTGCGCAACGTCTTCTTCCGCGGCGTCCCTTTCTGAAACCCGACGCGGGGTTTTCCCCCGCGTCCTACCCCCAAATACCCCGTCTTGCCTCCCACCCGTTCGCCTTCATCTTGATATTCTGATTTATTCATTTTAATTCAAACAATTAATCCTATTTCTCACCCCTATACTTTGGTGGTATTTCCCGCCCGGCGCACGCGTCGCCCGCCGCTTTCTCTTGATCGCAATCAATTTGCCGCCGGTTGGCCGTCAGTAGGCTGGCGGCAGATTGAGCATGTCTTCTTATAACGACAAGAGCCTTCAGGAGCATTCCGGATGAGCAAATTTTTAGACCGTTTCCGCTATTTCAAGCAGTTGGCGGAGCCTTTTTCTGGCGATCACGGCCAGACCTTGAACACCAACCGCGACTGGGAAGACGGCTACCGCAGCCGTTGGCAGCATGACAAAGTGGTGCGTTCCACCCACGGCGTGAACTGCACCGGTTCCTGCAGTTGGAAGATCTACGTGAAGAATGGTCTGGTGACCTGGGAAACCCAGCAAACCGACTATCCGCGCACCCGCCCCGATCTGCCCAACCATGAACCGCGCGGCTGCCCGCGCGGCGCCAGCTACTCCTGGTACCTGTACAGCGCCAACCGGCTGAAATACCCGCTGATGCGCAAGCGGCTGCTCAAACTGTGGCGCGAGGCGAAAGCGCAGCACAGCGATCCGGTCGAGGCCTGGGGCTCGATCGTCGGCGATGCGGAAAAAGCCAAAAGCTACAAGGTGGCGCGCGGCCGCGGCGGTTTCGTCCGCTCCAGCTGGCAAGAGGTCAATGAACTGATCGCCGCCGCCAACGTCTATACCGCCAAAACCTTCGGCCCTGATCGCATTATCGGCTTCTCGCCGATCCCGGCGATGTCGATGGTGTCCTACGCCGCCGGCGCCCGTTACCTGTCGCTGATCGGCGGCGCCTGCCTGAGCTTCTACGACTGGTATTGCGATTTGCCGCCGGCTTCGCCGATGACCTGGGGCGAGCAGACCGACGTGCCGGAGTCCGCCGACTGGTACAACTCCTCCTACATCATCGCCTGGGGCTCCAACGTGCCGCAGACGCGCACCCCGGACGCCCACTTCTTTACCGAAGTGCGCTACAAGGGCACCAAAACCGTGGCGGTGACGCCGGACTACGCCGAAGTCGCCAAGCTGTGCGACCACTGGCTGAATCCGAAGCAGGGCACCGACAGCGCGATGGCGCTGGCGATGGGCCATGTGATGCTGAAAGAGTTCCATCTCGATCGCGAAGTCGGCTACTTCCGCGACTACGTGCGCCGCTATACCGACATGCCGATGCTGGTGCTGCTGGAGCCGCGTGAAGGCGGCCACTACGCCGCCGGCCGCCTGCTGCGCGCCGCCGATCTGGTGGACGGACTGGGCCAGGAAAACAATCCCGAGTGGAAAACCGTCGCTATCGACAGCCGCAGCGGCGAGCTGGTGGCGCCGCAGGGCTCCATCGGTTTCCGCTGGGGCGAGAAGGGCAAGTGGAACCTGGAGCAGCGCGAAGGCAAGTCGCAACAGGAAGTCGAGCTGCAGCTCAGTCTGCTGGGCATGCATGACGACGTTGCCGAGGTGGGCTTCCCGTACTTCGGCGGTGCCGACAGCGAGCATTTCAACAGCGTGGCGCTGGACGAAATCCTGCTGCACAAGCTGCCGGTGAAACGCCTGCGGCTGGCGGACGGCAGCGAAGCGCTGGTGACCAGCGTGTATGACCTGCTGCTTGCCAACTACGGCCTGGAGCGCGGGCTGGGCGACGCCAACTGCGCCGCCGACTATGACGAGGTCAAGGCTTACAGCCCGGCCTGGGCCGAGCAGATCACCGGCGTGTCGCGCCACAACATCATCCGCATTGCCCGCGAGTTCGCGGAAAACGCCGAGAAGACCCACGGCCGTTCGATGATCATCGTCGGCGCCGGCGTCAACCACTGGTATCACATGGACATGACCTACCGCGGCCTGATCAATATGTTGATCTTCTGCGGTTGCGTCGGCCAGAGCGGCGGCGGCTGGGCGCACTACGTCGGCCAGGAAAAACTGCGGCCGCAAACCGGCTGGCTGCCGCTGGCGTTCGGCCTTGACTGGCAGCGCCCGCCGCGCCACATGAACAGCACCTCGTTCTTCTACAACCATTCCAGCCAATGGCGCTATGAAACCGTCGGCGCCGATGAGCTGCTGTCGCCGCTGGCGGACAAATCGCGCTTCGGCGGCAGCCTGATCGACTTCAACGTGCGCGCGGAGCGCATGGGCTGGCTGCCTTCGGCGCCGCAGCTGGGCGCTAACCCGCTGCGCCTGGCGGAGCAGGCCCGTGCCGCCGGCCAGTCGCCGGTTGAGTTCACCGTCGACAGCCTGAAGAGCGGCGCGCTGGGCTTTGCCGCCGAGCAGCCGGACAATCCGCAGAACTTCCCACGCAACCTGTTCGTCTGGCGCTCCAACCTGCTGGGTTCTTCCGGCAAGGGCCATGAATACATGCTCAAATACCTGTTGGGCACCGAGAACGGTATCCAGGGGAAAGATCTCGGCCAGCAGGGCGGCGTGAAGCCGCAGGAAGTGGAATGGCGCGAGCAGGGCGGCGAAGGCAAACTGGATCTGGTGGTGACGCTTGATTTCCGCATGTCGAGCACCTGCCTGTATTCCGACGTGGTGCTGCCGACCGCCACTTGGTACGAAAAAGACGACATGAACACCTCCGACATGCACCCGTTCATTCATCCGCTGTCGGCGGCGGTCGATCCGGCCTGGGATTCGAAGAGCGACTGGGAAATCTACAAGGGCATCGCCAAAGCCTTCTCCGAGGTGTGCGTCGGCCATCTGGGCCAGGAAACCGACGTGGTGACCTTGCCTATTCAGCACGACTCCGCCGCCGAGCTGGCGCAGCCTTACGGCGTGCAGGATTGGAAGAAAGGCGAGTGCGAACTGATCCCCGGCAAAACCGCGCCGCACATCATCGCGGTGGAGCGCGATTATCCGGCCACCTACGAGCGTTTTACCTCCTTGGGGCCGTTGATGGACAAACTGGGCAACGGCGGCAAGGGCATCAGCTGGAACACCCAGACCGAGGTCGATTTCCTCAAGCAGCTTAACTACGTCAAGGCCGATGGCCCGGCGGCGGGGCGGCCGAAGATCGAGAGCGCGATAGACGCGGCGGAAGTGATCCTGTCGCTGGCGCCGGAAACCAACGGCCAGGTGGCGGTGAAAGCCTGGGAAGCGCTGAGCAACGTCACCGGCCGCGATCACCGGCATCTGGCGCTGAACAAGGAAGACGAGAAAATTCGCTTCCGCGACATTCAGGCGCAGCCGCGCAAAATCATCTCCAGCCCAACCTGGTCCGGCCTGGAAGACGAGCACGTCTCCTATAACGCCTGCTACACCAACGTGCACGAGCTGATCCCGTGGCGCACCCTCAGCGGCCGTCAGCAGCTGTATCAGGATCACGAGTGGATGCGCGCCTTCGGCGAAAGCCTGCTGGCGTATAGGCCGCCGATCGACACCCGCGCCGCGCAGCCGCTGCTCAACAGTAAACCGAACGGCAACAAGGAGAAGGCGCTGAACTTCCTGACGCCGCACCAGAAGTGGGGCATCCACTCCACCTACAGCGACAACCTGCTGATGCTGACGCTGTCGCGCGGCGGCCCGATCGTCTGGCTGAGCGAAGACGACGCCAAAGATCTGGGCATCGCGGACAACGACTGGATCGAGGCCTTCAACGCCAACGGCGCGCTGACGGCGCGCGCGGTGGTCAGCCAGCGTATCCCGGCGGGGATGACCATGATGTACCACGCGCAGGAGCGCATCGTGAATCTGCCTGGCTCGGAGATCACCCGCCAACGCGGCGGCATCCACAACTCGGTGACCCGCGCTTGTCCGAAACCGACCCACATGATCGGCGGCTATGCGCAGCTGGCCTACGGCTTCAACTACTACGGCACCGTCGGCTCCAACCGCGACGAGTTCGTGGTGGTGCGCAAGATGAACCGTATTGATTGGTTGGACGATGAAGGCAACGACTACGCGCAGGGCAGTCAGCAGGAGAACAACAAATGAAAATTCGTTCGCAAGTCGGCATGGTGCTGAATCTGGACAAGTGCATCGGTTGCCACACCTGTTCGGTCACCTGCAAAAACGTCTGGACCAGCCGCGAGGGGATGGAATACGCCTGGTTCAACAACGTGGAAAGCAAACCCGGCGTCGGGTATCCGCACGCCTGGGAAGATCAGGAAAAATGGAAGGGCGGCTGGATCCGTAAAATCAACGGCAAGCTGGAGCCGCGCATGGGCAGCCGCGTCGGCGTGCTGGCGAAAATCTTCGCCAACCCGGACGTGCCGGCGCTGGATGACTACTACGAGCCGTTCGATTACGACTACCAGCACCTGCACACCGCCAAACAGGGCAAACACCAGCCGGTGGCACGCCCGCGCTCGGTGATCACCGGCCGGCGCATGAACAAGATCGAAAACGGCCCGAACTGGGAAGAGATCCTCGGCGGAGAGTTCGAAAAACGTTCGCAGGACAAGAACTTCGACAACCTGCAGAAGGCGATGTACGGCCAGTTCGAAAACACCTTCATGATGTATTTGCCGCGCCTGTGCGAGCACTGCCTCAACCCGGCCTGCGTCGCCACCTGCCCGAGCGGGGCGATCTACAAGCGCGGCGAAGACGGCATCGTGCTGATCGATCAGGACAAGTGTCGCGGTTGGCGCATGTGTCTGACCGGCTGCCCGTACAAGAAAATCTACTTCAACTGGAAGAGCGGCAAGTCCGAGAAGTGCATCTTCTGCTACCCGCGCATCGAAGCCGGGCAGCCGACGGTCTGTTCGGAAACCTGCGTCGGCCGCATCCGCTACCTCGGCGTGCTGCTGTACGACGCCGATCGCATCGAACAGGCGGCGGCGGTGGAAAACGACAAGGATCTGTACCAGAGCCAGCTCGATATCTTCCTCGATCCGCATGACCCGAAGGTGATTGCTCAGGCGCTGGCGGACGGCGTGCCGCAGGGCGTCATTGAAGCCGCTCAGCAGTCGCCGGTGTACAAAATGGCGATGGACTGGAAGCTGGCGCTGCCGCTGCATCCGGAATACCGCACGTTGCCGATGGTGTGGTACGTGCCTCCGTTGTCGCCGATTCAGTCGGCCGCCGACGCCGGCGAGCTGGCGCACAGTGGCGTATTGCCGGACGTCGAGAGCCTGCGCATTCCGGTGCAGTATCTGGCGAACCTGCTGACCGCCGGCGATACCGAGCCGGTGCTGCTGGCGCTGAAACGCATGCTGGCGATGCGCCACTACAAACGGGCGGAAACCGTCGACGGCGTGGTGGACATCAGCGCGCTGGAGCAGGTCGGTCTGAGCGAAGCGCAGGCGCAGGAGATGTATCGCTACCTGGCGATCGCCAACTATGAAGATCGCTTCGTGGTGCCGTCGAGCCACCGCGAGCTGGCGCGCGAAGCCTTCCCCGAAAGCAAAGGCTGCGGTTTCAGCTTCGGCGACGGCTGCCAAGGCAGCGACGGCAAGTTCAATCTGTTCAACAGCCGTCGTATCGACGCCATTGACGTGACCGCGAAAACCGCGCGGCCGGAGGATGCCTCATGATCAGCCTGAAAGTGATCGCCCGCCTGCTGGATTACCCGGAGCAGGCGCTGTTTGACCATCAGCAGGCGCTGATTGAAGCGCTGGAACCGGCCAGCGAGCTGGATCTGCACCACAGCGCGCTGCTGATTCTGTTTATCCGCCGCCTGTGCGCGCGCCCGTTGTTGGACGCGCAGGCCGACTATTGCGAGCTGTTCGATCGCGGCCGCGCCACCTCGCTGCTGCTGTTTGAACACGTGCACGGTGAGTCGCGCGATCGCGGCCAGGCGATGGTTGACCTGATGGCGCAGTACCGCGCCGCCGGGCTGGAGATCGACAGCCGCGAGCTGCCTGATTTCCTGCCGCTGTACCTGGAGTATTTGGCCAGCCGCAGCGCGGCACAGGCGCGGGAAGGGCTGCAGGACATTGCGCCGATCCTGGCGCTGCTGGGCGCGCGCTTGCAGCAGCGCGAAAGCCCGTACGCGGTGCTGTTCGATCTGCTGTTGGCGCTGTCCGGCAGCGATGCGCAGGCGCAGGCGCTGAAGACGCAGGTGGCGCAAGAGGCGCGCGACGATACGCCGCAGGCGCTGGATGCGGTATGGGAAGAGGAGCAGGTCAAATTTCTCGGCGAGCAGGGCTGCGCCTCCGCCCAGCAGACGGCGCACCAGCGGCGCTTCGCCGGCGCGGTGGCGCCACAGTATCTGGACCTGACGGATGCGTTAACCGGAACCAAAGGACGCTAATTATGCAATTTTTGAATCAGTTCTTCTTCGACATCTACCCTTATCTGGCCGGCGCGGTGTTCCTGATCGGCAGCTGGCTGCGCTACGACTACGGGCAGTACAGCTGGCGCGCCGGCTCCAGCCAGATGCTGGATAAAAAGGGCATGCGGCTGGCGTCCAACCTGTTCCACATCGGCATTATCGGCATCTTCGCGGGCCACTTCCTCGGCATGCTGACGCCGCACTGGATGTATGAGGCCTTCCTGCCGATCGACGTGAAGCAGAAGCTGGCGATGATCGCCGGCGGCGCCTGCGGCCTGATGACGCTGATCGGCGGCGCGCTGCTGCTGAAGCGCCGGTTGACCAACCCGCGGGTGCGCGCCACCAGCAGCGTCGCCGACATCCTGATCCTGACATTGCTGGTGGTGCAGGTGTGCCTGGGGTTGCTGACCATTCCGTTCTCCGCCCAGCATATGGACGGCAGCGAAATGATGAAGCTGGTGGCTTGGGCGCAGGCGGTCGTGACCTTCCACGCCGGCGCTTCTGCGCACCTGGAAGGCGTGGCGCTGATCTTCAAGCTGCATATGGTGCTGGGCATGACGCTGTTCGTGCTGTTCCCGTTCTGCCGCCTGGTGCATATCTGGAGTGCGCCGGTAGAGTACCTGACCCGCCGTTACCAGCTGGTGCGCAACCGCCGCTGAGCCTGACCCCGCCGCCGCCGATCGCCAGCGGCGGCGCTATTCCGATAATTCTCCCGCCGTCTGCCCATTCTCGTCGCCTTGTCGTAAACTCACTATCTCAGTTATGTTACGTTTATGCTTCCGCCGACGGACGTCGGCCTGTGGTAGCCGATAACAAGAGATACCGCCTTGATGAAAGGCATTTTGGGACATAAAAACCGGGGATGATCCGTGTGGCCTTCGTGCCCTACGGGAGAATCGCTTTATGGATAGTCAGGTTAATCAATAACAATAATGACCACACAATTACGCTCACCCGAGCTGCTGCCTCTGAAAATCATCGCCACCGGGGCCGCGTTGCCGCCTAACCGCGTGGCGTCCTCTGCGCTCGACGCTCGGCTGGGGAAACCGGCCGGCTACGTTGAAAAACGCTCGGGCATCGTTTACCGCTATCACGCCGCCGACGATGCCAGCCAGGCCGAACTCGCCGCTGCCGCGCTGCAAGATGCGCTGGCTCGCCACGCCATTCCGGCGGACTCGATCGATCTGCTGATCTCCGCCTCGGCGATTTCGGTGCAGGCGCTGCCGTGCACCGCCGCGCATATTCTCAAGGTGGCGGGGCTGGCGCCGGGCACGCCGGGCTTCGACATCAACTGCAGTTGCGTCAGCTTTATCTCTGCGCTGCAAGTGGCGGCGGGGCTGCTGAACGCCGGGACGTATCGACGCATCGCCATCGTCTCGGCGGATCTCGCTTCACGCGGCATCGACTGGCAGCACGAAGAGTCGTCGCTCATCTTCGGCGACGGCGCGGCCTGCGCCATTGTGGAGCGCGGCGACGGCGCCAGCGGCATCCTCGCCAGCCTGGTGGAAACCTACCCCGCCGGCAGCGAACTGTGCGAGATCCGCGCCGGCGGCACGCGTCGCAACCCGCGCGCCGGCATGTGTGAGCAAGACTTCCTGTTTCATATGCAGGGCAAGCCGCTGTTCCGCCAGGCCTCGGCGCTGATTGAGGGTTACCTCGATCGGCTGTTGAGCGCCAGCGGCCTGACCCTGGCGCAGATCGCCACCGTGGTGCCGCATCAGGCCAGCCATCTGTCGCTCGAACATATGCGCAAACGGCTGCACGTCTCCAGCGAGGCGCTGGTCGATATCTACCGCCATCATGGTAATCAGGTGGCGGCGTCTATCCCGACGGCGCTGCATGCCGCCGTGACCACCGGGCGCTTCAATCCCGGTCAGCCGGTGATGCTGATCGGCACCGCCGCCGGGCTGGCGCTGGCCGGCATGGTGTTGCTGCCATGAGGGTGCTGGTCACCGGGGCGACCAGCGGGCTGGGACGCAACGCGGCGCAGTGGTTGCTGGAGGCCGGACATCAGGTGCGCGCCACCGGCCGCGATGAACGGGCCGGCGCAACGCTGCGTCAGCTGGGCGCCGAGTTTTGCGCGCTCGATCTGGCGCAGGCCACGCCGCAGCAGTGTCGGGAGCTGGTGACCGACTGCGAATGGGTCTGGCACTGCGCGGCCAAGTCTTCGCCCTGGGGCGGCAAAGCGGAGTTTCACCGCATCAACGCCGCGGCGACGGAGAAGCTGGCGGAGGCGGCCGGGCGCTGCGGCGTGCGGCGCTTCGTGCATATCTCCACGCCGGCAATCTACTTCGATTTTCAGCCGCATTACGATCTTGACGAGGGTTACCGCGCCCGGCGCTTCGCCAATCACTATGCCGCCAGCAAGTATGCGGCCGAGCAGCGCCTGTTGGTGCAGGCGAAGATCTATCCGCAAACCACCTACATTTTGCTGCGGCCGCGCGGCCTGTTTGGCCCGCACGATCGGGTGATCGTGCCGCGGCTGTTGCAGCAGCTCGAACGCGAGCGCGGGGTATTGAGATTGCCCGGCGGCGGACAAGCGCTGCTGGATCTGACCTTCGCCCCCAACGTGGTGCACGCGATGGATCTGGCCAGCCGGCAGCGCGGATTGCCGTCCGGCGCCGTGTACAACATCACCAACCACCAACCGCAGCGGCTGGCGGAGATGCTGGATGCGTTGCTGCGTCAGGAGCTGGGGCTAAGTTACCGGCTGCAGGCCGTGTCCTATCCGCTGCTGCATACGCTGGCCGGCGGCATGGAGCTGTGGGCGGCGCTGAGCGGCAAGGAACCGCTGTTGACGCGCTACAGCGTGGCGGCGGTACATTTTGACATGACGCTGAGCCAGACCCGTGCGATCGAAGAGCTGGGTTACCGGCCGCGTTATTCGATGGAAGAGGGCATTCGTCTGACCGGCGAGTGGCTGCGGCGGCAAGGAGGCGGACAGCATGGCTAAGGTCACCGTGTTTGAAGTGGGCTATTGCACGCATATCGGCTGCATGGCGCTGCGCGGCGCCGGATTCCGGGTGTGCAAATTCCCGGCGCGCGCCTATCTGCTGGAGGTGGGGGAGCGCCGCTGGCTGTGGGATACCGGCTACGCGCGTTATTTTCAGCAGCACACACAGTCGGGGCTGTTCAGCCTTTACCGCCGCATGACGCCGGTCTATTTCGATCCGGCCGAGTCGTTGGCGCATCAGCTGCGCGAAGCCGGTTACGCCGAGGGGGATATTCAGGCGCTGATCGTCTCGCATTTTCACGCCGATCACATCGCCGGGCTGCAGGATTTCAGCCAACTCGACTTTATTTGCTCCGGCGAGGGTTGGCAGCAAACCCGTGGGCTGCGCGGTTTCGCGGCGCTGAAGCGCGCCTTTATTCCCGGCCTGATCCCGGCGGATTTCGAGAGCCGTCTGCAGTTTATGGAGTCTTTTCCTGCGGTGGCGTTGCCCGCGCTGTTGGCGCCGTTCGATCGCGGTTACGCGCTGCCGGGCAGTGAAGGGCAGGTCGTGCTGGTGCCGTTGCCGGGGCATGCGGCCGGCCATATCGGCGCCTTTATTCTCACCGACGCCGGCTGGACGCTGCTGGCCAGCGACGCCGCCTGGTCGCCGCAGAGTTACCAGACGCTGCGCGGGCCTTCGCGCCTGGCCAATCTGGTGATGGACGACGCGGCGGCTTACACCCGCACCCTGGAGCGGCTCAACCAGCTGTGGGCGGGCGGCCAGGTCAACATTTTGCTGTGCCACGAGGGGGACCTGTGATCCCCTTCATGACCCTTTGGCACTATTTCCGCGCCCGGCGCCTGCGCTTTGGCGATCGTGCGGCGCTGGAGGCGCATCAGGCCCGACAGCTTGAGGGGTTTGCCCGCCGGGTGCTGAGCAAGAGTCCCTATTTTCAAGGCTTCAGCCGCCGGCCGTTCGCCGAATGGCCGCAGATGGACAAGGCGCTGATGATGGCGCAGTTCGACCGCATGAACACCGCCGGGCTGCGGCGCGATGCGGTGCTGGCCTGCGCGCAGCGCAGCGAGGCGGATCGCGATTTCACGCCGAAGATCGGGCGCTACAGCGTCGGATTGTCGTCCGGCACTTCCGGGCAGCGCGGCGTGTTTGTCGTCAGCCCGCGGGAACAGCAGGTGTGGGCCGGCGGCATGCTGGCGAAAATGCTGCCGGACGGGCTGTCGGCGGGCGAGCGCGTCGCGCTGTTTCTGCGCGCGGACAATAATCTCTATCACAGCGTGAACAACCGTTGGCTGAGCCTGGCGTTTTACGATTTGCTCGCGCCGTTCAGCGGCCATTTGCCGGCATTGGAACGGCAGGCGCCCAGCATCATCGTGGCCCCGGCGCAGGTGCTGCGCGCATTGGCGTTGGCGGTGCTGGCCGGGCAGGTGACGCTGTCGGTCAAAAAAGTGATCTCGGTCGCCGAGGTGCTTGAAGAACAGGATCGCCGCCTGCTGCAGCAGGTGTTTCCGGCGGTCGGCGAAGTGTATCAGGCTACCGAGGGGTTCCTCGCCGCCACCTGCGCGCACGGCACCTTGCACCTGAACGAGGAGTTTTTGCATATCGAGCCGCAGTGGATCGACGAACTGCGCTTCACGCCGCTGATCACCGATTTTACCCGCAGTACGCAGCCGATCGTGCGCTATCGGCTGGACGATGTATTGGTGCTGCGCAAGGAACCCTGCCCATGTGGGCAACCGACGCGGGCGATCGCCCGTATCGAGGGGCGGCGCGACGATCAGCTGATGCTGCCCGATGCGCAGCGGCAACCGCAGGCGGTGTTCGCCGATGCCTGTAGCCGAACGATCGCCAATGCGTTGCCGCTGACCAGCGATTACCGCCTGATCCAGCATGGCGAACGGCGGTTGGAGCTGATTGCCGATTGCAGCCCGGCGGCGTTGGCGCACTGTCAGGCGCAGCTGATGGCGCTGTTCGCTCGTCAGGGTATCGCCACCGATCGCCTCGAATGGCGGTTGACGGCGCAAGCGGTGCTGCCGCAGTTCGATCGCAAGCGGCGGCGCATCGTGCGCCGGGCGGAGGAGGCATGAAAAGCGCACTGTTCAGGCTATGGCACATGCTGCTGGGATGGGGCACGGTCGGCGTGGTGTATAGCCTGACCGATCGCTTGCAGGGGGCGGGAACCCTGTTGCCGCCGTCGGCGCTTGATCGGGCGATCCCGTTCAGCCCCACGGCCATCTGGCTCTATCTGTCGTTCTTCCTCATCGTCCCGGCGGGCTATCTGCTGGCGCCGCTGCCGCGGATCAAATGGCTGACGCTGGCGATGCAGCTGACCGCGCTGGGCGCCGGGGCGGTTTATCTGCTGTGGCCGACCACCATGGCCTATCCGCAGAACGATGGCGTCGGGATCAGCGCGCAACTGCTGGCGGCGTTAACCCGGGTGGACTCGCCGCAAAACTGCCTGCCTTCGTTGCATATGGCGCTGACGGTGCTGGCGGTGTGGGCGCTGAGCGACGGCGAGCGCAAAGTGCGCACGGCGCTGTGGATGCTGTGGGGCGTGGCGATCGCGTTCTCGATTCTGCAACTGCGTCGGCATTTGTTTGTCGATTTGGCCGGCGGCGCGCTGCTGGCGCTGTTCGCCGGCTGGCTGGCCCTGCGCATGAAAACCCTGCGCAGGCGCGTCGTTAAAGGAGAAATGGGATGAGCGATCTGGCATTGCCGATAGTGTTCATGCTGTTCATCGTGGTGGCCGAGGCGGTGGCGCTGCAGTGGGGGCGTCGCGAGCCGGTCAACTGGCACGATCTGGTGTTCAACCTGAATTCCGGCCATATCATGCTGTGGCTGTTCCGTGGGTTGGAGATCACCTGCTACGGCTATGTGGCCGCGCATTTCAGCCTGGGGTTGCTGGATGCCTGGCCGCCACTGCTGATGTGGCTGTTCGCCCTGCTGGCGTGGGACTTCGGTTTCTACTGGCTGCACCGTCTGCACCATCGTTTCCGCCTGCTGTGGGCGGTGCACGTGGTGCACCATCAGGGCGAGCACTTTAATCTGTCGCTGGGGGTGCGCAACTCCTGGTATTCGTCGCTGACGTCGATCCCGTTCTTTTTGCTGCTGGCGCTGGCGGGGGTGCCGCTGTCGGTGTTCGTTGCGGTCTCTATTTTTCATTACAGCATTCAGCTGTTTAACCACAATGCGCTGACGCCGAAGCTCGGCGTGCTGGAAAAAATCCTGGTCACGCCGGCGCATCACCGGGTGCATCACGTCAAGGACATGGCGTATTCCAATAAGAACTTCGGCGGCAGCTTTATCTTCTGGGACAAGCTGTTCGGCACCTTTTGCCCGGCATTGCCGAGCACGCCGTTCAGCTATGGCGTCGGCGGCGACAGGCCGTCCGCCAACCCATTCTGGGCGAGCAATCTGCCGTTCCTGCGCTATTTGCGCCTGGCATGGCGCCCGGCGCCGGGCCGGCCACGCGACCGCCGTTCGGCGCTCAGCGTTTTCAGCGGCGCCATGCTGTTGTTCTCGCTGGTGGTCGGTTACGTCTACCAATACGGTTACGGCTATAGCGACATCAGCTGGCCGCAAATGGCGCTGTTGGCGCTGCTGGCGTTGGGATCGGTGGCGCTGGGCGGCATGACGGAAGGGCGGCGGTGGGCGAGCGCCGTCTGGCTGCTGATCGCGCTGGGCATGCCGCTGCTGTTTATCGGCTATCTCGGTTGGCCGCAGCGCTATTGGCATATCGCCATGGCCGCCGTGGCGTTGCATGCCCTGTGCGTCGCGTTGGGCTGGGGAAGAGTAGCCGCACCGGCCGCCGTGGAGGAACCGCATGGCTGAATCATTGCCGCCGCTGCGTTTTCCCGCCGATGGCGAACAGGCCTTCCACCGCGATCTTAAGCGCGCGGCACACGCCTGTCTGGCGGGCGATCATCGCTATGCCGATGCCGCGCGATTGGCCAAGGCCGCGCTGTTGTTGGCGTTGTGCGTCGGGTTTTACGCGCTGAGCCTGCTGCAGCATCAGCCCTGGGCGTTTTTCCTCTGCTATTTCCTGTTCGTGACCATGGGCATGCTGCTCAATGTCAACGTCAACCACGATGCTTCGCATAACGCTTTCCTGCGTGCGCCCTGGGCCAATCGGCTGGTGGGGCGGTTGGTGACGCTGCCGCTGGGCGTCGATCCGGACTACTGGCGCACGCGGCATGTGGATTACCACCACGTTTACGCCAACGTCGAACATTACGATCTGGATACCGAAGAGAACGGCTTCTTCCGCCAGACACCGTTCCAGCGCTGGCGGCCCCATATGCGCTATCAGCATCTGTACTGGCCGCTGATCGCCGCGCTCTCGCTGCCCTATATCGCCTGGATTTTCGATTGGTCCGATCGGCTCGATAAAACGCCGCTGCGGGAAAAACGCGTGCTGGCGGGGCGCGGCGGTTGGGCGCTGTTCGTGCTGTGCAAGCTCGCGCATCTGGCGCTGGTGCTGGTGGCGCCGCTGGTCGTGGGCCACTTGCACGGCATCGGCTGGGGCTGGGTGTTGCTGGCTTACGCGCTCAGCCAGATGTGCGCCTCGCTGCTGGTGGTGTTCTTGCTGCTGGGCACCCATTGGGCGCAGGCCGAGTTTTACCCGGCGCCGACGGGCGACAGCATGCCGCAAGGCTGGTATCGGCACAATTTCGCCACCGCCTGCGACTGGCAGCCCGAACCGCGCTGGCTGGAGCATCTGACCGGCGGGCTAAACTATCACCTGACCCATCACCTGTTTCCCGGCTGGAATCATCGCCACTATCCGGCCCTGGCTGCCGCGGTGGCGGAGGTCGCGCAGCGGCACGGCATGGCGTACCGCTGCATTGGCTATCGTGAACTGCTGGCGCAACAACAGCGTTTCTTGCGGCGGATGGGGCAGCCATGAAACCGCTGCGTCCGTTAGCCTATCGGCGCGACGATAACGGGTTGCACCGCGCGCTGATGCAGGCCGCACAGCATTATCTGGCGGCCAACGGCGATCACCGCTTCGCCGACGGCGGCATGCTGGCGAAGGTCGCGCTGCTGCTGGCGCTGTGCGGCCTGTGTTACGGGTTGAGCCTGCAGCAGCAAAACGGCTGGGCGTTTTTCGCTTGTTATTTCGGCTTTATCTTTATCGGCATGTTCCTGACGGTGAACGTGGTGCACGACGCCTCGCACAACGCGTTTTTCCGCCGCCCCTGGGCCAACCGCTGGCTGAACGCACTGGTGAGCGTGCCGCTGGGGCTGGATCCCGACTGCTGGCGCGTGCGGCATGTGTTGTTCCACCATGCCCATAACAACATCGAACATTACGATCCCGATATCGACGCCAACGGCGTGCTGCGGCAAACGCCGTTCCAGCGCTGGCGGCCCTTTATGCGCGCGCAGCGTTACTATTGGCCGCTGGTGGCGGCGCTGACTTTTCCGTACTACATCTGGCTGTTCGATTGGTTGGACAGGGCGGGCCGCACCCGCGTGGCGGCGCGCATGGCGCAGCAGGGCGTACGCGGCTGGATCGGGTTTCTGGCGGGGAAGGCGGCGCACCTGCTGCTGGCGCTGGCGATCCCATGTTGGCTGTTGCCGCCGGCTATCGGCATCGGGCAAATTCTGCTGGTTTATTTGCTGAGCCAGATGCTTTCTTCATTGCTGTTCGTGATGTTGATCATCGGCACCCACTGGGCCAAGGCCAACTTTTATCAGGCGCCGGCGCAGGGCGCGATGCCGCACGGTTGGTATCACCACGTGTTCGCCACCACGTTCGACTGGCAGACCCGGCCGCGCTGGCTGGGCTATTGGCTAGGCGGGGCGAACCTGCATTTGACGCATCATCTGTTTCCGCACTGGAGCCACCGCCATTACCCGGCGCTCAGCCGCATCATCGGCGAGGTGGCGCCGCGTTTCGGCATCGACTACCGCCTGCTGGAGCTGGAGGAGCTGTTGCGTCTGCAGCAACGCTTCCTCAGCGCGATGGGCCGCAAGCCGCACTAGCGTTGCATGCGAATTGTGCGAGGCGTTACGCAGTTCACTAATTGAACGATATTTGCCCTTCCAGTAGACTTTCCCTCTGTGAATCAACGGCCACAGGAGGTGGAGTATGCGCAGCTTGCCGATTCGGTTATCCAACAAAATTGATGATGATCTGAACGATATCGCCCGACGTCACGGGATGGAAAAAACCGAGGTAATCAAAATGGCGTTTGCACTGATTACCCTTGCCGATAAGTACTGGATGAAACAGGATGGTACTTCTCTTGGCATTGTACGGGAGAAGGGTGAACAGCTTGAAGCGGTGGGGCGGGTCGTGGAGATCTTCCCATGAACATCGAAAGCCGTAATCTGCGCGATGAGGCCAGCCAGGTTTATCTGGAGCAGGTCTTGGTCTTCGACGAAATGGAGCGGCTGCGCCTGGCACGCCAGGTGCTGTGCGGGATATTCGCGGTCAGCGTGGGCGTATTCGCCGCCCACGCGTATTGGGACAAAAACGAAGCGCTCGGTCAAGTGTTCGAACTGGTCAAGATCGGCGCCTTGCCGCTGGTCACGCTGGTGGTCTCTTTTTACTTTCCCAACAGCGCGTCCAGATAAGGCGTCACGTCAATGTGACTTCATGCCCGCCGCAGTCATCAGCAGGCGGAACAGCGAGGCAACCACGAACAGCCCCAGCACGCTGGCGCTCCAGATGATCACCAGCCAACCGATGCGTTTCCACCAGGGCGCCGGAGCGGCGGCTGCCGTTTTATCTTGCATAGCGTCCTCCTTCCTCAGTGATAGCCGTGTTCATGGCTGATCTTGCCGCGGAACACGTAGTAGCTCCAGAAGGTGTAGACCAGAATGATTGGGATGATGAACAGCGCGCCGACCAGCATAAAGCCGAGGCTCTGCGGCGGCGCGGCGGCGTCCCACAGGCTGATGGCCGGCGGGATCAGGTGCGGCCAGATGCTGATGCCAAGCCCGCTCAGGCCGAGGAACACCAGCAGCAGCGTCAGCATGAACGGCGAGTAGTGCGCGCCGCGTTTCACCCCATGCTGGATCCCCCAGGCGCTGAGCAGCACCAGTACCGGCACCGGCAGCAGCCAGAACAGGTTCGGCAACGTAAACCAGCGCGCGGCGATTTCGGGATGCGCGATCGGCGTCCAGATGCTGACCGCAGCCAGCACCAGCAGCAGGATGGCCAGCAGCGGCGTCGCCAGGTGATACATGCGCGCCTGCAGGTCACCGGCGGTTTTCATCACCAGCCAGGTACAGCCGAGCAGGGCGTAGGTCACCACCAGCCCCAGCCCGCAGAACAGCGCGAACGGCGTCAGCCAGTCCAGCGCGCCGCCGGCGTAGGTGCGGCCTTCTACCGGGAAGCCGTTGATCACGGCGCCCACCACCACACCCTGGCTGAAGGTGGCGAAGAGAGAGCCCCAGATGAACGCTTTATCCCAGATATGGCGCTTCTCCGGCGTCGCCTTGAAGCGAAACTCGAAGGCCACGCCGCGGAAAATCAGCCCGATCAGCATCAGTGTCAGCGGGATCGCCAGCGCGTCGAGGATCACCGAGTAGGCCAGCGGGAAGGCGCCAAACAGCGCCGCGCCGCCCAGCACCAGCCAGGTCTCATTGCCGTCCCACACCGGGGCGACGGTGTTCATCATCAGATCGCGGTCGCCGCTCGCCTTCACCCACGGAAACAGAATGCCGATGCCCAAATCGAAACCGTCCATCACCACGTACATCATGGTGCTGAACACGATGATGACAAACCAAATCAGCGGAAGATCGATACCCATGTTCAGCTCCTGTCGTCCAGAGTGTCGTTGACCGCGGACAGCGGACGCGCCGGGCGGCCCTCGGTATTGTCTTCTTGGTGTTCATGCGGCTGCGGCCCTTTGCGGATCAGGCGCATCATGTAGGAGTAGCCCACGCCGAACACCGAGCAGTAGACGATGATGAACGCCAGCAGGCTGATGCTCATGTGCAGATCGCCGTGCGCGGACACCGCATCCTTGGTGCGCAGCAGGCCGTACACCACCCACGGCTGGCGGCCTATCTCGGTGGTGAACCAGCCCGCCAGCAGCGCCAGCAGCCCGGAAGGGCCCATCCACAGGATGAAGTACAGGAACGGACGCGACTGATAGAGCCCGCCGCGCCAGCGCAGCCACAGGCTCCACACCCCGGCCAGGATCATCAGCATGCCCAGTCCGACCATGATGCGGAACGACCAAAACACCACGGTGGAGTTGGGGCGATCTTCCGGCGGGAACGATTTGAGCGCCGGCACCTGCTCGGTCAGGCTGTGCGTCAGGATCAGGCTGCCGAGATAGGGCACTTCTAGCTTGAAGCGGGTCTCTTCACGCTGCATGTCCGGCCAACCGACCAGGATCAGCGGCGTGGCTTCGCCCGGCGGGTTTTCCCAGTGGCCTTCGATGGCGGCGATCTTCGCCGGCTGATGTTTCAGCGTATTCAGGCCGTGCGCATCGCCGATCAGCGCCTGCACCGGCGCGACGATCAGCGCCATCCACATCGCCATCGACAGCATCTTGCGCATCGCCGGCGTGTCGCGGCCGCGCAGCAGATGCCAGGCGGCGGACGCGCCGACGAAGAACGCCGAGGAGAGGAAGGCGGCGGTGGACATGTGCAGCAGGCGGTACGGGAAGGACGGGTTGAAGATGACCTTCAGCCAGTCAACCGGCACCACCTGGCCATTGATGATTTCATGCCCTTGCGGGGTCTGCATCCAGCTGTTGGAGGCCAGGATCCAGAAGGTGGAGATCAGCGTGCCGAGCGCCACCATGCAGGTGGCGAAGAAGTGCAGGCCGGGGCCGACGCGGTTCCAGCCGAACAGCATCACGCCGAGGAAACCGGCTTCGAGGAAGAAGGCGGTCAGCACTTCATAAGTCAGCAGCGGCCCGGTAATGCTGCCGGCGAACTCGGAGAAGAAGCTCCAGTTGGTGCCGAACTGGTAAGCCATCACCAGCCCGGATACCACGCCCATGCCGAAGTTAACGGCGAAAATCTTTGACCAGAAGTGATAAAGCTCACGATAGGCTTCATTGTGCGTTTTCAACCATAATCCTTCCAGCACCGCCAGATAGCTGGCTAAACCGATGGTGATGGCGGGGAAAATGATATGGAAAGACACGGTGAAGGCGAACTGTATTCTGGCAAGTTCCAGTGCATCAAGACCCAGCATGGCGCCTCCTAGGGTTGAACATAAATTAACCTCTTGAGTATAGCTGTCATTTTTATGTGAAATGCTTGGCGTTAAGTTAAGCACGGAGTACAGTGCCTATAATAGTGACAGTTATTTTACTTTTTTATATAACAGTTAATGGTTATGACCCGATACGAGCAGCTTGCGCAGCAGATTAGAGAACAGATCCAGAACCGGGTGTGGCGGGCGGGCGACAAGCTGCCTTCGCTGCGCGAGAGCGGCAAACGCGCCGGATTGAGCCTGATGACGGTGGTGCAGTCTTATCAACTGCTGGAGAGCCAGGGGTGGATCGTCGCCCGGCCGCAGTCGGGCTACTATGTGGCGGCGCGCCCGCAGCCGCTGCCGCAGCCTTCGCGCGGCGAGAAACTGCTGCTGAGCGAACAGGTGGACATCAACGCCTTTATTTTCGATGTGCTGCAGGCCTGCAAGGATCCGGACATCGTGCCTTTCGGTTCGGCGTTTCCCGACGCCACGCTGTTCGCCCAGCCGAAGCTGGCGCGGGCGCTGAGCAGCGTAGCGCGCAAGTTCACGCCGCACAGTTCGCTGGTCAACCTGCCGCCGGGCAACGACGCGCTGCGGCGGCACATTGCCCAACGCTATGCGCTGAGCGGCATGCAGGTCGCGCCGGACGAGATCGTCATCACCGCCGGGGCGATGGAGTCGCTCAGCCTCAGCCTGCAGGCGGTGACCCAACCGGGCGACTATGTGGCGATCGAGTCGCCGGCGTTTTACGGCGCGCTGCAGGCGCTGGAACGGCTGCGGCTGAAGGCGGTGGCGATCGCCACGCATCCGCAGGACGGCATCGATCTGGACGCGTTGCAGCAGGCGGTGGAGCAGTATCCGATCAAAGCCTGCTGGCTGATGACCCACTTCCAGAACCCGCAGGGCGCCACCCTGCCGGAGGCCAACAAGCAGCGTCTGGTGGCGCTGCTGCGCGAACGGCAGATCTCGCTGATCGAAGACGACGTCTACGGTGAGCTGTACTTCAGCGCCGAACGGCCGCTGCCGGCGAAGGCGCTCGACAGCGGTGGCCAGATCCTGCACTGCTCGTCATTTTCCAAATGTCTGGCGCCGGGCTTTCGCGTCGGCTGGGTGGCGGCGGGGCGTTATGCGCAACAGATCCAGCGTTTGCAGCTGATGAGCACCGTTTCCACCAGCGTGCCGACCCAGATGGCGCTGGCGGATTATCTGCTGCACGGCGGCTACGACACCCATCTGCGGCGGCTGCGCCGCCTGCTGGCCCAGCGCCAAAGCGCAATGCGTCAGGCGATCGCCCACCATTTCCCGCCGACGGTGAAAGTCAGTCAGCCTGACGGCGGGTATTTCCTGTGGCTGGAACTCGATCCGGCGCTGTCGTCGATGGAGTTGTATCGGCGCGCACTCGCACGGGGCATCAGCATCGCGCCGGGGCGCATGTTCACCACCGGCGACCATTTCAACCACTGCTTCCGTCTCAACGCCTCATTTGAATGGAATGACCGCTTTGAAGAGGCGATAAAAACCTTAGCCAAACTTATCCGGGGGCTGGCGGCGGCCGGCTGAACCGCGTTTTTCCCGCCGCTTCGCCCCAGAAAAATTCATAATGCTTTTTTCGGCAATGGAATGCCGGTTTCGTTGTTAGACAGCCCTCCGGCCGCCCATTACTCTGCGATAAATTTTGTCACATTTTTATCAACGGGTAGACGAGGGGCAGTGGGTGAGTGGAATAAAAAATAAGCTAAACAAACTGTTGCGCTATCGGCTGACGCCGCTGGCGTTGGTCTGTGCGCTGGGATTGAGCGCCGCCGCGCAGGCGGAAACGCTGGCCGAAGGCATTACGCCGGCCAGCGACGCCGCTCGGGTGCCGGCCGTCGCCAAACTGCGCAAAGATACCGTCGTGGCGGGCATCTCGGAGCCGCAGGGGATTTTCAACCCGTATCTGTTCACCAACGGCTGGGACGAGAACGTGACCGACGTGATCTTCAGCCGGCTGATCGGCCTGGACAGCCAGGGCAAACCGGAAGGGCGCCTGGCGGAGTCCTGGCGGGTCAGCCCCGATAATCTGACCTACACCATCAAGCTGCGGCCGAATCTGGTCTACAGCGACGGCTCGCCGCTGAAGGCCGACGATATCGCCTTTACCCTGACGCTGCTGCATGACCCGGCCTATGACGGCGATACCGATATCACGCCGGCGCACATTCAGGGCGGCGCCGAGTATAAAAACGGCACCGCGGCCGGCATCAGCGGGCTGAAGGTGATCGACGATCGCACCATTCAGATCGTCACCACCCAACCGGGCGCGACCACGTTGCAACTGATTGGCGGGCCGGTATTGTCGCGGGCTTACTACGGCAAAGACTATCAGCGCGGCAAGCTCGACGGCGTGCGCGCCTTGAACGGCAAGCCGCTCGGCAACGGCCCCTATATTTACGACAAGTACGTGCCGGGGCAGGAAATCCGCTTCCACGCCAACCCGAACTTCTACCTCGGCCCGCCGCCGATGGCGCGCTTTATCTATCGCGTCACCAACCCGGCCACCAACTTCCAGCTGTTCCAGACCGGTGAGACCGACTACGACGCCTTTACCGCCAAGCCGGACGATATCGAACAGCTCAAGCTGCTCGGCTTCGCCAATATCAACCTTTACAGCTCGAGCGATTACAGCCGGGTTGATTTCAACCTCAGACGCCCGGCGCTGCAGGACAAGCGGGTGCGTCAGGCGCTGATCTACGGCCTCGATCGGCAAAAACTGATCGCCGTGGTGTACCAGGGATACGGCAAGGTCGCCAACCAGCCGATTTCGCCGATCTCCTGGGCTTACGACGCCAACGGCATCAATCCTTACGCTTACGATCTCGATAAGGCCAAAAAGCTGTTGGACGAGGCGGGCTGGCAGGTGGGCGCTGACGGCATCCGGCAGAAAGACGGTAAAAAGCTGGAGCTGACGCTGCTGGTGACCAAAAAGCTGATCAACGACGCGCTGGTGCCGATCGCCAAGGATAACTACCGCCGGCTCGGCGTGGTGCTGAAACCGCAGGTATTGGATTTCAACGCGCTGCTGGCGCAGCGCAAGGCGGGCAATTACGACCTGGCGTCTCTCAGCACCAGCACGCTGAACGATCCGCACGACGGCGTACGCGACTTCATCAGCCGCGAGAGCGAGACCGGCTACCACAACCCGCAGGTGGACGCGCTGATCGCCAAAGCCAACGCCACGCTGGATATCGCGCAGCGTAAGCCGCTGTACCATCAGTTGTATCAGGTGCTGGCGGACGATCCGCCGGTGATCCTGCTCGGCAACCGCGAAATATTGAGCGCCAGCAGCGCGCGCGTCACCGGCTTTAAACCGGATATCTACAACGGACTGGTCGGCAGCCTGCCGAACGTCAAACCGGCGCCGTAACGCCCCGATGCCGCCGCGCTATTCCGGGCGGCGGCGATGGAATTCGCGATGAGAAATTTTATCCTGCGCCGTTTGTTGCAGACTATCCCGATGCTGTTGTTGGCTTCATTGCTGATTTTTTGCATCTTCGCCCTGGCGCCCGGCGACTTTATCGACGGCAATATCAACCTGACCGCGCAACGCGCCGCCGAGCTGCGGGCGCTGTATGGGTTGGATCAGCCCTTGTTCAGCCGTTACCTGCATTGGCTTGGCCGGCTGTTGCAGGGCGATCTCGGCTTCTCGCTGCAGTATCAGATCCCGGTCAGCACGCTGCTGAACCAATACATCTGGAACTCGTTCCTGCTGGCGGCGGTGGCGATGGTGCTGTATTGGGGCATCGCGCTGGCGGTGGGAGTGATCTCGGCGATGAAACCCTATTCGCTGTTCGATCATCTGATCACCGTGGCGGTGTTCGCCGCCATGTCGTTTCCGACGTTTTTCCTTTGCCTGTTGCTGATCAAATGGTTCGCCGTCGATCTGCACTGGTTGCCGGCGGGCGGCATGTTGCGCACCGGCAGCGAAGCGAGCGGGCTGGCCTGGGCGCTGGAGGTGGCGGCGCACCTGCTGTTGCCGGTGCTGGCGCTGGTGATGCTGCAGGCCGGCAGCCTGACGCGCTATTTTCGCGCCAGCATGCTGGAGGTGATCCGCATGGACTATATCCGCACCGCGCGCGCCAAAGGGCTCAGGGAGAAAACGGTGATCCTCAAACACGCGCTGCGCAATGCGCTGTTGCCGATCATTACCCTGCTGGGGTTCGAGCTGCCGGGATTGTTCTCCGGCGCGCTGATCACCGAAAAAATCTTCAACTGGCCGGGCGCCGGGCATATCCATATCGATTCGCTGGCGGCGCGCGATTATCCGGTATTGATGGGGTTCACGCTGTTTCTGGCGGCGCTGACCATTCTCGGCAATCTGCTGGCGGACATTCTGTACGCCTACGCCGATCCACGCATTCGCTTGAGGTAACACGATGTGGGTAACGCTGTTTTTCGGGCGCCGTCGCCGCTGGCGCCAGGCGCAGTTGCCGGCGCTGGCGCAGCTGTCTCCGCCGCCCGCCGCGCAGGCCTGGCGCCGTCTGCGCCGCCACCGACCGGCGATGATCTCGCTGGCGCTGCTGGTGCTGTTGGCGCTGCTGTGCCTGATTGGGCCGTCGCTGTCGCCGTGGCCTGACGACGCCGGCGATGTGCTGAACATCAATCAGGCGCCGAGCGGCGCGCATTGGTTGGGCACCGACTTTCTCGGCCGCGATATTTGCACCCGGCTGCTGCTGGCGGGGCGAATATCGCTGACCATCGGCCTGGTGTCGATGCTGCTGTCGGTGACGCTGGGCTATGTGCTGGGGGCGTTCGCCGGTTATCTGGGGGGCGTGGCGGATCGGCTGATCATGCGCTTCGCCGATCTGTTGATGACCATTCCCGGCCTGCCGCTGCTGATCATCATGGGGGCGATGCTGACCGAACTCGACGTGTCGCCGGACTACCGTATCTACATGGTGATGATCATGCTGAGCCTGCTGGGCTGGCCGTCGCTGGCGCGGCTGGTGCGCGGCCAGATCCTGTCGCTGCGCGAGCGGGATTTCATGTTGGCCACCGAAGTGCTGGGGCTCTCCACTCGGCGGCGCCTCTTCGGCCATCTATTGCCCAATACCGTGCCGATTTTGGTGGTGGTCGCCACCATGGCGGTGGCCAACGCCATCCTCAGCGAGTCGGCGTTGAGCTACCTTGGGCTGGGCGTGGTGCCGCCGACGCCGTCGTGGGGCAACATGATGGACGCCGCCAATAGCCTGATCGACTTTCAGCGCCGCCCCTGGCTGTGGATGCCGCCGGGGCTGGCGATCTTCGTCACCGTGGTGGCGATCAATATCTTGGGCGACGGCCTGCGGGACGCGCTCGATCCGAAAATGAGCGGGGTAAAACGATGAGTCAACCGCTGGTGGCGTTCGACCGGCTGTCGGTGTCGTTTCATGGCGAGCAGGGGCCGGTGCGGGCGGTGCAGCAGGTCAGCCTTGAACTGCAGGCCGGGCAAACGCTGGGGATCGTCGGCGAATCGGGCTGCGGCAAAAGCGTGACCGCCATGGCGCTGATGGGGCTGTTGCCGCAGCCGCTGGCGCAGGTAGACGGCGGTGAGATTCGCTTTGAAGGGCAAAACCTGCTGTCGCTGCGGGCATCCAAGATGGCAGATCTGCGCGGCAACCGGCTGGCGATGATCTTTCAGGAGCCGATGAGCGCTCTGAATCCGGTGTTGACCCTCGGCGAACAGCTGGTGGAGCCGCTGATCAGGCACTTGCTTCTGTCGCCGAAAACGGCCTGGCGTCAGGCGATTCAACTCTTGACGGAAGTGGGGTTGGCGCGCGCGGAGGCGCTGATGCGCTGCTACCCGCATCAGCTTTCCGGCGGCATGCTGCAGCGCGTGATGATCGCCATGGCGATCGGGTGCCGCCCGGCGCTGCTGATCGCCGACGAACCGACCACGGCGCTCGACGTCACGGTACAGGCGCAGATCCTGGCGTTGCTGCGTGAGCAGAGCCGGCGACACAACATGGCGATGATCTTGATCACCCACGATCTCGGGGTGATCGCCCAGATGGCCGATCGGCTGGCGGTGATGTACGCCGGGCGCGTCGTCGAGCAGGGAACGACCCGGGAAGTGCTGGACGAGCCGCGACATCCCTATACGCAGGGGCTGATCGCCTCGCGGCCGGTGCCGGGGCAGCGGCGACGCCGCTTGTACTCCATTCCCGGTCAGGTGCCGGATCTGGCGCGGCTGCCGGAGCATTGCGCTTTCGCCGAGCGCTGCGCGCAGGCCTCCGCTCGCTGCCGCGACGGCATTCCGCCGCTGTACGGCTCCCGTCAGCGTCAGTCCGCCTGTTTTCTCAATGCCGGAGGGCATCCGTATGTCGACTGAACCTTTGGTGGAGGTAAAGGGGTTAAAGAAATATTTTCCGCTGCGCGACGGGCTGTTCGGGCGCACCACCGGCCAACTGAAGGCGGTGGATGATGTCAGCTTCAGCATCCGCAAGGGGCGCGTTTTCGGGCTGGTGGGCGAGTCCGGCAGCGGCAAAACCACCGTTGGCCGCACGCTGCTCGGCCTGCACGACAAAACCGCCGGCGAGGTGCTGTTCAAAGGGCAGGCGTTGGACGGCCTGAGCAAGGACGCGTTGCGCGCCCTGCGGCCGAAAATGCAGCTGGTGTTTCAGGATCCTTACAGCTCGCTGAATCCGCGTCTGCGCGTGGGCGACGCCATTGGGGAAGCGCTGTTGCAACATGGCCTGGCGAGCAAGGCGGAACTGCGCGAACGGGTGCTCGATACCCTGGCGATCTGCGGGTTGTCCTCACAGCATTACGGGCGGTTTCCGCATGAGTTTTCCGGCGGTCAGCGGCAGCGTATCGGCATTGCGCGCGCGTTGATCCTGCAACCGGAATTTATCGTCGCCGATGAGCCGATATCGGCGCTCGACGTGTCGATTCAGGCGCAGATCATCAATCTGTTTTCCGATTTACAGGAGCGGCAGGGGGTGACGCTGCTGTTTATCTCGCACGATCTCGGCGTGGTGGAGCATCTGTGCCAGGATGTGGCGGTGATGTATCTGGGGCAGATCGTTGAGAGCGCCGATCGCGATGCGCTGTTCCGCCAACCGCTGCATCCCTACACGCAGGCCTTGTTGGCGGCGGTGCCGACGCTGGATGCGCAACGCGCGCCGGCGTGGGTGGCCGGCGGCGAGCCGCCGAACCCCGCCAACCCGCCGCGCGGCTGCCGTTTCCATCCCCGCTGCCCGCTGGCCACGGCGCAGTGCCGCGAACAGGCGCCGCAGCTGCGCAGCGTGGCGTCCGGTCATCAGGTGGCTTGCCACCTGGTCGGTTAGCGTCAGGACAGGTAGTGTTTCAACGCGCGCCCGGCCTGGTGGATCGCCGAATGCACCGCCGGGACGTGGGCGAGCGGGTTCAACAGGCCGTAGTCGTGGATTAGCCCGTTGTAGCGGGTAGAGGTGACCTCGACGCCGGCGGCGTCGAGCAGACGCGCGTAGGCTTCGCCCTCATCGCGCAGCACGTCCAGCTCGGCGGTTTGCACCAGCGCCGGCGGCAAGCCCCGCAGCTGTTCCGGCGTAGCGTTGAGCGGCGAGGCGTAGATGTCTTTGCGCTGCGCCTTATCGGGCGCATAGCTGTCCCAAAACCACTTCATCATATTGCGGGTCAGGAAATGGCCTTCGGCGAACTGATGATAGGAATCGGTATCAAAATGGGCGTGCGTAACGGGCCACAGCAGGATCTGGCAACGCAATGCCGGTAGGCCTTTCTCTTTGGCCATCAGGCTGACCACCGCCGCCATATTGCCGCCGACGCTGTTGCCGACCACCGCCAGCCGTGAACCGTCAACGTTGATTTTTTCGCCATATTCGGCCACCCATTCCGTGGCGGCGTAAGCCAGATTGATCGCCTGCGGATAGTGCGCTTCCGGTGAGCGGGGGTAGTTGACGAACACCGCCGCCGCGCCGGAGCTGTAAACCAGATCGCGCACCAGCCGTTCATGGGTGGGAAAATCGCCCAGCACCCAGCCGCCGCCGTGAAAGAACATGAATACCGGCAATGTCTCCTTGACCCTGGCCGGCCGCACCAGCTGCAGCAGAATATCCTGGCCTTCTACGTGAATGGTTTTCTCGCTGATCTCCACCTCGCGCAGCGGCACGTCTACGCTGCGCTGCGCCGCTTCCAAAACTCTGCGCGCCTCTTTGGGCTTCATTTGTTCCATAGGTTTACCGCCAGCGGCATTCAGCGTCTCGAGAAACGCGCGGATGTCGTGCTGGAGGAGAGGCCGGCTGAGATCGACGGTTCGTTTGGGCATGGTGACTCCTTGTGCGCAGAAGAAAAAGTGCGGTCAGAATCACAGTGTAGTCGTTGGCGCATAAAGCGGGAGCCGCGGCCGGCGGCGATCGGCGCGGTTCGTTTTCCGGGGTGCTGCCGATGGAATAGGCGCTTCGTCGCCGCATTGCCCGATCCTGGCGCAGCGCTGCACCGGGTTGGGGCAAAAAGTGTGATGGCGAGCAAATCGGATGAAATTATTTTTGCGAGCGCGATCAGAAATCCTGAAGTTTTTCGCAATTGAATAGGATTTCGCGAGCAATGATGATTTTAGGCCTTATTTTTTAAATTATGCATTGCAAATGCATATAAAATGAATAAATATGCATTATAAGCCGTTGTTTTAACGTAAAAAATAGCAAAATCCGGCAAAAATCCCGTTTTGGCACGATAGCTGCTCTACACTCTTTATCAAACGACATGTATTTTAACTGCTCGTTAACATTTACTCCCCGCTCAGGGACCGGATAAGCGCCATAAATAGTGAAAAACCGATTTTATGTAACAGATTTGTTTCTAAATCAGCGGTGAGAGACAGCATTTTCTCCGCCGGGAAAGTCGGTTTTGAACAGCGGTTTTTTTGCATTGTGGCGGCCTAGCCGGGCTTGCGCGGTCCTTACAGTCAAAATTCAGCCTTTGCTGAGATTATGAGGTCACTATGGAACAGCCAATCGCAGTTACCCGCCAGTCTTTCGATGACTGGATGGTCCCGGTTTATGCCCCTGCCGATTTTATTCTGGTGCGGGGTGAAGGATCGCAGGTGTGGGATCAACAGGGTAAGTCTTACATCGATTTCGCCGGCGGCATCGCGGTTAACGCGTTGGGCCATGCGCACCCGGCGGTCAAGGCGGCGCTGGTGGAGCAGGCGGGCAAACTGTGGCATCTGGGCAATGGCTATACCAACGAACCGGTGCTGCGCCTGGCCAAGAAACTGATCGACGCCACGTTCGCCGACAAGGTGTTTTTCTGTAACTCGGGGGCAGAAGCCAACGAAGCGGCGCTGAAACTGGCGCGCAAACATGCGCACGACCAGCACGGCGCCGGTAAAGATCAGATTGTGGCGTTCAACAACGCGTTCCACGGCCGTACGCTGTTTACCGTGTCCGCCGGCGGCCAGCCAAAATATTCGCAGGACTTTGCGCCGCTGCCGGGCGGTATCACCCATACGCCGTATAACGATCTGGCCGCGGCGGCCGAGCTTATCAACGATCGCACCTGCGCGGTGATCGTCGAGCCTATCCAGGGCGAAGGCGGCGTGCTGCCGGCGGAAGCCAGTTTCCTGCAGGGGCTGCGTGAACTGTGCGATCGCCATAACGCGCTGCTGATCTTCGACGAAGTGCAGACCGGCGTCGGCCGCACCGGCCACCTGTATGCCTATATGCAGTACGGCGTGGTGCCGGACGTGCTGACCACCGCGAAAGCGCTGGGCGGCGGCTTCCCGATCGGCGCCATGCTGACCACCGATGCGCTGGCGAAAACGCTGGGTGTCGGCACTCACGGCACCACCTACGGCGGCAACCCGCTGGCGACGGCGGTGGCGGGGGAAGTGTTCTCCATCATCAATACCCCGGAAGTGCTGGAAGGCGTTAAGCAGCGCCACCAGTGGTTCATCGACGGGTTGAACGACATCAACCGTCAGTATCCGATCTTCGCCGAGATTCGCGGCGGCGGTTTGCTGATCGGCTGCCAACTGAAGAAAGACTATGCCGGCAAAGCGAAGCAGATCACCCAACTGGCCAACGAAGAAGGCGTTATCGCGCTGATCGCCGGCCCGGACGTGGTGCGTTTCACGCCGTCGCTGATCATCCCTGAGCAGGATGTGAAAGAGGGGCTGGCGCGATTCGCGCGCGCCGTGGCGCGCATTTGCAGCTAATCAGCGGGCTGCGCCTTTATCGGCGCAGCCTGATTCAGAAGAGGTTCGCATTATGATGATTATTCGCCCTATAGAGCGCCGCGATTTGGCGGATTTGCTGACGCTTGCCGGCAAATCCGGTATCGGTCTCACGTCGCTGCCGCAAAATGAAGATACCCTGTCGGCACGCATTGAGCGGGCGTTAAAAACCTGGCAAGGCGAACTTCCGCAAAGTGACCAGTGTTATTTGTTCGTGTTGGAAGACAGCGAGCGCCGGCAGGCGGTGGGGGTCTGCGCGATCGAAGTGGCCGTCGGCCTGGCGGAACCCTGGTACAGCTTCCGCGTCGGCACGCAGGTGCACGCTTCCAAACAGCTGAACGTCTATAAATCGGTGCCGACGCTGTTCCTCAGCAACGACCATACCGGGCATTCGGAACTGTGCACGCTGTTCCTCGATCCGGACTATCGTCACGGCGAGAACGGCAAGCTGCTGTCGAAGGTGCGTTTCCTGTTTATCGCCGCGTTCCGTGAACGCTTCTCCCGCCGTCTGATCGCCGAGATGCGCGGCTTCTCAGATGAAAACGGCCGTTCGCCGTTCTGGGAGAGCGTCGGGCATCGTTTCTTCTCCATCGAGTTCGCCAAGGCGGACTACCTGAGCGGCACCGGACAAAAGGCGTTTATCGCCGAACTGATGCCGAAACATCCGCTGTATGTCGATTTCCTGGCCGAAGACGCGCAGAAGGTGATCGGTGAAGTGCACCCGCAAACCCTGCCGGCGCGCCGCCTGCTGGAGGCGGAAGGCCTGAGCTATCAGGGCTACGTCGATATCTTCGACGGCGGCCCGACGCTGGAAGCCGAAATCGACCACATCCGTGCGGTGAAGCAGAGCCGCTTGGTCAAAGTGGTGCTGGATGACACGCCGATGCGCGCCGATGCGCCGGTCCATCTGGTCGCCAACGACAACTATCAGAATTACCGCGCACTGCTGGTCAATGCCGATCTGTATGACGACCGCCTGCATATCAACGCCGCCACCGCTGCGGCGCTGGGCGTCGAACAGGGCAGCCCGGTGCGGGTGCTCCCCCTTATTGCACAGGAGAAAGCATGATGTCCCATCCTGCACTGTTGATTAACGGCGTCTGGCGGCAGGGCCGCGGCGCGGAGTTCGGCAAGGCCGATCCGGTCGGCAATCAGCCGCTGTGGCGCGCCAACGCCGCCGACGCCGATGACGTCGCCGCCGCCTGCGAAGCCGCGCGCGCCGCATTCCCCGGCTGGGCACGTACGCCGTTCGAGCAGCGCGAACAGCTGGTGAAACGCTTCGCCGCTTTGCTGGAAGAACATAAACAGTCGCTGGCGGAAACCATCAGCCGCGAGACCGGCAAACCGCGCTGGGAAACCCTGACCGAAATTCAGGCGATGATCGGCAAGGTGGGCATTTCACTGCAGGCCTATCAGGCGCGCACCGGTTTTAGCCAGACGGCGATGGCCGACGGCGCTTCGGTGCTGCGCCATCGCCCGCACGGCGTGCTGGCGGTGTTCGGGCCTTACAACTTCCCCGGCCATCTGCCGAACGGCCATATCGTGCCGGCGCTGCTGGCCGGAAACTGCGTGGTATTCAAGCCGAGCGAACTGACGCCGCTGACCGCCGAGGAGACCCTGAAGCTGTGGCTGAAGGCCGGTCTGCCGGACGGGGTGATCAATCTGGTGCAGGGCGGCCGGGAAACCGGCGAGGCGCTGGCGGCCAGTGCGGATATCGACGGCCTGTTGTTCACCGGCAGCGCCGGCACCGGTTACCACCTGCATCGCCAATTGGCGGGGCAGCCGGAGAAGATCCTGGCGCTGGAGATGGGCGGCAACAACGCGCTGATCGTCGATGGTTTCGAGGATCGCGACGCGGCGGTCAACCTGGCTATCCAGTCGGCGTTTATCTCCGCCGGCCAACGCTGCACCTGTTCACGCCGCATTTTGGTGAAACAGGGGGCGGAAGGCGACGCCTTTATCGCGCGTTTGGTTCAGGTGGCGGGCGAGCTGCGCGTCGGCCGTTGGGATGCCGAACCGCAGCCGTTCATGGGCGGCGTAGTGTCGGCGGCCGCAGCGGAAAACATGCTGAAAGCGCAGCAGCGCTTGCTGGCGCTGGGCGGTAAATCGCTGCTGGCCATGCGTCTGCTGGAGCCGGGCAGTTCGCTGCTCAGCCCGGGCATCATCGAGCTGACCGGCGTGGCCGGCGTGCCGGACGAAGAGTACTTCGGGCCGTTGACCACGATCGTGCGTTACCGCGATTTCGACGAGGCCCTGCGGCTCGCCAACCAGACGCGCTACGGCCTGTCGGTGGGATTGGTCTCGCCGCAGCGCGAGCTGTTCGAGCGGTTGCTGCTGGAAGCGCGCGCCGGCATCGTCAACTGGAACAAGCCGTTGACCGGGGCGTCCAGCGCGGCGCCGTTCGGCGGCGTGGGGGCTTCCGGCAACCATCGCCCAAGCGCCTTCTATGCGGCGGACTATTGCGCCTGGCCGATGGCGTCGCTGGAAAGCGAAAGCCTGTCGCTGCCGGCGACGCTCTCGCCGGGCTTGTCGTTCCGTTAATCGTCTGCGGCGGCGTCATGGCGTCGCCGCAGGCCATCCCCAGGGGATAGCCATGTCAGGATATGAAGTCAATTTCGACGGTTTGGTGGGGCCGACGCACCACTATGCCGGGCTGTCGTTCGGTAACGAGGCCTCTACGCAGCATCAAAACAGCGTATCGAACCCGAAGCTGGCGGCGAAGCAGGGTCTGCTGAAAATGAAGGCGCTGGCCGATCTCGGTTTCCAGCAAGGGGTATTACCGCCGCAGGAGCGGCCGCATTTGCCGATGCTGCGTCGCCTGGGTTTCAGCGGCAGCGATGAGGCGGTGCTGGCGCAGGCGATGCGTCAATCGCCGCGTTTGCTGTCGGCGCTCAGCTCGGCGTCCTGCATGTGGACCGCCAATGCGGCCACGGTGTCCCCCTCGGCGGACAGCGCAGACGGCAAGGTGCATTTCACCGCCGCTAACCTGAACAATAAATTCCACCGCGCCATTGAAGCGGAAACGACCACCGACGTTTTGCGGGCGATGTTTAACGACGACCGGCATTTCGCCCACCATGAAGCGCTGCCGCAGGTGGCGTTGTTCGGGGACGAAGGGGCGGCCAACCATAACCGGCTGGGCGGCGATTATGCCAGGCGCAGCGTGCAGGTGTTCGTTTACGGTCGCCAGGAGTTTGGCGGCGAAACGGCGCCGGCGCGTTATCCTGCGCGCCAGACGCGCGAAGCCGGTGAGGCGATCGCTCGCCTGCACCAATTGGACGAGCAGCATACGGTCTTCGTGCAGCAAAATCCGGCGGTGATCGACCAGGGCGTGTTCCATAACGACGTGATTGCGGTCAGCAACCAGAACGTGCTGTTCCACCACCAGCAGGCGTTTTACCGCCAGCAACAGGCGCTGGATGAAGTGCGCCGCAAGATGGCGACGCTGGACAGCGAGCTGGTGGCGATTGAAGTGCCGACGGAGCGCGTCTCGGTGGCGGACGCGGTGGCGACTTATCTGTTCAACAGCCAAATTCTCACCAAGCCGAACGGCAAGATGATGATCGTGGTGCCGGAAGAGTCGCGCCAGCATGTCGGCGTGTGGCGTTATCTGAACGAGATGGTCGGCAGTGGCGGCCCGATTGATGAAATCCGCGTGTTCGATCTGCGCGAAAGCATGCGCAACGGCGGCGGCCCGGCCTGCCTGAGGCTGCGGGTGGCGCTCAACGATCAAGAGCTGCGGGCGGTGAATCCACGCGTCATGATGAACGATCGGCTGTTCGCGACGCTGAACGAATGGGTGGATCGTCATTACCGCGATCGCCTGACGCAGGATGACCTGGCAGATCCGCTGCTGCTGCGCGAAGGGCGCGAGGCGTTGGATTCGCTGACGTCGATCCTCGGTCTCGGGTCCATCTATCCGTTCCAACGATAAGGGAGGCTGCATGATCGATCTACTGCCCCTGACGCTGGAGGGGAAAGAGCCCGCCGAATGGCAGGGCGAAACGCCGCAGCTGCGCTGGCGTTGGCTGGGGGAAGGGGTGTTGGAGCTCACGCCGCGGCAGCGTTATCGCCAGGCGTTGGTGGTGTCGGCGGGCGTACACGGCAACGAAACCGCGCCGATTGAACTGCTCAATCAGTTAATCGGCGATCTGTTGAGCGGCCGCTTGCCGCTGGCGGTGCGGCTGTTGGTGGTGCTGGGCAACCCGGCGGCGATGCGGGCGGGCAAGCGCTATCTGCACAGCGACATGAACCGCATGTTCGGCGGCCGCTACCGCAACTTCGCCGCCAGCGGGGAAACCGCGCGCGCCCAGCAGTTGGAGCGCACGCTCGCCGCCTTTTTTGATGGCGAACAGGCGGCGCGTTTCCATTACGATCTGCACACCGCCATTCGCGAGTCGCATTTGCCGCGCTTTGGCATTTTGCCCTTCCAGAAGCGCCCGTACAGCGAACCGATGCTAAAGCTGCTGGATGCCGCCGATCTGGATGCGCTGGTGGTACACAGCGCGCCGGGCGGGACTTTCAGCCACTATTCCAGCGAGCATCTCAATGCAGCGAGCTGTACGCTCGAGCTGGGCAAGGCGCGGCCGTTCGGCAGCAACGATCTGCAGCAGTTCGCCGCCATCGATCGCGCTCTGCGGGCGGCGGTCAGCGAGGTGCCGTTGCCGGAGCGCGCGGGCGAGGCGATCCGGGTATTCCGTGTGATGCACTCGTTGATCAAACACAGCGAGGATTTCAAGCTGCATCTGGATGATGACACCGCCAACTTCACCGAGTTGAAACCGGGGATGTTGCTGTGCGAGCAGCCGCAGGAGGAGTATCGCGTTGGCGAAGAGGGCGCGTGGATACTGTTTCCTAACCCCACTGTGGCGCTGGGCCTGCGCGCCGGCATGCTGTTGAGCGAAGTTTCCCGTTCTACGTTGTATTGATTTATCCTCGGCGGCGCCGTCAGCGCGCTGCCGTTTATTCCTTTCATTATTTTAATCTGCTATTTCCCGCTATTTAAATGGCCATAAATCGAATTTTATTCGTCCTATAGGGATTTCTTTACGTGAATGAATAAAGGCCGTATTCAGCCGTTATCGGAAAGCCTTAATTGCCTGGTGACTTTGTTAAGATAAAAATGTGAAATAAGTAACGTTTTTAATAACCATGCTAATATTGTTGTTACTTTTGAATCGCGCAGAAAGCACGCAAAACGAAACCAAAATGCACTAAATTGGTGCATTGCACCGTTTTGGTTATAAGTTATGTGATAAAAATTTCTTATATTCAATGGGTTATGTACTCTCTTTTTTGAAATATATAGTTACAAATAAACATGCTTTCTCCTCGTTGTTTCATGAACTTTTTGATTTTAAGTTTTGATTCATGATGCTAATGTCACATCACCCCAGAATTAGGGGAGCTCATAAAATACCAAAAGATAAAATCACAGCCCAAATTATAAATTGGGCGTGACGGGCAGGGTTTTAATTATAATATCTAGGAAAATAAATGATGAAACGCAGTGTATTAGCCTTAGCTGTCGCCCTCGGGGCGGTCACCTCCTTCGCCAACGCGGCTGAAATCTACAATAAAGATGGCAATAAACTCGACCTGTACGGCCGCGTTTCGGCCAAACACGTTTTCAGTAAAGATAAAAGTGAAGACGGAGATAAAACGTACGTTCGTCTGGGCTTTAAAGGCGAAACCCAGATCAACGACCAGTTGACCGGCTACGGCCAGTGGGAATACAACGTTCAGGCCAACCACGATGAAGCGCAGGGCACCACCGGCACCAAAACCCGTCTGGGCTTCGCCGGCCTGAAGTTCGCCAACTATGGCTCGTTCGACTACGGCCGTAACTACGGCGTGGTGTACGACGCCGAAGCTTATACCGACATGCTGCCGGAATTCGGTGGCGACTCCTACAGCTACACCGACAACTACATGACCGCGCGCTCCAACGGCCTGGCGACCTACCGCAACCGTGACTTCTTCGGTTTGGTGGAAGGCCTGAACCTGGCGTTGCAGTATCAGGGTAAAAACAACGAAGACAAGCGCAGCGTGACCAAGCAAAACGGCGACGGCTACGGCATGTCTCTGGACTATCAGGACATCGGCGGCACCGGCATCGGCGTCGCGGCGGCGTTCTCCGACTCCAGCCGCACCGGCGATCAGAAAGCGTTGCAGTACGGTAAAGGCGACAAGGCCACCGCCTGGACCACCGCAATCAAATATGACGCCAACCAGGTCTATCTGGCGGCTATGTATGCCGATACCCGCAACATGACGCCGATCAGCGGCAATGGCGTCTCCGGCTTCGCCAACAAAACGCAGAACTTCGAAGTTGTGGCCCAGTACCAGTTCGAAAACGGTTTGCGTCCGTCTCTGGCCTACGTGCAGTCGAAAGGCAAGGATATTGAAGGGATCGGCGACGTCGATCTGGTGAAATACGTGGAAGTGGGCGCGACTTACTACTTCAACAAGAACATGTACACCTACGTCGACTACAAGATCAACCAGTTGAACGACGACAACAAACTGAAGCTGAACACCGACGACATCGTTGCCGTCAACCTGACCTATCGCTTCTAAGTTTCTCTCATTACCCTCATCCTGTGTCGGGATCGGTAATCAGGCAGGGCGCAAGCCCTGCCTTCGTTTGTATCGCGCGCTCAGCCTTTTGGCGCCAACCCCACCAGCTCGATGGCCGAACGCAGCGCGGCAAACCGCTGCTGATCCTGCTCTCGCTCTATCTCTGTCACCAGCTGCGAAAGAATATTGCCGCCGGATACCTTTTTATGGTTTTTGATTAACTGCAACACTGCGTCGCCTAACGCCAGACTGACGTTGCGCAGCAGAATTTCATATTGCTCGTTGGAATGAGCCGATGCTGACATGACCTTTCTCTGTCTTTCTTCTTCGGGAGCCGCAATTTAGCAAAACAGCGGCCTTGTGCCTCGGAGGAAGATGCAGTTTCCGATGAAATCAGAAATTCCTCAGCATCAGGCGGGGAGGGGATCAAAAATCCGAGTATTCGCTGGCCGGCAACCAGAAGCCGTCAATAAATTCTTCCATGGGATAACAGCCGGCGTGACGCAGGTTCTGTTCCTTCATCGCCACCAGGCATTGCGGTTCGTCGCGCAATATGTCCACCACCATTTCACTGCAGCCGCCATCCAGATAACAGACAAACATCACCAATGCGTACATCTTGCAGCCTCCTTCGTCGAGCCGCCTTGTCTGCAACAGTGTAGGTAAAAAAGCGCGATTTTTCAGCATCATTGCGCGATAAAACGCCAATGAGGCGCCGCAGACGGCACTTTCGGAATTCTCCAGCCGTTTCTGGGGGCGAGAGCGGATGGCAGATCCTTTTGACGATGCTAAGCTTAACAAGCCTTACATCAACGCATTAGTGCAACCATCAAAAGGAGTGAATATGGGCTTGTTTAACTTTGTCAAAGAAGCGGGCGAAAAACTGTGGGACACAGTCACCGGCAATGCCTCCGCCGAAGATCAAAGCGCCAAACTCAAGGAGCATCTCGATAAGAGCGGCCTGCCGGGCACCGACAAAGTCAATGTGCAGGTGGTCGATGGGAAAGCGGTGGTGACCGGCGATGCCGTCAGCCAGGAGCTGAAAGAGAAGATTCTGGTGGCGATTGGCAACGTAGCGGGCATCAGCGGTGTGGAAGACAAGGTGGCGGTAGCGCAATCCGACGCCGAGAGCCGCTTCTATACCGTGAAGAAGGGCGATACGCTGAGCGCAATCTCCAAAGAGATGTACGGTAACGCCAATCTCTACAACAAAATTTTCGAAGCCAACAAGCCGATGCTGTCGAGCCCGGACAAGATCTATCCGGGACAGGTGCTGCGTATCCCGCAATAACGCTTCTGTCTCCCCTGGCCCGGCGATGTGCCGGGCTTTTTTTTGCCTCCGCTATAAGCATCTCTTATTTCCCTTCCCTCTAAATAAAAGTTACACATACCGTGTGCCTGCGCTCGCCGGCCCGCGGCGGCGGTGTTGACCCTGGGGGGGAAAGTTGGTAGCGTCATGGCCCGGTTGCGGACTGAGCAGCCGAAGGGGGATTTCGCTCCCCCATTCTGAGGGGGTGTCTTGCCCCATCAAACAGCAATGCAGCAGTTGAACGAGTGAAAGCCGATTTAGTGAAACAGCAGCGTAACGCCTTGACGGATAAAAACTACAGAGAAACCTTGGGTGATGCGCAATTTGCGATCGTCGTTTTGGCGATTGCGTCCTGCTCACTGATCATTTTTACGTTGGCGGTCACGCTGTGGCTGACCTGACGTCATTAACTAGGGGAGAGAAAATGGAGCCCAATCTCCACGATGAAACCAAACTGTTGGCGATTATCGGCCTGTTGGTTTCTGTACTGCTGGTCGTGTCGATTCTCTTCGGAGTGACTTATTTCTCCGATCTCAGGCATGCCCACGACGATATCGATATTAAAAGCTGCTACATCAAAACACCTTAATCCGCGTGAGCGCGGCTGAGCGTCGTCGCTCTCCAGGGGGCGTTGTCCTGTGCTAAGCTGGGGCGATTATCCTTGGCGAATCGGCGCCATTCAGGAGGTCTTTGCGATGAGTCAGTCACATCCTGCGCGCTTTTCACCCTCACGCGAGTGCCCTGTCGTTGACGGCGCGCGCCAGATCCAGCGCATTGCCGTGCGCAATGCTGAAGTGGGCGGCATTCCTATCAACCGCGCGTTGCCAACCCGGGAGCGGCGCACCGTCGGCGCCTGGTGTTTTCTCGATCACGCCGGCCCGACGGTATTCAACGGCACCGCGCCCGGCATGGACGTAGGGCCGCATCCGCACACCGGTCTGCAAACCTTTACCTGGATGATCGAGGGTGAGGTGCTGCACCGCGATAGCCTCGGCAGCGAACAGTTGATCCGTCCGGGGCAGGTCAATCTGATGACCGCAGGGCACGGCATCGCGCATACGGAACAGTCGGTGGGCGAGGACCGACGACTGCACGCCGCACAATTGTGGATTGCGTTGCCGGCCGAATATGCCGACATGGCGCCGCGATTCGATCATTATCCCGATTTGCCGCAGTGGCGGAATAACGGCGTGAATCACCGTTTGCTGGTCGGGGAATTTGGCGCTTATCGTTCACCGGTGTTTACTCTTTCGCCATTAATCGCCATTGATATGGAATGGCAAGAGGCGGCGACGGCGCAATTGCCGCTGCGCGATGATTATGAAATCGGCTTTTTGCCCCTAATTGGTGCATTTGAACTTAATGGTGAAACATTTTCACCTGACGCATTCGCCTATTTAGGCATAGGTAATAACTCTATTGAGTTAAATGCAGAGAAGGGCAGCCGGGGATTATTAATCGGTGGAGCGCCGTTAAATGAAGAGATCCTTATCTGGTGGAACTTCGTTGGCCATACCAAAGCGGAAATTATTCAGGCTCAGCGCGATTGGGAGCAGGAAACGGATCGTTTTCCGGCGGTCAGCGGTTATTCCGGTGAGCGCATGGCCGCGCCACGCCTGCCGTGGAGCGAAGTTTGATAGCGTTAGGATATAATCGCCGAGATTATTCGACTTATTTCGCTCTAATAACGCGCAATAAATGTGATCGCGGCTCCAGCTTCACGACAATATAAAGTTTCTCAACGAAATAGTGATCTGACGCATATAATGATAAACGGAAGAAGATTAGGATAATCCTCAGGAAGTCAGGTTGTCTCCCGTTAGTCTGATGTCAGTGAGGTCATTATGAGCCAGGTTCTTTATCGAGCAAGACTGTCCCATGTCGTGGTTGCCACGGCGCTGTTTTGGGTCTCTGTCGCGGCATTGTTGGTTGCCGTATTACACTAACCTCAAAAAATGACTCCTGCATAAACCCGCTTCGGCGGGTTTTTTTATCTTGGATGGTGAGCGATATTCACTCATCACTTATACTTGACGGCATCCCCATTCCGCTATTTGGATAATCATGAAGCTCTTTGCCGACATTGCTCTGCTGCTTATCGCGGCGCTCCACCTTTATATCCTGGTATTGGAAATGTTCCTGTGGCGCGCGCCGATCGGCAGGCGAGCATTCGGGACGACGGCGGAGTTCGCCGCGGCCACGCGAGTCTTGGCCGCCAACCAGGGGCTGTACAACGGTTTTCTGGCGCTGGGCCTGGTATGGGGCTATTGGCGTGAAGATGTGGCGCTGCAGCTGTTCTTTCTCGGCTGCGTGCTGACGGCCGGCGTGTTCGGCGGGCTGACCGCCAGCCGCAAGATCCTGTGGGTGCAGGCGTTGCCGGCCGCGATCGCGCTGCTGGCGGTCTGGGGCGCGCGTTAACCCGCCGGTTGACGGCGGGCGAAAATCAGGCGGATTTTTGATGAATGACGTGCAGCGGCGGATCGATGTGCAGATCGACGCTCAGATCCTGGCGGAAATCGTAAGGCGTGATATTAAAACGCTTTCTGAACATGTAGGTGAAGTGGGACTGTGAGCCGAAGCCAAAGTCCAGGGCGATATCGAAAATCGACGCTTCACTGCTGCGCAGTTGATAGACCGCGCCGGCCAGACGGCGTTCACGAATGTATTTGCCCAGCGAAATCCCTGTCGCTTCTTTGAACAGCTTCTGCATGTGCCACAGCGAGTAGCCGGAGTACTCGGCCAGCTCTTCGAGATGGATCACTCGTCCGAGGTGAGTTTCGACCCATTTGCTGAGGGCGCAGACCAATGAGAGATGGTGTTCTTGTATCATCAGTGCGTCAGTGTGAGATCTACATAGCGGTGAAGTATACACAACTTGCCGCCGCGGACAAAAAACGCCGCCGATGACGGGGCATGATTCGGAAAAACCGTTGAACCGCCGCTTGTCAGCCGAAAGGAAAAACGGCTAATCTGAGACTGTCGCCGCCGCGGTGGGTGACGCGGAGCAGACCGCAGCAAGAACCGCCAAAACAGAGTCAGCCGTAACAACTCAACGTTGATGGGGTGATCGCATGTTAATGACAGTGATTATTACTCTGGTTGTAATCGTGGGCGTCGGCGCTTTTATGGCGACGCCGGTGATGAGCATGAAAAATGCGGAAGGTGTGGGAGGTGAAGAACCGTGAGAGCAAGCAGAGATGCACGCCGCTGAGCGGGGTGAGCGCTGATCGGGAAAGCCTGGGCCAGAAACCCGGGCTTTTTGTTGCCTGGTGGCTTAAACGTTTTTACGCTCGACGGTTTCCTCTCCCCAATAAAGCTGGTCGGCGGTGGTTTTGGCAAAAGCCTTTTCCAGCGCTTCATCGCTGCCTTCTTCCCAGATCTTCTGCGCCAACACTTCATCGTTCCCTGCCAGTTCAAAAATAGCTTCGGCAATTTCCACCGAAGTTTCACGCACTGTTGCCCAGGATTTCACATTGTGATTCGCCATAACTATCTCCTGTTGGTTGTGGCTTAGGTTACGGATGTTTTTATCACCGTCATGCTGCAAGTATAGGCTAATCTGCCGCGGGCTTTTGCCCGGCGGTGCGCAGAATGGGGAAAAAGGCGGGGAGGGCGGGCAATGGCGCAGGCGGCATGCTATTCTGTGCGGCGTTTGAATCAAGAGGGAAAGTTATTATGTCTGACATGCTGAGCAATGAGCAGGAATTGGCTTCCGATCTGGTCGCTTGCCAACTGGTCATTAAACAGATTCTGGACGTTATCGACGTGATTGCGCCGACCGAAGTGCGCGACAAGATGGCGGGCCAGCTCAAAAGCATCGATTTCTCCACGCATCCCGCCGGCGCCGATCCGGTGACCCGCAGAGCGATTGACAAGGCGATTGCGCTGATCGAGTTGAAGTTTACCCGCGATTGAGGCGGAGCCGCCGCAGAGCGACGGCGTCGGGCGGTGGCGGTTAATCCACCACCGTTTCGATTTTCTTGAACAGCGGGCAGTCGGTCACGCCGATGAAACCGTTGTCGCCATTGACGTACTGGGCGATCGCCACGTTGCGCGCCGTCAGGTATTTGCACTGCAATCCCAATCCGCCGACGTTCTTGTTGCTGCCGATCAGCACGCCGTAGCCCGAGATCAAAAAGCCGCCGTAAATGACCGCCAATACCAGTACCCACTTAATCAGTCTGCTCATTGCGTTTCCTCGTTATCCCTGAGGGTTCATCTAGCCACGGCGCCAGCGCGAGGGCAAGGGTAACAGTCTGAAAACCGGACGATAGCCAGAAATCTAAACGACAAGTTAAACTTCGTTTAACTTTGCTGTGATAACATGCGCGATAGACCATCCTGATAACAATGAGGCTGCTAAATTTGTTGCGAAAAAAAATCCTCGTGATAATGACGGCCGTCGCTGCCTGCCTGTTTTTCTACCTGTTGGCGCTGGACAGTTATTGCGACGATGGTGGAAATTTTGCGCTGGGCATCTGTTCGGTGACGCGCTTCGTACCCTGGTAAGCAATTTTTGGCAGGGATGTTCGCCCGGCCGCCGCGAGTGTTAAGATGGCGGCCTGAATTTCGCAGTAGATAGGGTTGTCCATGTACGATTTAGGTTTTGGCCAGAACGGCCTGTTGTCGTTGGCTCTCGCCGCCGTGGCGTTGCTGGTGGGGCTCTGGGTTTGGTTCCTGGTGAACCGCGCCAGCGTGCGCGCCAACGAGCAGATTCGCCTGCTGCAGGAAATTGCCGAGCAGCAACGTCAACAAACGGCGCTGTTGAAGCGTTTGGCGCACAGCGCTCGCGCCGACGGCGGCGATGCTGATGACGACGATCTCAGCCCCGCGCTGGATTTTAAAGGTTTTATCCCCGAACGTTGAACACCTTGCTCCGGCCGGCGCTGCGCCGCTGGGGCGCTTCAGTAAAATACCATGCCCTGATACGGTTTTTCCCGGCATGCCGCCAGGCGGCTGGCCAGATCGCCGGCATGGATCTCCAACTGATGCCCATCAGGATCGAGAAAATAGAGCGACTCGCCCTCGCTGCGATTGCTTTTCCACTCTTCTGCGCCGCTCTGGCGCAGCCGCTCCCTGACCCGTTCAATGTGTTCCGGCGCGACGCTGAAGGCGTAATGGGTGTAATCACGCGCCCGTGGTTGCGTGCGGGCCTCATCCAATGACAGGCACAGCCACAACGCCCCCAACGACAGATAGGCGCCGCCTTGCCAGCGGGCGTGAGGGGTAAACCCCAACAGATGACGGTAAAAATCGAAGCTGCGATCGAGATCGCTGACGGCGAGCGTCAGGTGGTTGAGGCCGGTCAACATGCGTGCGTTTCCTGGGCGCTAAACAGACGAAAAGTGTACGCAGAAGGGGAGAAAAGTTAAAGGGGGCGAAACATTAGTGCAGATAATGTGAAAACCGGCGACGCTGTCATAAAACTGTCTTACAGACATCGTAATGTAGCGCGAACCTTACAAAAGATGGATAAAGCCGATGATTAAATGGTACGAAGAAAGCGATGCCGAAGTGAACCGCAGCATTGCGCTGCTGACCGGGGAGAACCCGGACAAGTGGTATCCCTACGGCGGCGTGAAAGGTAAAGATTACTGCAAGAATCCCTCCGACGCCTGGCCGATCATTTGCGCCAACAAAATCAGTCTGAACCCCGACAACCACAGCGACAGCCCACAGTGGCAGGCGCGCATGAGCACCCAGGGCGGTGAATGGCAGGCCGACAGCGCCAGCCCGCTGCGCGCGGCGATGATCTGTTTTCTGATGAGCCGACAGGCTAACTGATTCGCAAAAATACCGGTGATTGGTAAGAGTTTCTCCTTTTTCTAATAACAGAGCTGTCGTTGGCGGAGGCTGTTTATGAAGCGCATTATCAAAGGTGATAAAAACTTGTCTCATCTGGTGATTGCCCATGCGGCGATCGATCGTCATGCCGAAAGCTTCGGCCAGCGCCGTCAGGGCTGGCCCTCGACCTATCTGATAAAATATCAAAACGATCGCGTGGCGGTGGAAGTGGTTACGCGTCGCCAATCTTATGTCGCCACGCTGATGATCGGCGCGCGCAACCTGACCAAACTGTGCGGTATGCCTGGCTGAACGCCGCCGTTACCCGCTCTCCCTCGGTTAAAAAATCGCGCTCCGGTCTGCCGTCTCGGGGCGCTACTCCTTGATGCTCACGGGGTTAAGTGTTAAAAAGCCGCCCGCAGATACATTTATTGATTGGTGAAATCTTGGCCGATAACGGCAAGGAGGTACGCCATATGAGGATAAGATGGGCGGTCAGCATCAGGATACCCCGCTAAAACGCGGATTAAAAAACAGACACATACAGCTTATTGCCCTCGGGGGCGCCATCGGCACCGGTTTATTTCTCGGCATTGCGCAAACCATTAAAATGGCCGGCCCCGCCGTGCTGTTGGGCTACGCCATCGGCGGTTTTATCGCGTTTTTGATCATGCGCCAGCTGGGCGAAATGGTGGTGGAGGAGCCGGTCGCCGGATCTTTCAGTCACTTTGCCTATAAATATTGGGGTGATTTCGCCGGCTTCCTTTCCGGCTGGAACTACTGGGCGATGTTCATTCTGGTCGGCATGGCGGAATTGACCGCCGTCGGCATCTACATTCAGTACTGGTGGCCAGAGATCCCCACCTGGGCGTCCGCCGCGCTGTTCTTTGTGTTGATCAATCTGATCAACCTGGTGAACGTGCGCCTGTACGGCGAAACCGAGTTTTGGTTCGCCATCATCAAGGTGGTGGCGATTGTCGGCATGATCGTGTTTGGCGCCTGGCTGTTGGCCAGCGGCAACGGCGGGCCACAGGCCAGCATCACCAACCTGTGGCAGCAGGGCGGCTTTATGCCGCACGGCTTCTCGGGGCTGGTGATGGCGATGGCGGTGATCATGTTCTCGTTCGGCGGGCTGGAGATGGTGGGCATCACCGCGGCGGAAGCCGCCGATCCGCGTCGCAGCATTCCTAAAGCGACCAATCAGGTGGTGTACCGTATTCTGATTTTCTATATCGGTTCGCTGACCGTACTGCTCTCGCTTTATCCGTGGGGGCAAGTGGTGGAGGGCGGCAGCCCGTTCGTGCTGATCTTCCATGCGCTGAACAGCAATCTGGTGGCGACGGTGCTCAACGTGGTGGTGCTGACCGCCGCATTGTCGGTCTACAACAGCGGCGTTTATGCCAACAGCCGCATGTTGTTCGGGCTGGCCAGCCAGGGCAATGCGCCGAAAGCGCTGACGCGCGTCAACAAGCGCGGCGTGCCGGTGCTGTCCATCGCGCTGTCGGCGCTGATTACCTCGATCGGCGTGCTGATCAACTATCTGATGCCCGGCAAGGCGTTTGAGCTGCTGATGGCGCTGGTGGTGTCCACCCTGGTGATCAACTGGGTGATGATCTGCCTGGCGCACCTGAAATTCCGTGCGGCGAAGAACCGTCAGGGCGTCATTCCGAGCTTTAAGGCGCTGTGGTATCCGTTCGGCAACTATCTGTGCCTGGCGTTCCTCGGCCTGATTTTGGTGATTATGTATTTCAGCGAAGGGATCCGCATTTCGGTGCTGTTAATGCCGGTGTGGGTTGCAGTACTGTGGGGCGGATTCATGCTGACGCGCCGCAAAGGCGCCAAGCGTTAATCTGCGCGCGGAGGCGTATTGCGCCTCCGCGCTCTTCTCGTCAGCTGCGCGGCATAAAGGCGCGCCCCTCACCGTCACCCCGTCCCAGCAGTTTCCGGCACAGCAGCAGCAGGGTGCTGATGACGTCGATGGTCACCACGCTGAGCATCAGCAGGGTCAGCATGAAGAACCCGAGCAGCGAACCGCCAAGCAGCACCAGCGGTGCAGGCACGCGCACGCGGCGCAGCTTCATGGCGAAATACATTTTCCAGTATTGCTTCTGCGCCAGCAGCGCGCTGCGAATACGGCGCCCCAGGCCTGCGCCTGATTTGCGGGATGTCGAACGACTCATAACTTCTCCTTTTCTGTATGCCCTACAAGTCAATCACAAAGTTCTTAAGAGAGTCTTAACGGGCTCTTGGCGGCCCTGGCTGTCTCACCGAAGTGAGACAACAGCATACGGCAAAAGCTCCCTCAATGCAGCGCACGGCTGACGAAGTGCGAGCTTCATCGGGTTTGTTACACTGAAAGTCATGCCCGTGCAGGGCGCTGAGGGTCGGGAGAAGACGCTGGATGAAAAGAATCAACCGTTATTACGACGCGGCCAAGGCGCATCACACGCCGGAGGGATTTCGCAACCCGGAACCTTCGCGGCGTCAGGAGGGGGATCTTCAACGTTGGCAAGATGAGCGCAAGCGCCAGGGGTTGCCCAAGCCGCCGCAGCAGGGCTACGCGCAATTTACCGAACGCTGGTGGCAGCCGGCCGATCTCAGCGGCAGTGGCGACAGCGTCTGGTGGTTGGGGCATGCCTCGATGCTGCTGCGGTTGAGCGGGCGCTATATCCTGATCGATCCGGTGTTGTCCCAACGCGCATCGCCGCTGAGCTTTTACGGCCCGAAGCGCAGAACGCCGCCGCCGCTGGCGGTGGAGCAACTGCCGGCGGTGGATGCGGTGCTGATCTCCCATAACCATTATGATCACCTTGACAGGCGCACGGTGCGGCAATTGGCGCGGCGTTTCCCTCAGGCCGAGTTCATCGTGCCGCTCGGCTTGAAGCGCTGGTTCCGCCGTTATCGGCTGAAGGTGCATGAGCTGGACTGGTGGCAGAGTCTGCCGTTGGGCGAGCTGACGGTCTACGCCACGCCGGCGCGGCACTGGAGCATGCGCACGCTGTGGGATCGCAATCGCTCGCTGTGGTGCGGCTGGGTGATCCACCATCCGGCGCTGCGGTTTTATTTTTCCGGCGACAGCGGCTATTCGGAACGGTTGGCGGAGATCGGTCAACGGCTGGGGCCGTTCGACGTGGCGGCGCTGCCCATCGGCGCCTATGCGCCGCGCTGGTTTATGCAGGAGCAGCATATGGATCCGCAGCAGTCGGTGACGCTGTACCGTCAACTGAATCAGCCGCGCGCCATTCCCATTCATTGGGGGGTGTTCGAATTGGCGGATGAATCGCTGGACGAGCCGCCGCAGCAGTTGAACCTGGCGTTGAGTGAAGCGGGGCTGGAGCAGCATCAATTCCATCCGTTGAAGATTGGTGAGCGCATCGCGTTGCAGGACTCACCGTCTGCGTTACCTCATCACCCGGCGGCGCTGCGGGATGAATAAAACCAACGGTTTGAAAGCGCGGCTGTAATTAGCCGAATTGATAAGCGCGGGTGGTGATTCAAATAACCCCCTTGTTTTCAGGATTTAATTCAACGTTGAACTTTCGTTATTGATAAGACTATTCCGGCTATTGAGGTTAATGATATTCGGATTATTTATGATGAACCCACCGGCAAGCGGGAGAGGTGTCGGCGCTTTGCATGTTTATGCATCCGTTGTGCAGGGCGGATGCGTCACCGCTGGCCCGTTCGCCGTGCTCGCCCGCGCCGTTTGGCGGCAGGGCTGAAAGCCGATGATGAATGGGCTTTCCGGCGGTAAATGGTCGGAGGAGCGATGAATAAATTGGCCCCCGTTCATCGATATTCAAATGTTGCATATCAAATTCCATAAAGATTCAAATTTTTTAACGCTATAAGCGGCAAAAAAGCGGAAATGATGAGACAGATAGGCGTCAATACGATGAAAGTTTTGTTAAAACGCCAGCAGAATGCGGGGTCTGGCGCAGTGATTTTGGCAAGCAGAAAATAGCCGATGCTTCAACATCTTTTGGCCTATTTAAGCAAATGTGGCTCTCGACCGTTTCAAATATGTGCGACATGTCGTTCAGTGATTAAAAATGGCTTGCCATCGCATACAGAGTATGTGATAACGCATCTGGGTAAAACGAGGTACAGTTCTGTATATGTGTGGCATTTTCAGTAAAGAAGTTCTGAGTAAAGACGTTAGCGTTGAATACCGCTTCTCTGCCGATCCTTATCTTAGTGCCTCAAGCAGTAACGACTCTAGTTTGTCTATGTAACGCCTACGGGCGGTTTAAACAATCCAAAGGAAATACTCAAGATGGCAAAGATCAAAGGTCAAGTTAAGTGGTTCAACGAGTCTAAAGGTTTCGGTTTCATCACCCCGGCTGACGGCAGCAAAGACGTGTTCGTACACTTCTCTGCAATCCAGGGTAACGGCTTCAAAACCCTGGCTGAAGGCCAGAACGTTGAGTTCGAAATCCAAGATGGCCAGAAAGGCCCATCTGCAGTAAACGTTACTGCTATCTAATCAGCGTCAGCTGTACAAAAAGCCCGCCTTCGCGCGGGCTTTTTCGTTTCCGTCATTCGGCGACGATGACGATGCCGGCGTACTGGTTGCGGCCTTTAATGCCCGGATGCGTCGGATCCTGCGCGCGCCGATGGCTGTTGCGGCGATAGCTGGTGTATTTGAAGCGCTGCGGCCGCTGCGGATCGACGTCCGGTGTGCAGATAGTGCAACTGCCTGAGCGGTCAACGGCGGCGAAGCCGAGCGTCGTCAGCTTGTATTCGGCGATCGCGGCCAGATCCAGATGCCGATAGTGCGGGCTGATCAGCGTAGCGGGCAGCGGCAGACGCTGTTTAAAGTTTTCCACCAGCGCTTCGTCAACTTCGTAACAGCACGGGCCGGCGGCGGGGCCGATGGAGGCCACCCAATCGGCGGTGTCGCCGTCCTGGCGAATGCGGGCCGCCATCTGTTCCAGAATACCGTCCAGCAACCCGCGCCAGCCGGCGTGCACCGCCGCGATGGCGCCGCCGTCACGACGGCTGAACAGCACCGGCAGGCAATCCGCCGTCAGCACGCTGAGCAGAATGCCGGGCTGGCGCGTGTAGAAGCCATCGGCCTCACCGCACGCCTGCGCCGGTTGCAGCACATCGACGATGCGGGTGCCATGCACCTGCTTCTTTTCCGGCAATGTGGCGCTGTAGGGCAGCAGATGCCCCGGCAGCAGCGCGAGTTTGCTGCCGAAGCCGTGCTGAATGTGGGGCACCGCATCGAGCAGCGCGGAACGATCGCTCATAAATTATTTTCACCTGCGTGAGAAAACAGACTCTCAGTGTAGCCAGCTTTTTCCCCGCTTGGCCAGGTGTTGTTGGCGATGAAAGCGAGCGGGGATGCGCCTTGCATCAAACCGGCGCCTTCTTTAGACTAGCCGCGCCCTGTCTCTCTGGAAGCCCATTCATGTCTTATCAATGTCCCCTGTGTCATCAGCCGCTGCATTTTTCGTCTCAACAATGGCGTTGCGACAGCAATCATCAGTTCGATCAGGCCAAAGAGGGCTACGTCAATCTGCTGCCGGTACAGCACAAGCGATCGAAACAGCCGGGAGACAGCGCGGAAATGATGCAGGCGCGGCGCGCGTTTCTCGACGGTGGGTATTATCAGCCGCTGCAAGCGCAGGTGGCCGAGTGGCTGGATGTGGCGCTGGCGGCCGATGCTGGCGCGTTATTGGACATAGGCTGTGGGGAAGGGTATTACACCGCCGCCGTGGCCTCACGGCTGGCCCAGGGGCGCAATATGGCGGTCTATGGGCTGGACGTCGCGAAGGTGGCGATCCGTTATGCCGCCAAACGTTATCCGGCGGTCTCGTTCTGCGTCGCCTCCAGCCACCGTTTGCCGTTCGCCGACGGGGCCTTGGATGCGGTCTTGCGCATCTACGCCCCTTGCAAGGCGCAGGAGCTGGCGCGGGTGGTGAAGCCGGGCGGCGTGGTAGTGACGGTTTCGCCGGGCCCGCGTCATCTGTACCAGCTGAAAGAGCGGGTGTACCAGCAGGTGCAGCTGCATGCCGAACAGGACGAACAGTTCGATGGGTTCGACTGCGAGCGCAAAGAGGCGCTGGCCTATACGATGACCTTGCCGGGCGCGCAGGCCGCCAACCTGCTGCAGATGACGCCGTTCGCCTGGCGCGCCACGCCGGAGGTGCAACAGCGGTTGGCCGAAGGCGGGGAGTTTGTGTGCGAGACGGATTTCGTCCTGGCGCTGTACCGACGTCGCGCTTAAAAGGCGCGCGTCCAGAAACAAAAAAACCTGCCGCGGCAGGTTTTTTTTGCAGTTCGGTCGCCTCAGGCCAGGTAGCCGAGGTGTTCCAGCAGGATGTTGACGCCAATACCTATCAGCACCACGCCGCCGAGGATCTCGGCGCGTTTGCCGAGCAGCGGGCCGATAAAGCGGCCGATCATCATGCCCAGCGTCGCCATGATCATGGTGGCGCAGCCGATGGCCATCGCGGTGTGCACGATATTCACCTGCAGGAAGGCCAGGCCGACGCCGATCGCCATGGCGTCGAGGCTGGTGGCGATGGCGGTGGCGACCAATAACCAGAAACCATGGCGTTTGACCTTCTCTTCTTCGTCGGGCCTGTTGCGCACCCCTTCGACGATCATGCGCATGCCGAGAATGAATAGCAGCGAGAAGGCGACCCAGTGGTCCCATTCCATGATGTATTGGCTGGCGAACAGGCCGATGGCCCAACCGATGAGCGGGGTGATCGCTTCCACCACGCCGAAGATCAGGCCGGTGCGGATCGCTTCGCGAAAACGGGGTTGATGCAGGCTGGCGCCTTTGCCGATTGAAGCGGCGAAAGCATCCATGGACATGCCGAAAGCGAGAATAAGCGTTGCTGAAAGGTTCATGTGAAATAGCCTCGGCCGGGTGGCTCCATATACACGTAACCCACCCCCAACCAAACGACGGAGTTACGTGTCTATGGTCTCGCCAACCTTACCTGGCTGCCCGCACCACGTTTCATACGGCGAAACGAGTATGTTGATACGGGCGTTTCTGGTTTTTATTCTCCAGAAACCGGCTACTCCCCAATGACGGCGCAACCATACCATATTATTTCAGCCATCGACAACCTTATTCTTTGGCAATATTGGCTCTTAATTGAGACTCGTTTTCATTAATCTGAGTTCATGCGGGAATATAATGTAGCCGGGGGTAACAATGTTGCGGAAATAATAGTCAGAAAGGAAATGGCGCTGCCGATTAATTGTCCATAAGCAGCGCGGGGTTTGAGCGATAACGGAATGGATTTATTTTTATTTATTGATTATCAACGAAAAAGTGATAGATCCTCTCCAGGTCGTCCAGGTGAGTTACCTGAACCAATAGCCGGCGCTGTTCCAGGTCGATGGCCAGAATGCCATCTTCCGATAAATTCATGGCTTTAATGCGGTTATATTCGACAAACACATTGGCGAAGAAAAAACCGTGCGCTTTAAACACCATCTTGGGTGAGCGAATATAAGCGATATAGATGGCGAGCAGCGCCAAAGAAATAAGCAGGTAAGTGGTTAATGCCGCGCCGTTGGTGGTGACGTTACGGTAAATCAGAATGGCGATCAGGCCGACGAAAATCAGGCTGTCGAGCCGGTTGCGGCGTTTGAGCGGCACTTTGAGCCGCGTTTTGCCTTTCAGCAGATCCATGCCGAATTCGTCATACAGCGAATACAGCAACAGCAGGGCGATAAACAGCATCAGTACGGCGTCGGTCAGTGACATCTCTTGCTCCACACATAAAAAAGCCGGGGGTTGCCCCCCGGCCGTTCCGAACGATTACAGGCCCAGCAGGCCAATCCAATAGCCAAAGATACCGATGACGAAGAAGCCGATGATGATCCACAGCGCGTTGACTTTCTTGCGCAGCAGCCACATGCAGGCGAAGGTCAGCAGCAACGGCACCAGGCCCGGCATCAGCTGGTCGAGGATAGTCTGCACCGTGGTGACGTTGGTATGCCCGGTCTGGTCGGTTATCTTGGACACCACCAGCGGGATATTCACGTGCGTCCACTTGTTGACCAGCGCCCCCATCACAAACAGGCCGAGAATGGACGCTCCTTCCGTCAGTTTTTGCAGGAAGCCGCCGCCCATGTCGTTGACGATATCCACCCCTTTACGGTAACCGTAGGCCACGCCGTAGTAGCGGGTCAGCAGGCGCACCAGGTTGAACAGCACGAAGAACAGGATCGGTCCGAGCAGGCTGCCGCTCATGGCGATGCCGGCGCCGAGCGCGGCGAACACCGGCCGCACGGTGCCCCAGAAAATCGGGTCACCGACGCCTGCCAACGGCCCCATCAAACCGACCTTGATGCCGTTGATCGCGCCGTCGTCGATCGGCGCGCCGTTGGCGCGTTGCTCTTCCATCGCCATGGTCACGCCGAGCACCGGCGCCGCCACGTAAGGGTGCGTGTTGAAGAACTCGAGGTGGCGTTTGATCGCCTGTTTGCGATCGTCATTGTTTTCCGGATACAGGCGACGGATCACCGGCACCATCGAGAAGCAAAAACCCAGCGCCTGCATGCGTTCGAAGTTCCATGACCCCTGGAACAGGTTAGAGCGCAGGAATACGCCGCGAATGTCGGCCGGCGTGAGTTTCTTTTGAGCAGTTGTATCAACCATTTCTCTCACCTATTCCTAGTCGAGTTCGTTATCGAGATCGTTCGCGTTAGCCGGGCCGGCCTGGACAACCTGAGATTTGTTGTATTTCGGGCTGAGCTGGATATACAGCACGGCCATCACCACGCCGATGACGCCGAGCGCCACCAGGTTGAAGTTGGTGAAGGCGGCGGTAACAAAACCGAGATAGAAGAACGGCATCAGGTAGCCGGCGCGCATCATGTTAATCACCATTGCGTAACCGACCACGACGATCATGCCGCCGGCGATGTTCAGGCCGCTGGTGACCACTTCCGGGATCGAGTTGAGCAGGGCGTGTACCCCGGCGGTGCCGACCGAAATGGCGACGATGACCGCAGGGATGGCGATACGCATCGCCTGCAGCAGCAGGGCGCCAATGTGGATCCAGGTGATGGCGCGCAGGCTGCCGCGCTCCGCCGCGCTGTCCGCCGCGTGCTGGAAGGCCACGGTGAGGGTGCGCACGATGATGGTCAGCACCTGGCCGGCCGCCGCCAGCGGAATGGCCAGCGCGATACCGGCGCCGACGCTCTGCCCACCGGCGATGACCAGAATGGTAGAGATGATGGACGCCAGGGCGGCATCCGGCGCGACTGCCGCACCGATGTTCATCCAGCCGAGGGCGATCATTTCCAGCGTACCGCCGATGATGATGCCGGTTTTCATGTCGCCGAGGATGAAGCCGATCAGGGTACAGGCGACCAGCGGGCGGTGGAACTGGAACTCGTCGAGGACGGAACCCATCCCGGCGATACAGGCAACGATAAATATCAGCACAATCTGAAGAGTGGTGATCTCCATTGCACTTCTCCTATGACCAAAAAAGCTCTGAGTAAAATAATCAGCGGCTGGCGCCACTAATTGAGTTTGTTAATCAGGTCCATCATTTTTAGCCGGCTGTCGGACGAGACCTTACGCACCTCCAGCTCGATACCGCGGTCGTTCAGCTTCTTAAACGCTTCGATATCTTTTTCATCGACGGAAACGGCGTTGTTCACCTGGGTTTTCCCCTGACGGAACGCCATGCCGCCGATATTGACGGATTTAATCTCCACGCCGCCTTCCACCAGACGCCAAACGTCGGTCGGGTTGGTGAATAACAGCATCACGCGATCGTTGGCGTATTTCGGGTTGTTCCAGACGCGGATGGCCTTCGCCACGTCCACCACGTGAGCGGTGACGCCCGGCGGGGCAACCTGGGTCAACAAGGTTTTGCGCACATGGTCGGCGGCGACCTCATCGCTGACGACGATGATGCGGCTGACGTTGGTCTCTTTGGTCCAGCGGGTGGCGACCTGGCCGTGGATTAAGCGATCGTCGATACGCGCCAGGCCGATTTTCATGTGATCGTTCGGCCCCAACGGCGCTTGAGGAGCAGCGGCTTTCGGGGCGGGTGCTGCGGGTTTTGCGGGTTCTTCTTGCGGTTTTTTCAGCGCTTTCACGCCTTCACGGCCGGTTTCCAACGCCAGCGCCACCAGTTCATCGAAAGCGGGGTTATCGTCCCGCGCCATGAAGGTTTCCACCAGCATCGGAATGTTGACCCCGGTGACGACCTCATAGTTGTCTTTATTGACCGCAATGCGGCTGGCGGCGTTGAACGGGCTGCCGCCCCAGGTATCCACCAGGAACAGCACGCCGCCGCTGGTATCCAATCCACTGATTTTTTCGTTGTACTTGACGATTAACGTTTCGGCATTCTCACCGGGAACGAAGTCTATAAAGGCGACGTTGTCCTGCTCGCCCAATAGCATCTCCGCCGTTTTCAGCAGTTGTTCCGCTGCAGCCCCGTGTGTGCCGATGATAATAGCTATTGCCACTCGCTACCTCCTCGTTGAACTCCAGACGCGGTTTGTGTCGTTTCTCCGCGCCGTCTTGGCAGTCACTTCCGCGGTTCAGATACATTATGGTAGAAAAAAAGAAACGCACGCCTAACATTTCTCACGCAGTTTCAAATGCCTGTGCGTGATACTTCACGAACGCGAGATTTATTTTAGTGAGTGAAAAAATATTTTTTGTGACGCTGCTCCGCTATTGAATGCTCGGATAAATCTTAACGGTCGTGGGCGAGATGACAGGGCGCAACCTTAAACCGCCGTTGAAAAAGCCGCTTTGTCCGCCAGAAAAATCCTGATACAGTAATTTCCTCTTTCATCACTAAGGAGTGAAGGGCCTCAGCCCTCCCTATGGACTGTCACCGAAGTTACTGTTTTTCCAGGTTTCACCCGCCACCTGCTGGCGTTACATATGCTGTTCGGCCGCTCGGCCACCACCCGGTAATCCCATCCCGTCACCTTGCTATTGTCGACTGCGCCCATGCAGCGGCGGCATCGTCACGTCTGAGCCTCCTGCGCTCATTCCCACTTTTCTCTGGAGTCTGATATGGAATTTTTAATGGACCCCTCTATTTGGGCGGGGTTGCTTACGCTGGTGGTGCTGGAAATCGTGCTGGGCATCGACAACCTGGTGTTCATTGCCATTTTGGCCGACAAGCTGCCGCCGAAGCAGCGTGATAAAGCGCGCATCATCGGCCTGTCGCTGGCACTGCTGATGCGTTTGGGCCTGTTGTCGGTGATCTCCTGGATGGTGACGCTGACCACGCCGCTGTTCAGCGTCGGCGATTTCAGCTTCTCGGGCCGCGATCTTATCCTGCTGTTCGGCGGGGTGTTCCTGTTGTTCAAAGCCACCATGGAGCTGCATGAACGGCTGGAAGGGCAGACGCACCAGGACGGCGCCAATCGCGGTTACGCCAAGTTCTGGGCGGTGGTGGTGCAGATCGTCATCCTCGACGCGGTGTTCTCGCTCGATGCGGTGATTACCGCCGTGGGCATGGTGAACGATCTGCCGGTGATGATGGCGGCGGTGGTGATCGCGATGGCGGTGATGCTGTTGGCGTCCAAACCGTTGACTAACTTCGTTAACGCGCACCCGACCATTGTGGTGCTGTGCCTGAGCTTCCTGTTGATGATCGGCCTGAGCCTGATCGCCGAAGGCTTCGGCTTGCATATTCCTAAAGGTTATCTGTACGCCGCGATCGGCTTCTCGATCCTGATTGAATTGTTCAACCAGATCGCGCGTCGCAACTTCATCAAGCATCAGGCGCGTCGCCCGATGCGCGAGCGCACTGCGGAAGCGATCATGCGCCTGATGGGGCAGCAGCGCGCGCAGCAGACGGACGATGCGGTCGCCTTGCCGCGGGATGAAACCTTTGCGGAGGAAGAGCGTTATATGATCAGCGGCGTGCTGACGCTGGCCTCGCGCTCATTGCGCAGCGTGATGACGCCGCGCACCGAGATTTCCTGGGTCGATTGCGAGCGCTCCCGCGAAGAGGTGCGCGAACAGCTGCTGGACACGCCGCACAGCCTGTTCCCGGTGTGCCGCGATTCGGTGGATGAGATTGTTGGCGTGGTGCGCGCCAAGGATCTGCTGGTGGCGCTGGAGCAGGGTGAAGATATCGCCGAGTTTGCCGCCCGCACGCCGCCGATCGTGGTGCCGGAAACCATGGACGTCATCAAGCTGTTGGCGGTGCTGCGTCGCGCCAAAGGGCGTCTGGTGGTGGTCACCAACGAGTTCGGCGTCGTGCAAGGGTTGGTGACGCCGCTGGACGTGCTGGAAGCGATTGCCGGTGAATTCCCGGACGAAGATGAAACCCCGGACATTGTGGCGGAAGGCGACGGCTGGCTGGTGAAGGGCGGGACCGACCTGCACTCGCTGGAACAGGCGCTGGCCTGCGATGACCTGGTGAGCCCAACCGCGGACTACGCCACCCTGGCGGGGCTGCTGTTGGCCCACTACGGCCAGATGCCGGTGGTGGGGGATACTATCGAGCTGAACCACCTGCGTTTCGATATCGTCGACGTCTCCGAATACCGCATCGAACTGGTGCGTGTCACCCGCGTCGTCTTTGACGAGCCGACGCAGTCGTAACCCGTTCGCCGGAGGCTCAGGCCTCCGGCGGATCCTCTTGCGCATGCCTGACGCGCGATTCGTACTGCTGCAACCATAGCGGGAAAACGTGGATCGGCATCGGTTTGGCGAAATAATACCCCTGCAGGGCATTGACCTCGCGTGAGCGCAGGTAGTCAGCCTGTTCCGCCGTTTCTACCCCTTCAGCCACCAACTTCAGCTTCAGCCGCTGCGCCAGCGTAATGATGGTGTCGGTCACCGTGGCGTTTACCGCGTCGGTGCCGATGGCCGCGGTAAACCCGCGGTCAATCTTCAACACGTCCGGGCTGAGGTTTTTCAGGTAGCTCAGCGAACTGTGGCCGGTGCCGAAATCGTCGATGGCCAGCATGATACCCATGTCTTTCAGCGTCCGGATCTGGTCATGCTGGATGGCTGACAGCGCGGTGCGCTCGGTCAGCTCCAGCATCAGTGACGGCATTGGGTGCGCCGGCAGCCAAATCTGGCGGATATCGTCGATGATGTTGAGCGTTTTAAAATGCTCGGCCGCGACGTTGATGCTGATGTAGAACGACGGCCGCGGCGGGAACAGCTGCAGATTTTCCGTCACGGTGTTCATCAGATAGCGGGTCAGCGGAATGATCAGCTCATGCTGCTCGGCCAGCGGGATAAACACGTCTGGCGATATCCACCCCTGCCGTTTCTTTTTCCAACGCAGCAGCATCTCGACGCCGGCGCAGCGGCCGGTATCGCTGTGAATGATCGGTTGGCAGTAAACGCGGAACTCCCGGTGGGTAATGGCATGACCGATGTGATAAGACAGGCTCATACGGTTAGCGGTGAGCAGGTAGACCACATAGGCCGCCAGCAGGCTGATCAACAGCGCCAGAGGAATATGGCGCGGCAGTGCGGAAAACGCCAGCATGCCGACCTGCGGGCCGAACAGCGAAATCGAGAACGGGTATCGCTCGGAACCGGCGGTGTAACGCAGATCGTTGGTCAGAGTGTCGCGGCGCAGGATTTCACGGCGTCCGTATTCCAGGCTGCTGTCAGCTACGTTCAGCACCATTCGCTGAACATAAGGCTCCTGCGGTTCGAGTAAAAAGTTCGATAACAGCTCGATATTGAAGACGTGCAGCACGCCGCTGGTTCTATCGCTGGGGGAGGGTGTCCACATCACCAACGTGGGCAGTCCTTTGCTCACCGCCAACGAAGGGCGCAGCGCCAGCTTGACGTTGCTGTTGACGAAAATCGGCAGCACGGCGGCCAACTGATAATGACGGGCGCCAAACAGGCTGGAGCAGTAGATGACGCCATTTTTTACCAGCAGCATGGCGCGCAGCGCCTGATTTTGCGCGGCGCGAAAGCGCAGGGTCGATGAGACGTTCTCGCAGGGTTGTTCCAGCATGTCCATACTGCGTTCCGCCTGCAGCTGCGCGGGGGACAGCAGCTGGTCAATCTTGCCGACGGTGCGGGTGGCCAACGTTTGCTGGCTCTGCTCGATGCTTTTGACCTCTTGATAGTAACGGGTATACAGCGATACCAACAGAATAGCCGCGCCCACCGCTCCGGCCAGCAGCCAACGGTAGTAACGATATTGGGACGCGGCGAGGTGGGTCATCAACATCCGGTAAATCCTTGTTCGGTAATCCAGCTCCGAGTCACGGTCAGGCCATAGATCCTTAAGTTGCGCTCGGCTAATTCTAGCCTGAGGTTATACAAGATTGATGGTAACTCAGTAAATTATTTCGATTTGGCAAAACAGAAGGTCAATTTGCAGGCTAACCGCCGGATCGATGAGAAAAATGCAGGATTTTTTCTGGTGACATTGTCACAAAAACGCTCAATGAATTGATTACCCATAAAAAACCCCGCCGGGTGGCGGGGTTGTCGGTCAGTCGCATTGCACCTTGATAGCCAGGCCGCCGCGTGATGTTTCTCGATACTTGGCGTTCATGTCTTTGCCGGTTTCATACATGGTCTCGATCACCTTATCCAGCGAAACGCGCGGTTCGCTGGTGCGGCGCAGAGCCATGCGGGCGGCATTGATCGCCTTGACCGAGGCGATGGCGTTGCGCTCGATGCACGGCACCTGCACCTGGCCGGCGACCGGATCGCAGGTCAGACCCAGGTTGTGTTCCATGCCGATTTCCGCCGCCACGCATACCTGCTCAGGGCTGCCGCCCAGCAGTTCGGCCAGGCCGGCCGCCGCCATGGAGCAGGCAACGCCGACTTCACCCTGACAGCCGACTTCGGCGCCGGAAATGGAGGCGTTCATCTTGTACAGCGCGCCGATGGCGCCCGCCGCCATAAAGTAGCGGATATAGATGTCCGGGCTGACGGACTCGATGAAGTGATCGTAGTAAGCCAGCACGGCAGGCACGATGCCGCAGGCGCCGTTGGTCGGCGCGGTGACGACGCGGCCGCCGGCGGCGTTTTCTTCGTTAACCGCCAGCGCGAACATGTTGACCCAGTCGATCACGTTCATCGGATCGTTGGACAGTTTGTCCGACGCCACCAGCATACGGCGCAGCGCGGAGGCACGGCGCGGCACGCGCAGCGGGCCCGGCAGCACGCCTTCGGTGTTCAGACCGCGATCGATGCAGGCGCGCATGGTTTGCCAGACGTTACCGAAGTAGGTGTCGATCTCTTGCTTGCTGTGCAGCGCCAGTTCGTTCTGCATCACCATGCCGGACAGCGACAGACCGGTATCGCGACAGTGGTCGAGCATTTCGCGCGCGGAATTGAACGGATAAGGCATTTGCAGTTCTTGCTCGGCGGCCTTGCCGAAGTTCTCTTCATCGACGATGAAGCCGCCGCCGATAGAGTAATAGGTCTTGCTGTACACTTCTTTATCACCGGCGAAGGCGTGGACCTGCATGCCGTTTTCGTGCAGCGGCAGGTTGTCGCTGCGGAAGACCATGCCGCCGTCGCGCGGGAAATCGACTTCATGCAGGCCGTTGGCCAGCATCAGGCGTTGACGTTGTTCTACATCGCGAATAAAACCCGGGATGCTATCGATATCGACGGTGTCCGGCATGTTGCCGGCCAGGCCGAGAATGATAGCGATGTCGGTATGGTGACCTTTGCCGGTCAATGAGAGTGAGCCGTAAACGTCTACGGCAACACGCGTGATAGAAGGCATCAGGCCTTTATTTACCAGATCGTCGACAAACTGTTTGCCGGCTTTCATCGGTCCAACCGTATGAGAGCTGGACGGGCCGATGCCGATCTTAAACATGTCGAAAACGCTAATCACGCTAAAACTCCTTAAAGAGACGTATTGTTATGGCTGCGGCGGTTAAAAACCGCGCAGGGAACAGCGATATTGTAAAAGGGCCGTGCGGGTTCGGCTGCCTTTTTCGCATGAAATTAAATAATCCGTGGTGTCGCTTTTTTTACTGATTACCCGGGGCGAACCCTTGTGCGGGGCATCCGCTTTCGCCCAAGCTCCATTAACGGTAATCGCGCCAGCTTTCCTTGCTGAACGCCGCCGGCTTAATCCCTGTTTCTACAGTGGTTTATCTCGGACGGTGGTATTTTACAGGTATTTCGTAAGGTTTAAGAGAGGGTTTACAGTTTTTTTAAAACCATTCAACCGGAACGGTAGTTGAAAAAGCGATCAAATGAAGTGATTTCGATCGCTTTACCCGCAGCGGAGGCCGGCAACCGTGCCAGATTGCGAGTCAGATCACGCAATGCCGGCTCTAAATACTGACTTGCTGCGCCAGGCGGCGAATGATGGCGGCGGTCAGCCCCCAGATAAACTGGCTGTGGTACCAGGAAAGGTAAATCCGGTGCGTATGGCCGGCGCGATGAATGTCCAGCGGGTAGTAACGCGACAGGGTCAGCGCCTCCCGCAAAGGCATTTCAAACACGTCAGCCACTTCGCCTTCGTTGGCGCGGAACTGCACGTCCGGCGAGACCAGGCCGACGATAGGCGTGACCTGAAATCCGGTGCTGCTGTCGAGCGGCGCCATTTGGCCGAGTATGGTAACCGCCTGCGGCGGTATCGCCACTTCTTCCTGCGCTTCTCGCAGCGCCGTCACGATCGCCGACCCGTCTTCAGCGTCGGTTTTACCGCCGGGGAAGGCCACCTGGCCGGCATGTTTGCGCAGCGAGTCGGCGCGGCGGGTCAACAGCAGCGTCGGCTCGGCGCGACAGACGATCGGGATCAGCACCGCGGCCGGGCGCACATTGTGCGAGATCTGCGCCGCCTGCGGCAGCTGCAGTTGGAAACGGCTGATAAAGGCGTGCAGTGAGGCCGGTGCATTTGGTGGGATCACGATTGGGCGCACTCCCCGAGCTGCGGCAGAATGCGGCCAACCTTGTCGAAGGTCTCCTGATATTCCGCCTGTTCCTGGCTGTCCGCCACGATGCCGCCGCCGGCGGAGCAATGGATGCGGCCGTTTTCGGTGACGAGCGTGCGAATAGTGATGTTGGTGTCCATGGTGCCGCAGGCGCTCAGGTAACCGATGCTGCCGCAATAGGCGTTGCGACGCTGCGGCTCCAGTTCTTCGATGATTTCCATCGCCCGCACCTTGGGCGCGCCGGTGATCGAGCCGCCGGGGAAGCAGGCACGCAGCAGTTCGGTCGCCGAGGCGGTGTCCGGCAGGGTTGCGGTGATGGTGCTCACCAGGTGGTGCACCGCCGGGAACGGCTCCACGACGAACAGCTCCGGCACGCGCACGCTGCCGGGCTGGGCGACGCGGCCGATATCGTTGCGCAGCAGATCGACAATCATCAGATTTTCAGCGCGGTCTTTGGGTGAACCGGCCAAACGACGAGCCTGTGCGGCGTCTTGTTCCGCGTCCGCCAGCCGCGGCAGCGTGCCCTTGATCGGGCGGGTTTGGATGCGCTGCTGCTCCAGCCACAGGAAGCGCTCGGGAGAAACGCTCAACACGCTGTTGTGAGGCAGACGCAAGAACGCGGAGAACGGCGCGCGGTTGCTGGCGCTCAATCGGCAAAACGCCTGCCATTCATCTCCCTGATAGTCTGCGGAGAATCGCTGCGCCAGATTGATTTGGTAACAGTCGCCGCTGCGCAGGTAGTGCTGAATGCGTTGGAACTTCTCGCCGTACTGCTGCCGGCTCATATTGGCGCGCCAATCGCTCAGCAGTGTGAAAGGGCGTGCCGCAGGCGCGGTTTGGCTATTGAGCCAGCGCCAGCGCTGTTCCACGTCGCCATAGCTGAGCAGCGTCAGCGTTTGCAGCCGGTGGTCGGCGATCAGCGCCCAGTCATAAATGCCCACAGCCATGTCCGGTAAGGCGAGGTCGGCTTCGGCCAACTGCGGCAAGCTTTCCACCCGCCGCCCAAGATCGTAGCCGAACAGCCCCAGGGCGCCGCCCTGAAACGGCAGCTCCGGATTAAAGGCCGGTTGCCAACCTTGCGCCACCATCTGCTGTTGCAACAACTCAAACGGATCTTGTTGCGACCGTATTGTTACGTCGTCACTTATGATTTCCGTGGTGGCGCCGTGAGTCGTGAGAGTAATGCGCGGCTGCGCGACCAGAATATCGAAGCGGTTGTGCGAATGGTCGGCAAAGCCCGAGTGCAGCAGCATCGCCCAAGGCTGCGATGAAAGCGGGGTAAAAAGCGTCATCAGGGCGCTGCGATGGTAGGGCAAAGACTTTATGTTTGGGGCGGTTACGCTCATGAACGTCAATAAACCTGGCTGTGAAGACGGCAATATCTGGCGGCTAGTGTGCCATAGACGGCCATGGCATGCATGTTTTGCCATGCGAGACATGCAGCACACCTCACATAAACGGCAGTTCAATAAACCTGAAATAAGGCATTTTTTGCGCCATTGTTTATACTTCGATATGTTAAAAATTTAACGTCAAAATAACTGGAAGCATTTTTCACCGAGGGCGCAAGACCCGAGAAATATAAAGACAACTCGTTAATTTCACAATTTTATTGTTGCTCGTTGTTATTAAGCGGGCGATGCGAAACGGTTTTGCCTGTGTTTTTTAAGGTGGCCGTCTTGTGAAAGTTATTCCTTGTTGTGGAACGCTTTTCTTGTAGAAAGCATGAAAAGACAAACAAGATGAATCTTATTTGGCTCGCGGCGGAAATGTGAATGTTTGCGTCATATTTCGCTCGGGCGCTGAAGCGATTTCTATTTTTCAAAAAAATAAAATTATCATTTTGTTACATTATTATTGAAGAGCTGCCTATGTCGTTAATGCTGAGCGTCATCGTCCCGATGCACAATGCGGGAGAACTGTTAGAACCTTTCCTGGCTTCGTTGCTTGCTCAACGAGAACAGCGGTTGGAGGTGATCATCGTTAACGATGGTTCCACCGACGGTTCGGGGGAGGTCGTCCACCGCTATGCGGCGGCGCATCCGCATATTCGGGTTATCGATCAGGCGAACGCCGGCGTTTCCAATGCGCGTAATGCCGGGCTCGCCGTTGCCCGAGGAAAATACGTGGCGTTTCCCGACGCTGACGATCTGTTGGCGCCGGAAATGTATTCCACGCTGCTCGAGCAGGCCGAACGGCACCAACTAGACGTGATGCAATGCAATGGCGAACGCTATTTTGCCAGCGAGGACGAATTGCAGCCGATTTTTCCTCAGGAGCGTTTACGCACCACTGATGTTATCACTGGCGTTCAATGGTTCGAACGCGCGTTGAAATCGCGAAAGTTTATTCACGTTGTGTGGTTGGCAATATATCGTCTCGATTTTATCCGCCAGCATCGGCTCTATTTTGAACCGGGCTTACATCACCAGGATATTCCCTGGACGACGGAGGTCATGTTTAATGCCAAGCGGGTCAAATATTTAAGCACGCCGCTGTACCGCCAACGGGTGCACGACAAGTCGATCAGCAATCGCCGCCGCACCGGCAAGGCTAACGTGGATTATCAGCGCCACTATATGAAAATCGTCGAAATGCTTGAGCGGCTCAACCTGCGTTATGCGAGCACCATCGCCATTCGGCCGGCGTTCCATTGGCAGATCACCCGCGAAGCGCTGGGGATTTGCCACAGCATTCGCCGTGAGCCGGATCCGGCCGCTCAGAATCAGATTACCGAAGAGTTTTACCAACGTGGCATCGACAGAGCGATGCTCGCCAATGCGCGCGGCGTGAAGCAGGGGTGGCATGTCATGCTGTGGCGGCACCGTTTAAAGCAGTGGCGCAACGATAACGGCTGTTCACAGCCGGCCTGAGGCACAAGACGTTGGGATCCGCCGCGTTAGCGCGTATACTCCTTCTCCCTTTTGCCGGAGAGAACGACACATGCATGCAGGTATGCCATTACTGAGCCACGCGGAGCAGCAGGAAGCGGCGGATCGCATCCATCAGCTGATGGAACAGGGCATGAGCAGCGGTGAGGCCATTGCTCGCGTTGCGCAGGAAATTCGTGAGAAGCATCAGGGCGCTCATGTCGCGGTGCTGTTCGATGACGAAGACGAACAGCAGGATGCCGCGCCGGAGGCGTCGCGGGATGACGATGCTGAAGAAGACGAAGACTATTGATGTTATCGGGGCCGCGCAAGCGGCCCCGTCAGTTTTAGCGGTTGACCGCCACGGCGGCGGCGGCCTGTTTCGCCAGCTCCACCGCGAGTTCCGTGGTGTCCGCCGTCGCCAGCGCTACACCCAGGCGGCGCTGGCCGGCGATTTCCGGCTTGCCGAACAGACGCAGCTGGTTGTGCCCGCGCAGCGCGTTTTCCAATCCGCTGAAGCGCACATCGGTGCTGGTGAGCTGTGGCAGGATCACCGCTGAAGCGGAAGGGCCGAACTGGCGGATAGCGCCGATCGGCAAACCGAGAAACGCGCGCACGTGCAGGGCGAACTCAGACAGATCCTGTGAAATCAACGTGACCATGCCGGTATCGTGCGGGCGTGGCGACACTTCGCTGAAGATCACGTCGTCGCCACAAACGAACAGCTCCACGCCGAACAGCCCGAAGCCCCCCAGGGCCTTCACCACTTTCTCGGCGATAGCCTGGGCCCGGCTCAGCGCCGTAGCCGACATGCGTTGCGGCTGCCAGGATTCGCGGTAATCCCCATCCTCCTGACGGTGCCCGATCGGCTCACAGAAATGCACGCCATCCACGGCGTTGATGGTCAGCAGCGTAATTTCGAAATCAAATCTTACCAGCCCTTCGACGATCACCCGGCCACCGCCGGCACGGCCGCCCTGTTGGGCGTAATCCCAGGCGCTTTGCAGCTGTTCGGGCGTGCGGATCAGGCTCTGGCCTTTGCCGGAAGAGCTCATCACCGGTTTGACGATGCACGGGTAGCCGATATGCTCAACCGCCTGGCGGAAGGCGATTTCACTGTCGGCAAAGCGGTAGCTGGAGGTGGGAAGACCGAGCTCTTCCGCCGCCAGACGGCGGATGCCTTCACGGTTCATGGTCAGGCGTGTGGCTTCGGCGCAGGGCACTACGCGGTGGCCCTGGCGTTCAAGCTCGACCAGCATGGCGGTGGCGATCGCTTCGATTTCGGGAACGATATAGTCCGGCCGCTCGTGTTCGATGACGGCTTTCAACGCGTCACCGTCCAGCATATTGATGACGTGGCTGCGGTGCGCCACATGCATGGCCGGCGCATCGGCGTAGCGATCGACAGCGATCACCTCCAGACCGAGGCGCTGGCATTCAATGGCGACTTCTTTACCCAGCTCGCCTGAGCCGAGCAACATGACGCGGGTGGCGGAAGGGCGCAGGGCGGTTCCAATCGTTAACATAGTTTCGTACCTGGATCGGTGAAAGTAAGCGGATTGATGATCGGCGGGCAGTATATACGAAAACGATTGCGCGCGCAGCCGCCGCCCCGGTTTTGTTGCTAACTGGCTGTTTTTATAACAAACAGAAATATTTGCCCTGTATGAGCGATTGTGCGTTAATAACCGACGGCGAAAGAAGGCCTACTTATCGAAAGGTTTTCGCGTCTCGTGCCGTCAAGGCAGGTTTATCAAGTAAAGGAAACACAAATGAGCAAGATCACTGGTCACGTTAAATGGTTCAACGAAAGCAAAGGTTTCGGCTTTATTACCCCTGCCGACGGCTCTAAAGACGTTTTCGTTCATTTCTCCGCTATCGTCAGCGATGGTTTCAAGACCCTGGCTGAAGGCCAGCAGGTTGAGTTCTCCATCCAGGACAGCCAACGTGGCCCAGCCGCAGCCAACGTCGTTGCGATTTAACGACTGCGTTGCCGAGAAACCCGCCGCCGGCGGGTTTTTTTATGCCCGCACCCCGTAACGCCGCCCATCTCTGTTATGATTTACCGCTGATTCGGCGCTTACCTGCGGGCGCGCCGCCATTCCATTCGTCATATAAGAGTTATCGCCGTGAGCACAGTTTCTTTTTCTTCCCTGCCGCTGCCAGCCGAACAGTTGGCCAACCTCAACGAACTGGGGTACGCCGAAATGACGCCGGTACAGGCCGCCGCATTGCCCGCCATCCTGCAAGGGCGGGACGTGCGCGCCAAGGCGAAAACCGGCAGCGGTAAAACGGCGGCCTTCGGCATTGGTCTGCTGAACAGTATCGTCGTCGGTCAGGTCGCCACGCAGGCGCTGGTGCTTTGTCCCACCCGCGAGCTGGCCGATCAGGTGAGCAAAGAGCTGCGTCGCCTGGCGCGTTTTACGCAAAACATCAAGATCCTGACGCTGTGCGGCGGCCAGCCGATGGGGCCGCAGCTCGATTCGCTGGTGCATGCGCCGCACATCGTGGTGGGGACGCCGGGCCGTATCCAGGAACACCTGCGCAAGAAAACGCTGCAGCTGGACGAGCTGAAGGTGCTGGTGCTGGATGAGGCCGATCGCATGCTGGACATGGGGTTCGCCGACGACATCGACGATGTGATCAGCTATACGCCGCCGCAACGTCAGACGCTGCTGTTTTCCGCCACGTACCCGGCAGGCATCGAGCGCATCAGCGCGCGCGTTCAACGCCAGCCGCTGAGCGTCGAGGTGGACGATGGCGAAGCGCAGACCTCCATCGAACAACGCTTTTATGAGACCACGCGCGATCAGCGCCCAGCGCTGCTGGTGTCGGCCATTCGCTATCATCAACCCGCGTCCTGCGTGGTGTTCTGCAATACCAAGCGCGACTGTCAGACGGTGCTTGAGGCCCTGGAGGCCCGCGGCATCAGCGCGCTGGCGCTGCATGGCGATCTGGAACAGCGCGACCGCGACCAAGTGTTGGTGCGTTTCGCCAACCGCAGTTGCCGGGTATTGGTGGCGACCGACGTCGCCGCACGCGGGCTGGATATTAAAGAGCTGGAGTTGGTGGTCAACTACGAGCTGGCGTTCGATCCCGAAGTGCATGTGCACCGTATTGGCCGTACCGGCCGCGCTGGCATGAGCGGGTTGGCGATCAGCCTGTGCACGCCGCAGGAAATGGCGCGTGCGCACGCGATTGAAGACTATCTGCAGATGAGCGTCGACTGGTCGCCGGTGTCCGAGCTGAGCGGGGCGGCCAACGGCTCGCTGGAGGCGGAAATGGTGACGCTGTGCATCGACGGCGGCCGCAAGGCGAAGATCCGTCCCGGCGATATTCTCGGGGCGCTGACCGGTGATGCCGGGCTGACGGCGGCGGAAGTGGGCAAGATCGATATGTTCCCGGTGCATGCCTATGTCGCGATCCGCAAAGCCAGCGCGCGCAAGGCGCTGCAACAGTTACAGCAGGGCAAAATCAAAGGCAAAAGCTGCAAGGTGCGGCTGCTGAAATAAGCCAAAGGCGGGCGGCGGTTTGCCTTCCCGCCACGATCTATTTATACTGTATATAATAACAGTAATTTGAGTATTTGAGGACGCACGCATGGCGGTTGAAGTTAAATATGTGGTGGTGAGAAACGGTGAGGAAAAAATGACTTTCGCGAGCAAGAAAGAAGCCGACGCCTACGACAAAATGCTGGATCTGGCGGACAACCTTGGGGAGTGGCTGCAGCAGGCGCCGCTGAACCTGGATGACGAACAGCGCGAAGGGCTGAGCTTCTTCCTGGCGGAAAACAAGGATGCGCTGGGCCTGATTCTACGCGGCGCATCGCCGGCGGAAACCCTCAAGAAACCAGCGGAAAGCAAAGCGAAAAAAGCGGCCTCTACCCCAAAAGAGGGATCTGTGTCAGAAAAGCAGGCGGCATAATGACTTATGTTGCGGTGTTGTGATGAAAAAGGATCTAAAATGAGCCGTGAAATAACTTTCTTCAGCCGCTTTGAGCAAGACATTCTGGCCGGGCGTAAAACCATCACCATTCGGGATGCCAGTGAATCGCATTTTGAACCGGGTGAGGTATTGCGCGTCAGCCGCAATGAGGATGGTGTATTTTTCTGCTTTATCGAAGTGCTGTCGGTAACGCCGGTGCGCCTGGATGCGCTGACCGAACGCCACGCACAGCAGGAGAACATGTCGCTCGGCGAACTGAAGCAGGTGATCAAGGAAATCTATCCGGGCCTGGATGCGCTGTTTGTCATTGAGTTCGTCAAACGGTAACCCTTTGCCGAAGCCCTGTTGTGAGCCAGGGATGGGCGCCCGGATAGCGCTAATCACAACGGGAGGACATATGAAAAAAACGGGTTTGGCTATCGCCTTGTTGGCCATGATGGGAGCATCGACGACGGTGTGGGCGCAGGATCACGAACAGCGCACCGCCAAGGTGGGGCAGTGTGCGGGCCTGCAGCCGGCGGATATCGCCGCCCAGGTCAAGCGCGACTTCTTGCAGAACCGCATTACGCGCTGGGAGTCGGACAAAAAGCTGCTGGGTACCGCAACGCCGATTGCCTGGGTTAGCCCGGATGCCATCAGCGGCAAGGATCAGGTATGGCAGGTGCCGTTGACGGTGCGTGGCACCAAGGCAGATAAAACCTACAACGTGACGCTCAACTGCAACACCGGCGAAATCGCCTACAGCGCCCCACAGTAACGCTTTCCCGGCAGTAAAAAGCCCGCCGAGCGGCGGGCTTGATGTTCTCAGGCGGCGTCAGTCGCTGAACGGAATCACCAATTCACCCGGTTTCACTTCCAACCCTTTCGCCAGTTTTTTCGCCAGCGCTTCGGTTTTGCTGTTGTCAGGATTCAGCACATAAGCCGGCTTTTGGTCGAAGTAGGATTTCAGCGACTGGTTCAGATACGGCGTCAGCGCTTTCATCACCGTCTGCATTTTTTCCGGCTGCACGCTGTAATCGGTCAGCTCCATGTCCTTCAGGAAAATGGCGCCCTGCGCCCGGTCATAAACCGGCTGCGCCTTCAGCGTCAGCTTCAGATCAGCGGTCTGCGGGCCGAGAATCGACGTGATGTTGACCTTGGCGTCGCCGGAAAGGGTGACTTTACCCGGTTCGCTGCGGCCGATCTGGCTTTGCAACTGAGTCAGCACGATGTTGGCGTCCAGCAGGCCGGGCACGCCGATTTGCTTCTGATAGTCGTTATGTTTCTGCAGGTAGTCATTCACTTCCTGCTCACTCAGGGTGTACTGGGTCAGTTGATTGCAACCGGCCAATACGCCGGCGAACAGCAGGGCGGCTGCGCCCATCAGGATCTTCTTCATTAATGCCTCATTGCGACTGCTGGCGAAAAGTGCTGCAGATAATTGATTAATCATTATAAACGCTCCGCCTGCGCGTGAAAACGGCAGGCGGAGGTATGGCGGGAATAGTGCGCGTAAAACAGGGCGAGACCTATCGGATAACGCCGAAAGCGTCAGCGCCGTAATCGCAGCGCCAAGAGGATCACGCCGGCCAGGCAGGCTGCGCCTCCCAACAGCGGGAACAGCGGAATGCCCCACAGCCGCAGCGACGAATGCATCAGATAAGGCGCCAGCCCCAGGGCAAAAGCGGCGGTGACGATGGCGATGGCCAGGGTAACGGCGCTGCGCTCCAGCGCTTTGCTCAACTGACCGAGGTTCTTGACGTTAATATCGGCATTGAGCTGCCCGCGTTTCAGGCGGCGCACCAACAGCCGCAGGGTTTGCGGCAGCTCCTCTCCGGCGTCGAGCGCTTCCCCGCCCAGGGTCAAGAGCCGTTGGCGCACGGCGTCTGGGGCATAACGTTGCAGCACCGTTTGTTGCAGCATCGGTTTGAGCGTGGCGACGATGTCAAAGGCCGGATCCAGCCGGTGCAGCACGCCGTCGGCGGTGATTAAGGCCTTGAACAGCAGCACCAGATCCGGCGGCAGCGCCAGCTGGTGCTCACGCGCCATCACCAACAGGTCAGTGAGGGCTTTGCCGAGCGTCAGGGTGGCAGCGGCCTGCTTGTCGAGAAAGTTTTGCGCCGCCAGCTCCAGGTCCATCAGATCCAGCGGTTCGCTGTCCGACCAGGCGATCAGCGTGTTGACGATGCCTTCGGACTGACGATCGGCGATGGCCTGCAGCAGCAGGAGCAACTGGTTGCGCCGCCGTTCTGACAGCTGGCCCACCATGCCGAAGTCGATGAAGCCGACGCGATCGCCGCTCAGCGCCATCACGTTGCCGGGGTGCGGATCGGCGTGATACAGCCGGTGCTCCAGCACCATGCTCATAAAGGCGCGGGCGCCGCGCTGCGCCAGCAGCGGGCCGTCAAATCCCGCTTCCGCCAACTGCCGGGGGTTCTCCGGCGCGGTGCCGGGCAAGTATTCCTGCACTAACAGACGCGGGGAAGACCATTGCCAATAGATTTTCGGCACGACCACGTCGGGTTCACGCGCAAACATGCCGGCGACGCGATCGCAGTTATGCCCTTCATGGGTCAAATCCAGTTCATGATTGAGCGCCGTCGCCAGCGCTCTGACCATCTGCCGTGGTCGATAGCGCGCCAGCGCCTGACTCTGCTGCTCCACGGTTTCCGCCAGCGAGGCCAGCAGCCGCAGATCGGCGTGAATGGTTTTTGCCAGGCCGGGGCGCAGCACTTTCACCACTACCTGTTCGCCGCTGTGCAGGCGCGCGCGGTAAATTTGCGCCATCGACGCCGCGGCCAGCGGTGTGCGATCGAATTCGGCAAACAGCTGCTCGGGATCATCGCCGAGATCGGCGATGATCTGCGGCGCCAGCATTTCCCATGGCAACACCGCCGCCTGGCTGTGCAGACGATCCAGTTCGTCGGTCCAGGCCGGATCCAGCAGGTCAGAACGCGTGGCCAGGATCTGGCCGAATTTGACGAAGGTTGGGCCGAGCGCCTCGAGCGCTTCGCGCAGCCGCTGAGGAAGGGGCTGCGCGCTCTGCCGGGCGGGCTCACCGCGGGCGCCACGCAGCAACGCCCCCAGGCCCAGCAGGCGCAGAACGTCTTGCAAACCATAACGAATCAGAACGGAAGTAATTTCCTTCAGCCGCGCCCGATCGCGAGCGGTGGCGAGCACCATTTTCAGCATCAGTACGCCATATCCTTTTTGTGACTGTCGAACGTTATTGTTCCATATCCAGCAGCAACGGCACTTCGCTGCGCTGCGCCATGCGGTTGCGGTAGGCTTCCACGTTGTCCGGCAGGGCAACCCCGGCGACGATCGACAATGAGCGCAGCAGCGGGAACAGATGAATATCGTCCTCAGAAAGCTCGCCGTTCACGGCGTCGGCGGAGACGATCAGCGGTGACAGCGTTTGCAGGTCGGCCTCCAGTTCGGCGATCAGATCGGCGCTGTTGGCGAGATGCTCGGCGAAATTACCGATTGACGCCTGCTTTTTATCGATAAAGTAACGGCGGGCGCTGTCGGTGGCAAATTCTTCGAAATCGGCATGCGCAATACGCGGCAACAGCAATTTGGCCGCATAACTGTCGACCCGGCGCAACCACTCGGCGATGGCCGGGTTGGTGCGGCCGGTCAGCACCGGTTTGCCGTCCAAGCCATCGACATAGCGCACGATATCCAGGCTTTCCGGCATCGCTTCGCCGTCGTCTTTGATCAGGATCGGCACCATTTTTTTGCCAATCAGATTGAACGGGGTCGTCTCATCGTCGTTGAGCAACGTGACCAGGCGAATCGGAAGATGTTTCAGGCCGAAAATCATGCGGGCTTTAACGCAGAATGGGCAATGATCGTAAATGAACAGTTTCATGCTTGCTCCGGGTTGTCAGGTTTTAACAGCAATAGTTACCACAGCTTATCGAGGCTGTCTTGAAACGCGTGTGTTGGATGGTGCGTTATTGCGATATTGCCCGCGCAACAGGCGCGGGCGAGGAGTGCTATTTCTTGACCGGTACCGAGTTGAGCACATCGATCAGGTGAATGCGGGCTTGTTCCAAATCGATCTGATCGCGTTCGTTGGCGGCGGTGACGACCTGCAGCTGTTTGATAATATCGTTTTTCAGGCCGGCGTCGCTGGCGAGGATATGCGCCAGCGCCTTTTCCACCAGGGTGGAGCGCGCATAAATCATGCGCAAGTTCAGTATCATATGTTCGAGTAGTTGCGGTAATTTGGCTTCTTCGCTCATGCCGACGGGCTCCTGTGGGTGTTTTTACTAACAGGATAGCAGCTGTTGCCGATTCGGCCGGATTTCTATGGCGTTAGCCGCCGCGCAGTATCACCGACGCGTTGCGCCGCGGGCTGAATTGCCAGTACAGCGCCAGCAGCGTGGCGAAGCCGACGGCGCCGAGCAGCAGCCAGGGCAGCTCCGGCATGTTCATCATCCGCCCGGTATCGTACATCCAACCGCCGCCGGTATATCCCAACGCACCGCCCAACGCCAACCCGAGGCGGCTGAAACCCATGTAGCTGCCGCGCGCCCGCGGATCGGCCAGCGACGCGCTGAGCGTTTCGCGCGCCGGCTCGGCGATGATCGAACCCAGATAGAAACAGCAGATCAGCGTGAACACGCCTTGCAGGCTGCTGGCAAGGCCGATCGGCAGCAGGCTGAGCGTCATCAGCAGCAGGCCCGCCATCAGGCGTTGTTCAAGCCGAAAATGTTTTTCACCCCAACGCGCCAGCGGATAGAGCAGCGACAGCGACAGCGCCGCTTCGATCGCGTACATCCATTTCACCGCCGCCGGTGAGCCGGCAATTTCATTGACCACGATCGGCAGCATCAGCATCACCTGTACCGCCAGCATATAGTAGCCGGTCAGCGTCAGGACATAGGTGAGGAAGCGGCGATCGCGCACGACCCGCAACATGCCTTCTTTCATCGGTACGCGCACGGTGGAGATGCGATAAGCCGGCAGTAACCAGGCGTTCCAGCCTGCGGCCAGCACGAAGATCGCCGCCCCGACCCAGCAGACAAAGTGGAAATCGTATTGCAGCAGCCAACTGCCGATCAGCGCGCCGACTACCGCGCCGGCGCTGTCCTGCATCATCAACAGCGAGAAAAAGCGGCCGCGTTCGTGCGGACGGGTCAGTTTGATCACCAAAGCGGTGCGCGGCGGATCGAACAGCGTGCCGCCGAGGGCCGACAGCGCGCAGGAGAACCACAGGATCCACGGCGCATCGGCCATCGCCATGGTGGCGAAACCGGCGGCGCGCAGCAGCATGCCGGTGACGATCATCGGCTTGGCGCCAAAGCGATCGGCGACCGCGCCGCCAAAGATGCCGAGCCCTTGTTGCAGCAACTGACGCAAACCCAGCGCGATGCCGACGATCAGCGCGGCCCATCCCAGCTGATCGACGAAGCGGATCGAAATAAGCGGGAACACGACAAAGAAGCCTAAAACCACCAGCAGGTTGTCGAGCAACAGAAAATATTTACCCAAGCTGCGCGCTTGCGACACCAGAGACATGCATCACCATGAGCAATTAAGAGAGAGGGGGAAGGCAACCCCACCATTCTCTACCCAATTGGCGGACGGCGACAGGGGCGGAGTAGATAATATTTTTTTATCGTCAAGGTGTTACCTGAACTGCAAAATTGGCGGAAAAACGCCGTAAAACGCGTATTCGGCGATTTACTGAGCGGCCGGTATTTTACCTCGGGGGCGGCCTACGGTTATATTGAATGCAAGGGAGCGCGGTTCTGAGGCGCTATTGGCAACATAAAGTCATGGCCTCAGATCGGCGTCGGATAATTATCCTCGACGCTTCCTAATAAATACTTCTTATCGAACCGTTTTGACCGCGGGGGAAATGATGTTCGGCTACCGCTCTGCATCGCCAAAAGTACGTCTTACTACCGACCGGATGGTGGTCCGTTTAGTGCATGAACGGGACGCCTATCGTCTGGCGGACTATTATGCCGAGAACCGGACCTTTCTCAAACCCTGGGAGCCGGTGCGCGATGAAAGCCATTGTTATCCGTCCGGCTGGCAGGCGCGCCTGGGGATGATCGCTGAAATGCAAAAGCAGGGCAGCGCCTACTATTTTATCCTGCTCGATCCGGAAGAGCAGGAAGTCCGCGGCGTGGCGAACTTCAGCAACGTGTTGCGCGGTTCGTTTCACGCCTGCTTCCTCGGTTATTCGCTGGGGGAGAAATGGCAGGGGCAGGGGTTGATGTTCGAAGCCTTGCAGTCCGCCATCCGCTATATGCTGCGCCAACAGCGCATGCACCGCATCATGGCCAACTATATGCCGCATAACCAGCGCAGCGGCGCATTGCTGACGCGTCTGGGATTCGAACGCGAAGGTTACGCCAAAGATTACCTGCTGATCGACGGCAAGTGGCAAGACCACGTTTTGACGGCATACACCAATAAAGAGTAGCTACCCCCACGTTGAGGCCAAACGATGAAATATGAATTGAACGCCAAAGAGGCCCGGGTCATCGGCTGCCTGTTGGAAAAACAGGTGACGACGCCGGACCAATACCCGCTTTCGCTTAACGCCATTACCCTGGCCTGTAACCAAAAGACCAACCGCGAGCCGGTGATGGATCTGAGCGAAAGCGAGGTGCAGCAACTCCTCGATCTGTTGCTGCGCAAACATTTCCTGCGCACCCTCAGCGGGTTCGGCAATCGGGTCGTGAAATACGAGCAGCGGTTTTGCAATTCCGAGTTTGGCCAGCTGAAGCTCTCTCCCGCCGAACTGGCGGTGATCGCCACCTTACTGCTGCGCGGCGCGCAAACGCCGGGCGAGCTGCGCACGCGCACCAACCGAATGCACGAGTTCAGCGATGTCAGCGAGGTCGAACAGGTGCTGCAGCAGTTGACCACGCGCGAAGACGGCCCGTTCGTAGTGCGCCTGGCGCGCGAGCCGGGCAAGCGCGAAAGCCGCTTCATGCATCTGTTCAGCGGGCCAATCGATGAGGCGCCGCCGGCGCTCGAGTCGGAGATCGACGGTGAATTGAGCGCCAGGGTCAGCGCGTTGGAAAACGACGTGGCGGAGCTGAAACGGCAGGTGCAGCAACTGTTGGCGAGGGAAACGCATGACTAAATTGCGCGTGGGCGTGGTGGGGCTGGGCAGCATCGCGCAGAAGGCCTACCTGCCGATCCTCAGTCAGGCGGCGGACTGGACGCTGGTGGGCGGCTTCTCGCCTAATCAACAGAAAGCGCAGCCGCTGTGCGACAGCTACCGCATGGCCTGTTTCCCTCGGCTGGACAGCTTGGCCGAACAGTGCGATGCGGTCTTTGTCCACAGCAGCACCGCCAGCCATTTTTCGGTCATTGGCGAGCTGCTTAACCGTGGCGTACATGTTTACGTCGATAAGCCGCTGGCGGAAACGCTGGAGCAGGGCGAGCAGTTGCTTGAGCTGGCCGAGCGGCGGGGCAAAACGCTGATGGTGGGGTTCAACCGCCGTTTCGCGCCGCTTTACCGCCAACTCAAGCAGCAAATGAATCAGCCCGCCTCCATTCGCATGGATAAACATCGGGCGGACAGCGTCGGCCCTCACGATCTGCGCTTTACCCTGCTGGATGACTATCTGCACGTGGTGGACACCGCCCTGTGGCTGGCGGGCGGAGGCGAGCAACTGCTGAGCGGCAGCGTGCGCGCCAACGCTGCAGGCGAAATGCTGTACGCCGAGCACCACTTCGCCTGTGGCGATACGCTGGTGACGACCAGTATGCATCGCCGCGGCGGCAGCCAGCGCGAAAGCGTGCAGGCGGTGTCAGACGGCGCGCTGTATCAGTTGACCGATATGCGCCACTGGCTGCGCGAAGATGCGCAGGGCGAGTTGGAACAGCCGGTGCCGGGTTGGCAAAGCACGCTGGTGCAACGCGGTTTCGACGGGGCGGTGCGGCATTTCCTCTGCGCCGTCGCCAATCAGAGCGCGCCGGAAACCGGCGGCGAGCAGGCGCTGGTTGCGCAGCGGGTGGTCGAGCGTTTGTTACGCGATAACTCTATGTAACATATGGCGGTAGCTATTCTTTTCCGGATGCGTAAACTGAGCCGATTGTTTCACTGACGCCTGCTGTTGCAGGCGTTGATATTTACGGTACCTATCAGACAACCACATGAACCTACTCAAATCCTTGGCTGCCGTCAGCTCGATGACGATGTTTTCGCGGGTGTTGGGCTTTGCCCGCGATGCGATCGTCGCGCGCGTGTTCGGGGCCGGCATGGCAACGGACGCCTTCTTCGTGGCGTTCAAACTTCCTAACCTGCTGCGTCGTATCTTTGCCGAAGGCGCATTTTCGCAGGCTTTCGTGCCGATCCTGGCGGAATATAAGAGCCAGCAGGGCGAGGAAGCGACGCGCACCTTTATCGCCTATGTCTCCGGGCTGTTGACGTTGGTGCTGGCGGTGGTGACGGTGCTGGGGATGCTGGCCGCGCCCTGGGTGATCTATATCACTGCGCCGGGCTTTACCGATACGCCCGACAAGTTTGCGCTGACGTCGGCGCTGCTGCGCATTACCTTCCCCTATATTCTATTGATTTCGCTGGCCTCGCTGGTGGGGGCGATCCTCAATACCTGGAACCGTTTCTCGATCCCGGCCTTTGCGCCAACGCTGCTTAACGTCAGCATGATCGGCTTCGCGCTGTTCGCCGCGCCGTATTTCCACCCGCCGGTGCTGGCGCTGGCGTGGGCGGTGGTGGTCGGCGGCGTGCTGCAACTGGGCTATCAGCTGCCGCACCTGCGCAAGATCGGCATGCTGGTGCTGCCGCGCATCAAATTGGGCGACGCCGGGGTCTGGCGGGTGATGCGCCAGATGGGGCCGGCGATCCTTGGGGTGTCGGTCAGCCAGATCTCGCTGATCATCAACACGATCTTCGCATCGTTCCTGGTGTCCGGCTCGGTGTCCTGGATGTACTATGCCGACCGCCTGATGGAGTTTCCTTCCGGCGTGCTGGGCGTGGCATTGGGCACCATCCTGCTGCCGTCGCTGGCCAAAAGCTTCTCGAGCGGCAACCACGACGAGTATTCGCGCCTGATGGATTGGGGGCTGCGCCTGTGCTTTCTGCTGGCGCTGCCGAGCGCCATCGCGCTGGGTATTTTGGCCAAACCGTTGACCGTCTCGCTGTTCCAGTACGGTAAGTTCAGCGCCTTTGACGCGGCGATGACGCAACGCGCGCTGGTGGCTTACTCGGTGGGGCTGATGGGGCTGATCGTGGTTAAGGTGCTGGCGCCGGGCTTTTATTCGCGTCAGGACATCAAAACGCCGGTCAAGATCGCCATCATTACGCTGATCATGACGCAGGTGATGAACCTGGCGTTTATCGGTCCGCTGAAGCATGCCGGCCTGGCGCTGTCGATCGGTTTGGCGGCCTGCCTGAACGCCGCGCTGCTGTATTGGCAGTTGCGCAAGCAGAAAATCTTCCAGCCACAGCCGGGTTGGGCGCTGTTCCTCACCAAGCTGGTGATTGCCGTACTGGTGATGTCGGCCGTGCTGATTGGCTTGATGTGGCTGATGCCGGCCTGGGATCAGGGCAACATGCTGGAGCGTTTGCTGCGCTTGGCGGCGGTGGTGGTGGCCGGTGTGGTAGCCTACTTCGGCGTGCTGGCCGGGTTGGGTTTCCGCCCGCGTGATTTCGCGCGCCGGGTCGTCTGAGCCGAGTGAAAGCGTAAAAAAAAAGGTCGCCACGGCGACCTTTTTGCTTTTCTGCGCGGCGCGGTTTACATGCGCTCGACGGTTTCGATGCCCAGCGTATCCAGGCCGGTTTTCAGCGTTTTGGCGGTCAGCAGCGCCAGCTTCAGGCGGCTCTGACGGGCTTCTTCGCTGTCGGCGTTGAGGATCTGACAGTGCTCGTAGAAGCCGGAGAACAAGCCGGCCAGATCGTACAGGTAGCTGCACATGACGTGCGGTGTGCCTTCACGCGCGACGGCGGTGAGCACCTCTTCGAACTGCAGCAGGCGAGTGGCCAGCGCAATTTCACGCTCTTCGGTCAGGGTCAGCGGCAACGTCAGGCTGCTTTCGTCGATCCCGGCGCGTTTGAATACCGATGCCACACGGGTATAGGCGTATTGCATGTAAGGCGCGGTATTGCCTTCGAAGGCCAGCATGTTATCCCAGTCGAAAACATAGTCGGTGGTGCGGCTTTTCGACAGATCGGCGTATTTCACCGCGCCGATACCGACCACGCGAGCGATGGTCTTCATTTCGTCTTCCGGCATGTCCGGGTTTTTGCCGGCGATCAACTGCTCGGCGCGTTCGATGGCTTCATCCAGCAGGTCGGAGAGCTTCACGGTGCCGCCTGAGCGGGTTTTGAACGGCTTGCCGTCTTTGCCCAGCATCATGCCGAACATGTGATGTTCCAGCGAGACGGACTCCGGTACATAACCGGCTTTGCGCACGATGGTCCAGGCCTGCATCAGGTGCTGATGCTGGCGGGAATCGATGTAATACAGCACGCGATTGGCGCCCAGGGTCTCGTAGCGATACTTGGCGCAGGCGATATCGGTGGTGGTATAGAGGTAGCCGCCATCCTTTTTCTGGATGATGACGCCCATCGGGTCGCCGTCCTTGTTCTGGTATTCGTCGAGGAACACCACGGTGGCGCCTTCGCTTTCCACCGCCAGCCCTTTGGCTTTCAGATCGGCGACGATGCCCGGCAGCATCGCGTTATACAGGCTTTCGCCCATCACGTCGTCTTCGGTCAGCGTGACGTTCAGGCGGTTATAGGTCAGCTGGTTTTGCGCCATGGTGATGTCGACCAGCTTGCGCCACATTTTCAGGCAGTATTGATCGCCGCCCTGCAGCTTCACGACGTAAGCGCGTGCGCGCTCGGCGAACTCGGCGTCTTCATCGTAATGCTTCTTGGCTTCGCGGTAGAACTGCTCGAGATCGGACAAGCCCATATCGCTGGCGTTTTCATTCTGCATTTTTTCCAGGTAGGCAATCAGCATGCCGAACTGGGTGCCCCAGTCGCCGACGTGGTTGGCGCGGATCACTTTATGGCCCAGAAACTCCTGAGTACGCGCTGCGGCGTCGCCGATGATGGTGGAGCGCAGGTGGCCGACGTGCATTTCTTTCGCCACGTTCGGCGCAGAATAGTCGATAACGATGGTTTGCGGTTCAACCGGCGCAATGCCCAATTTCGGTGCGTTCAGCACCTGGTCGGCCTGGCGGGCGACCCAGTCGCTGTTCAGGAAGATATTGATAAAGCCGGGGCCGGCGATTTCCACTTTACTGGCGACGTCGCCGAGATCCAGCAGTTGCACCACTTTTTCCGCCAGTTGACGGGGCGGCATGCCCAGCTTTTTGGCGACTGACATCACGCCGTTGGCCTGGTAATCACCAAACTGCGCCTTGGCGGATGGGCGGACCTGCGCTTCGCAATCGGCTGGCGCGCCAGCGGCGATCAGCGCCTGGCTGACTTTATCTGAAAGAAGAACCTGAATATTCACCGGGTTACCTTAATGACGAACGAGGGGCCGAAACCAGCCCCCGAGGGATTCAACGGTGGTGGCCAACGGCGCGCGGGCGGCGGCGACCTCCACAAAACAGCCTGCAATTGTAACCGATCTGAGGGAGCCCGTCAGCAGTTGGCGCGACCGCAGCGATGAAACAGTTGCGGAGGCGCGCGTTATTGCCGTGGGGGTAAAAGATGGACAACCGAGAGAAGATATACGGTGGAAAAAATGAGGGGCTAGCGTTTTTTATTGCGGCGACCGGAATCCAGCGTATTGGTGCTGCGAGATTTAAAATGACGGTAGATGGCGTATACGGCGATAATTATCAACACCAAGGATATCGTCAGCAATAACATAATGATCATCTCTAATTTAAATTTCCCCCAAAGTAGCCGAGTTGAGTGGGTGAATCAATTGCCCGGCATTAAATTAAGATAATCCTTACTTTTTCATCATTTTTTGTGCTGCATTCTCTTTGTTTACAATTGGTTAAGCTTGTGGTTTTGTGTGACTTATATAAGTGGGCGAGGTTTGATTAAGCGCAAAAAATCAATCGATTTGGCCCGCAGGTGGCGGAGGGTTTTGTGCAAAATAACTTAAATTTTACTGTCATAAGGAAATGATATAATGGATTGCGAAAAATCCTATTTTTTATTTAATTGCCGAATTAATAAGCTGCCATCTTAATAAGCGCTGGGTTTTTCGTCCTCCATCCAGAACCGAAAATTATGCTGTACTGCCGCTGAAAAATCTCGCCACTCTGGCGAGCGCCGTCGCCACCGTGTAAATTACGGCGTTTAACTTTGCGCTCGTTGTTTTGAGGTTTCTATGACCAATCCCTTGCAGGCCATTGCCGAGCTTGACGATCTGAGGCTCGACCTGCCGCGTTTCGAGCAGGCGTTGCAACAATTCGCCGCCAGATTGCAGCTTGACCTGTCCTCGTTTACCGCCGATCACATTTCCTTGCGCTGTCACCAGAACGCTACCGCCGAACGCTGGCGCCAGGGATTGATGCAGTGCGGGACACTGTTGTCCGAATCGATGATCAACGGGCGGCCTATCTGTCTGTTTGATTTACAGCAGCCGCTGGCCGTTGGGCCGTGGCGGATAGATTGCGTCGAGCTGCCGTATCCCGGGGAGAAACGGTATCCGCATGAAGGGTGGGAACATGTCGAGCTAGTGCTGAGCGGCGATCCGCAGACGTTGCACGCCCGCGCGTTGAGCCATCTCGCTGATGAAGCGTTGCTGGCGCCGGGGATCAAACTGAAGCAAAGCTCGCCAAAAGGCGAGGGCGAGCGGTTGCCGAACCCGACGCTGGCCATCACCGATGGAACGGTCACGATCAAGTTTCATCCTTACTCCATTCGGGACATTGTCGCCAGCGAGCAAGACTAGTCGAACAGCGTGGCGCAGGCCCGCGCCATGCGATCGAGCGCTTCATCGAGCAGAGCCCGCCGGCAACCGAAGTTCAGTCGTACAAAGCGCCGATCGCCAAAATCCAAACCGGCGCTTAATCCAACGCCCGCACGCTCGAAGAACTGATGCGGATTGTCTACCGGCAATGCGCCGCAGTCGATCCAGGCCAAATAGGTGGCTTCAATCGGCAACAACCTCAATCCCGGCATGGCGTTGATGCGCTCTGTCACCCTATCGCGATTGGCGCGCAGATAAATCAACTGCTCGTCCAGCCAGGGTTGCCCGTATTGATAGGCCGCTTGGGCGGCGACCAGCGCCAGCAGATTGACCTCCGGCACGATGCCGCTGCGCGCGCGTTTCAGCTTTTGTCGCAGCGCCTCATTAGGGACGATCGCCATCGAGGCGCCCAGCCCGGCGAGATTAAACGCCTTTGACGGCGACATCAGCGTTACGCTGCGCTGGGCCGCGTCTTCGTTCAGGGTGGCGAAAGGAATATGCCGTGCGCCGGGTTCAAGCAGCAATTCGCAGTGGATTTCATCCGAACAGACGATTAAATCGTGCTCGCGGGCGAACTGATGGTGCTGCGACAGCTCTTCTCGACGATAAACGGTGCCTCCGGGATTTTGCGGGTTGCACAGCAGCAGGAGCTTCTCATTGCCGCTGAGCTGCCCATGCAGCGCGGAAAAATCCAGCACCCAACGTTGGCCTGTTGCCGCCAGCGGTACCGAGAGGTGCTTGCGCCCGGCGAATTTGGCCGCTTTGCGAAATGGCGGATAAATGGGGCTGGGCGCGAGCGTGCTCTGATGGTCTTCGGTGAAGGCGCGCACGCACAGGTTCAAGCCGCACACCAGGCCGGGCAGGAAAAGGATCCATTCAGGCTTGATGTGCCAGCGGTAGCGCTCTACCATGCGGCGGGTAAAAACCTCAAGAAGATCGGGGGATGGGTGCGTGTAGCCGAACACGCCGTGCGCCACGCGCCGCTGCAAGGCGTCGATGACCGCCGGCGGGGAGGCGAAGTCGCTGTCGGCGACCCACAGCGGAATGATGTCGCGGTCGCGATATTTATCCCACTTAACGCTGTCACTGTGACTGCGGTCTACCCATTGATCAAAATTGAATGCCATAGTTACAACCCTGAGCCGGTTTATGCCTAAGCATGAGCCTACGTGAGAAATGAAGAAATGAACAATTGCCGCCGTATGTTGGCCGTTATCTGGGGGTGACAATGATAAAACTGGAAGTTTGTTGCTTTAGCGTCGACTGCGCGCTAACGGCCGAACGGGCGGGCGCCGATCGTATCGAGTTATGCGCCAGCCAGAGCGAGGGCGGATTGACGCCGAGTTATGGCACGCTGCGTTTGGCGCGGGAACGGGTTTCGATTCCGGTTCATCCGATCGTACGCCCTCGCGGTGGCGATTTCTGTTATGGCGCGGTGGATTTCGAGGTGATCAAGCAGGATATCCGCCAGATCCGCGAGTTGGGATTCCCCGGCGTGGTCGTCGGCATGCTGGACGAAGAAGGGCATATCGATCTGCCGCGGATGCGCGAGGTAATGACGTTGTGCGAGGGGATGGCTGTCACGTTCCATCGCGCATTCGACATGTGTCAAAACCCGATGGTGGCGCTGGAGCAACTGACCGACCTGGGCGTGGCGCGCATTCTGACTTCCGGTCAACAGCAGAGCGCCGAACTGGGCCTGCCGCTGTTGCGTGATTTGCGTCAGGCCAGCCAGGGTCCGGTGATCATGGCGGGCGCCGGCGTGCGTCTGAGCAATTTGCACAAGTTTGTCGATATCGGCCTGCATGAATTGCACAGCTCTTCCGGCCATCTGGTGCCATCGACCATGCGTTATCGCAAGGCGGGGGTCACCATGTGTTCCGATAACGAGTTTGACGAATTTAGCCATTATTGCGTGGATGGCGAAATGGTGGAGGCGATGAAAAACGCGCTGGCCTTGGTTGACCCCTTGGCGCAAAGCGCATAAACACGCAGCTAACCGCGTTTGATAACCGGTTTCCGGGCCGTAAGACCCCTTTGCGTGTCACTGAACCATCGGTGATCACGCAAGTACCAGGCCCCGGCGTTTTGCCGGGGCTTTTTTTATGCCTTGTTAAGACACTGCGCCCATTCCTGCACTGCTGCTCGCTCGGTCAGGCGCCATCTCTTCTCTTGCGCTTGCCATGCCCTGCTGATAAGTTTGTGAGTTAAAATCCTTTAAATATCATAATATTAAATGATTTTTTGGTATGTATTGGCGTGGTGAATGATTTGCGCTCTGCCACTCATTATCGCGTCTGCATTTCTATACCTGTTCACCGCCGGTTTTTATGGCCGGAACATCACAGCACCAATGAGGAGAGCCCTCGGCGCAGCCACAGAGCACGTCGACGGCGGACTTTACAAGGAGATAACGATAATGACCCGAACGGCACACTGTTTGACCGCTGCGCTTTTGCTGACCTTGGCCCTGACCGGCTGCCAGACCACTAAGCGGCCTGTTTCTACCTTAAGTAAGCCCCCCAGCGCAGAAGAAATTGCGGAGCAAGACAAACGGCAACGTGAGGCCGAACGCATGCAGCAGTGCCAGCGCGAGCTGGATGCCATGCGCGGCATGGATAACGAAAAATACCAAAAATTCAAACGCGAATTCGATGCTTTGATGGGCGGCGCCGCGCAGTATGCCGGGGTGCGTCAGCGGGTCAACACGGGGACGCAGGAAACCGTTGACGCCCTGTATCGTTATCGCACCAGCCGTCTGTGCGCAGACATCAGTTCTGCCATGATGACCGGTCTGGCTGAGCGTGGAGAGCGCACCCAATGACCCCGCGTGCGAGAAAGGCGTTACTGAGCCTGATGATACCGTTGGCGTTTGCGCCGGCGGTGGCCGCTGCGGATGACGATGTGCCGGCGTTATTGCAGTTTGCCGAGCGCTACCAGCGGCAGGATGCACCGGCCGCGGAGGCTGATGCCGCCGTCACGCAACCCCAGGCCCCCCAGAAGTCGGCATCCCGCCAGGTTCAAACGCGTGAGGCGACGGCGCAGAAGCAGCAGCTGGCGCAGTGGCAAAAGGCGCTGCGCGAGAAAGATGCCCGACTGGAGCAACAGCAGGCTTCCATTCAATCACTGCAGCAGGAGCTGACCGCGTTGCGCGTCGCGTCTTCCCTGGCGGCTGCCGATAAACCGGCTCCGGCGCCCGATCTGAGCGCGTTGAGCGACTTTGCCAGCGGCGTGCGACAGGCGCTGAACCTGACGCCGCAGGAGCGTAAGGCTCAGGCGCAAATCGCCGAGGCGCAAGCGGCGTTAGCGCGGCAAAAGCAGCAAACCGAGGAGCGGGATCGACGCATCGCATCGCTGGAGCAACGGTTGGCGGCGTTGCCAAAACAGTCTGATAACGCGCAGCAACAGGTTTGGCAGGAGAAACTGGCGGCGGCGCAAGCTGCCAATGATAAAGCGCGCCAGCGTTATGAACAGGACCGAAAAGCGGCCGCCGCTGAACTGGAACAGCAGAAGGCCGAAGCCGCCGAGGCGCTCGGCGTACTGCAACAACAACTGACGCAGTTGCAAAAAGAGCAGGAAAGCCAACGCCAGCAGGGTGGGCAGCAAGAGAAAAACCTGAAGATGGCGCTCGAGCAGCAAAAGGCCGAGGCCGCCAAAGCGGCGGGCGAACTTCAACAGCAGTTGGCAGCGCTGCAAAAAGAGCGTGATGACCAACGCCAGCAGGCCGAGCAGCAAGAGAAAAAACTGAAGATGGCGCTGGAGCAGCAAAAGGCCGAGGCCGCCAAAGCGGCGGGTGAACTTCAGCAGCAGCTGGCGCAGCTGCAGGAAAAAAACAAGACGCAAACCGAACAAGCTAAGGCGCTGGAACAGCGTCTGGCGGCGCTGACGGCGGAAAGCGCGCAGGCTGCGCAGCAACGGGATAAAGCGGCGCAACAGGCGGATAAAACGGCGACGGAGCTGGCGGCCGCGCATCAGGCGCAGCATGCCTTGCGTGAGGAACTGGACGGGCTGAGATCGCGGGCCAAATGGCTGCCGGATAGGCAAGCGCTGAAGAAAAAGCCGGAGCAACAGAGCTATGCCGCCGGTGTCGCTTTGGGGCGCGATATTCAAACAATGCTGGCGGAACGTAAAAATTGGGGTATCACGCCCGACAAAACCGTGCTGCTGGCGGGCGTGATCGATACCTTCAACGGCCATTACCAGTTGAGCGATGCGCAGTTGACCAGCGCACTGGCGGAGTCGGAAAAAGCGGTGAACGACGCCAGAAACCAGGCGGCGAAGACGCAGGCCAGCAAAGGTGAGGCGTTCGTCGCCGAGTTCCAAAAGAAGAAGGGCACGCAGAAGTCGCCTTCCGGTTTCTGGTATCGCATCGATTATGCGGGTGATGAGGCCATTACGGAAAACTCGCGGGTGGATATCGTGGTGAAAGAAAGTTTAACCGACGGTCGCGTGATTCAGGATATGGATCGCAGTGGGAAGGTGATGTCCCAGCCGCTCTCCGCCTATCCGCCGTTGTTCCGCGAGGCTATCGGCCATCTGAAAAATCACGGCTCGCTGACGATGGTGGTGCCGCCGGCGTTGGCGTACGGTGAAACTGGCTATGCGCCGCAGATCCCGCCAAACGCGACGATGGTTTATGAACTGCGGATTGTCGATGTCAGTAACGGGTGAAGGCGGGCCGGCGCAGGCCGGCCCGATTAGCGTGCGCTAGGGCTTTTTGGCGGTCAGCACGGCGCGCAGCGGCGCCGGATAGCCTTCGACCGTTTTGCTGCGATCGTTCGGATCGAGGAATTCGGCCAACGATTCGCTGGTCATCCAGTCAGTGCGTCGCTGCTCTTCGAGGCTGGTGACGCACATATCGGCGATCTTCACGTCGACAAAGCCGCACTTCTCCAGCCAGCATTTCAGCGCTTCGGCGGAAGGGATGAAATACACGTTGCGCATCTGCGCATAACGATCGCCCGGCACCAGCACCTGGTGACGGTCGCCTTCCACCACCAGCGTTTCCAACACCAGCTCACCTTCAGCCACCAGCTGATTCTTCAACTGATGGAGATGATCGAGCGGCGAGCGGCGATGATACAGCACCCCCATCGAGAACACGGTGTCGAACGCCGCCAGATCCGGCAACTGCTCGATGCCGAGCGGCAGCAGATGGGCGCGCTGATCGCCGCCCAACAGTTTGCGCACGGCTTCAAACTGGCACAGGAACAGCTGCATCGGATCGATACCCACGGCGAAGTGTGCGCCGGCGCCAATCATGCGCCACAGGTGATAGCCGCTGCCACAGCCGACGTCGAGAATGGTGCGGCCGGCCAGCGGAGAAATGTGCGGCAGTACGCGATCCCATTTCCAATCGGAATGCCATTCGGTATCGATATCGATGCCATACAGCGAGAAGGGCCCTTTGCGCCACGGCATCAGGGTGCGCAACATTTTCTCGATGCCTTCAAGCTGGCCCGGCGACAGCCCCGGCTCCATCTCGGCGCGCACGCCGTGCAGCAGATCGAGACGGGTGGGAGTCAGCGTCGGCAAATGCTCTACCGAGTTGAACCACTGCTTGAATTTGCCGTGCAGCGATTCGCGCTGCCAGGCGCTCAGCTGAGCGGGCAGCGTATCCAGCCAGTGGCTGAGGGGGCTCTTGGCAATGCGCTGATAGAAGTCACCAAACTCGATCATTGCGCATCCCCCGCTTTCAGAGCGATCAATGAACCGAAGTTGAAGCACTGGAACCACACTTCGGCATGCTCGAATCCGGCCTGTTGCAGACGCGCCTTGTGCGCTTCCACCGAGTCGGTGAGCATCACGTTTTCCAGCATGCTGCGTTTTTGGCTGATCTCCAGCTCGCTGTACCCGTTGGCGCGCTTGAAATCGTGGTGCATGTTGAACAGCAGCTCGCCGACTTCGGCGTCTTCAAAGCTGAACTTTTCCGACAGCACCAGTGCGCCGCCCGGGCGCAGGCCACGATAAATTTTTTCCAGCAGGCGCAGGCGATCGGCAGGTTCGAGGAACTGCAGCGTAAAGTTCAGCACCACCATCGAGGCGTCTTCGATGTCGATGTCGCGAATATCGGCTTCGATGACGTCGACCGGCGTGTCGGCGCGGAAGGCGTCGATATGGCGGCGGCAACGTTCCACCATCGCCGGCGAATTGTCGACGGCGACGATAGTGCAGCCGGGCACCCTGATATTCCGCCGCATCGACAGCGTCGCCGCGCCCAGCGAGCAGCCCAGGTCATACACCCGGCTGTCGGGTTGCACAAAACGTTCGGCCAGCATGCCGATCATCGAGATGATGTTGGAATAGCCGGGAACGGAGCGTTGGATCATGTCGGGAAACACTTCGGCGACGCGTTCGTCGAAGGTCCAGTCGCCCAGTTTGGCGATGGGGGCTGAGAAAAGAGTATCGCGGTTTGGCATAGCGGCAAATCAGTTCAGAATTCGAAGCTGCGTAGTCTAACAGAAAAGCGTAAAAAAACGGAGCGGAAGCAGGCGGCGCGGCCGCCTGATGATAAAACGGGATCAATGCAGGCTGAAAATCAGATCCCAGGGCAGATAGAAGATATTTGCCAGAACCATCAACAACAAAGAGATGTAGGTCGCGGCCATGCCCGAACGACGCCAGCGAACCTCGCGGTTGCGCAAACCGTAGTAATGCACCAGTCGCCCGGCCATCAGCATCAGGCCGCAAAGGTGGATCATCCAGATTTCCGCGCCGTTCATTTCCATAATCACCAGCAATACAGCAGCGATAGGAATGTATTCAACGGCGTTGCCATGCACGCGGATGGCGGTCTGCAATTCGTAAAAACCGCCGTCGCCGTAGGCTACGCGGTACTGCATCCTTAATCTGACAACGTCATAAGAGAGTTTGATCAACAACAATGCGCCGAGCACCACATAAAGCGCGCTTACCATTTTTAACTCCGTTCCCTAACCAAAACTGGCAGCCAGCATCATAGCCGTCATTGTATTCACTGTCGCGGGGAAATATTTGATGTTATTGGTCAGATTAATAGGTCAAAACAGTGCATCTTGCTCTGGCCAGTCCGGCGGCGCAGGCAAATCGGGGATCGCCCGGCGCAGCTGCTGCCAAATTTTTTGCGCTTGCTGGGGTGAATCGCCGTTGTCCGGCGTATGAATAAACAGATACGGTTGATGCTGTTGCTGCCACAGCGGCAGTTTTTGCTGCCAGGCTTCGAACCAGCGCAGGTTGTCGGCCAATTGGTCGCCGCCGATAAAGCGCACCAGCGGTTGGTCGGCGGTGACCAGCGCGTGCACCGGCAGCTTCGGTTTTTTCTGCTGGGCATCGCGCACGGCGGCGGTATTAGGGGCGGCGTGATGCACCGGGCGGCTGTCGAGGATCACCCGATTGATGCCGCGCTGATGCAGCCCCTGATTCAACGCGCGCTCTTCCTCGCCTTTGGCGAAAAATGCCGGATGACGCACTTCGACGCCGTAAGTGAACTCCTGCGGCAGGCTTTCGAAGAACTGCCACATGCGCGGCAGCTCATCGGGGCCGAAGGCTGCGGGCAACTGCAGCCACAATTGCCCGATGCGTTGATGCACCGGGCTCAGGCAGTGGTAAAACGCCTGCAGCTCGGCGGCGCAGTTGCGCAGGGCGGCCTTATGGCTGATGTCCGACGGGAATTTGAAGCAAAAGCGAAAATCGTCGCCGGTCATGTCGCGCCAGCGCTGCACGATTTCCAGCTTCGGCAGCGCATAGAAGGTGGTGTTGCCCTCCACGCAGTTGAAGTAGCGGCTGTAATCCGCCAAGTCGCGCAGCCCGATACGGTTCCAGGCTGCATGTTGCCACTGTGGCAGTCCGATGTAGATCACGGCTTGTCTTCCTTTACTTGTGCTTGGCTTATCAGGCTACAACTTAACGTTACCGGTCGAGCGCGGCAAGAATTTCGCCGGTGTCGCGCACCCGCGCCAAACGCGGGAAGATGTGTTCGAACGCGAAACGGTGCATTTCCGCGTTCTGCGCGCTGCAGACGTCTTCGGCGATCACCAGCTCATAGCCGTGTTCCCAGGCGGCGCGGGCGGTGGATTCCACGCCGATATTGGTGGATATGCCGCCCAAGACTACGGATTTGATGCCGCGACGGCGCAGCTGCAAGTCCAGATCGGTGCCGTAGAAGGCGCCCCATTGACGCTTGGTGATCAGAATATCGCTGTCGCAGACCGCCAGCGGCGCGGGGAACTCCCACCAGGTGGCCGGCAAACCGCCGGCGGGCGCGGGAGCCGGTTTATCCACCGGTTGTTTCAGCGCCTCGGCGAAGGAGTCTGACCAACCGACGCGCACCAACAGCACCGGCGCGCCCAGCATGCGAAAACGCGCGGCCAGCAGGGCGGCGTTCGCCACCACCTGGTCGGCGCCGTGCGGGCCGCCGGCGTAGGGCAGAATGCCGTTTTGCAAATCGATCAGCACCAGAGCGGTGGTTTGAGCGTCAAGTTTCAGCATGGATTTCATCTCGTTGCGAAGTGGATAAAAACTGTTCGGCGCGTCGGGCGAGCTGCGTTCGGCGCAAAACCGGGGGAGAATCAGGCTACGTGAAAAAACTGTCGCAGGTTAATGGGAAATTTGTTAACCGATGTGTTGATTCGAACAAAAACGCGCCATTTAGTGCAGTAACAATGCTGTGTTCGCACTTATCGGGCGGATGAATTTCCTTTATAATGACTCCCTTTTTTCAACACTCTTTAATCCAACGACCTATGCCGATTTATGAATATGCATGTGGTGCTTGCAACCATCGGTTAGAGAAATTGCAAAAATTTTCCGATGCGCCGCTGGCAGACTGCCCGGCGTGTGGGCAGCCCGCGTTGACCAAGTTGATTTCATCTTCCGGTTTCCAGCTTAAGGGCACCGGCTGGTATGCGACGGATTTTAAACCGGGTAACAAGTAGAATTTATCAGATAACAGCCGCGCGACAGGGGCGCAGTAGCCCGGCGCGGCATCGGCTGTGTAAAAGGATAGCGTATGCGTACTGAATATTGCGGGCAGTTGAATCTGTCCCACGTGGGCCAGGAAGTCACTCTGTGTGGTTGGGTCAATCGTCGTCGCGATCTCGGCGGCCTGATCTTTATTGATATGCGCGACCGCGAAGGCATCGTGCAGGTGTTCTTCGATCCGGACGAGAAAGTGGCGTTCGACAAGGCCTACGACCTGCGCAATGAGTTCTGCATCCAGATCGTCGGCACCGTGCGTGCGCGTCCGGACAGCCAGATCAATAAAGATATGGCCACCGGCGAAGTGGAAGTGTTTGCCCACGCGCTCGAGATCATCAACCGCTCCGAGCCGCTGCCGCTGGACTCCAACCAGGTCAACAGCGAAGAAGCGCGCCTGAAATACCGCTACCTGGATCTGCGCCGCCCGGAAATGGCCGAGCGTCTGAAGACCCGCGCCAAAATCACCAGCTTCGTGCGCCGCTTCATGGACAGCCACGGCTTCCTCGACATCGAAACGCCGATGCTGACCAAAGCGACGCCGGAAGGCGCCCGCGATTACCTGGTGCCGAGCCGCGTGCACAAGGGCAAATTCTACGCGTTGCCGCAGTCTCCGCAGCTGTTTAAACAGCTGCTGATGATGTCCGGCTTCGATCGTTACTATCAGATCGTCAAATGCTTCCGTGACGAAGACCTGCGTGCGGACCGTCAGCCTGAATTTACCCAGATCGACGTCGAAACCTCCTTCATGACCGCCGACCAGGTGCGTGAAGTGATGGAGAAACTGGCGCGTGAACTGTGGCTGGACGTGAAGGGTGTGGATCTGGGCGATTTCCCGGTCATGACCTTCGCCGAAGCGATGCGTCGCTTTGGTTCCGATAAGCCGGACCTGCGTAACCCGCTGGAGCTGGTGGACGTGGCTGACCTGGTCAAGGACGTCGAGTTCAAAGTGTTCTCCGGCCCGGCCAACGACGCCAAAGGCCGCGTGGCGGCGATCCGCGTACCGGGCGGCGCACAGCTGACCCGCAAGCAGATCGATGAGTACGGCGCTTTCGTCAACATCTACGGCGCGAAAGGCCTGGCCTGGCTGAAGGTCAACGACCGCGCCGCCGGCATGGAAGGCGTGCAGAGCCCGATCGCCAAATTCCTCAGCGCGGAAGTGCTGGAAGCTGTCCTGGCGCGTACCGACGCGCAGACCGGCGACATCCTGTTCTTCGGCGCAGACAGCTTCAAGATTGTCACCGATGCGATGGGCGCGCTGCGCCTGAAGCTGGGGCGCGATCTGGGGCTGACCCAACTCGACAGCTGGGCGCCGCTGTGGGTGGTCGACTTCCCGATGTTCGAAGAAGACGAAGAGGGCGGCCTGGCGGCGATGCACCACCCGTTCACCTCGCCGCGCGACATGAGCCCGGAAGAGCTGGCCGCAGCGCCGGTCAACGCTATCGCCAACGCTTATGACATGGTCATCAACGGTTACGAAGTGGGCGGCGGTTCGGTGCGTATTCACCGCAGCGAAATGCAGCAGACGGTATTCAGCATTCTGGGCATTGACGAACACGAACAGCGCGAGAAGTTCGGCTTCCTGCTGGACGCGCTGAAGTACGGCACGCCGCCGCACGCCGGCCTGGCCTTCGGCCTGGACCGTCTGGTGATGCTGCTGACCGGCACCGACAATATCCGCGACGTGATCGCCTTCCCGAAAACCACCGCGGCGGCCTGTCTGATGACCGACGCCCCGAGCTTCGCCAACCCGGCGTCGCTGCAGGAGCTGGCGATCAGCGTGGTAAAGAAAGCCGGTGCGGAACAAGAGAGCGAGTGATGAGTTATAAGCGCCCTGAATCTATCCTGGTAGTGATTTACGCGAAATCCAGTGGTCGGGTGCTGATGTTACAGCGGCGCGACGATACCGAGTTCTGGCAGTCGGTCACCGGCAGTCTGGAGCAGGATGAGTCGCCGCCGCATGCCGCGCGGCGTGAAGTCATGGAAGAAGTCGGCATCGATATCGAAGCAGAGCACCTGCCGTTGTTCGATTGCCAACGCTGCGTGGAGTTTGAACTCTTTGTCCATTTGCGACATCGCTATGCGCCGGGAACCACGCGTAATAAAGAGCACTGGTTCTGTCTGGCGTTGCCCGAGGAGCGCGATCCGGTGATTACCGAGCATCACGCTTACCAATGGCTTGAGGCGGCCGAGGCCGTGAAGTTGACCAAGTCGTGGAGCAATCAGCAGGCGATTGAAGAGTTCGTGATCAATTCAGTCCAGTAGTTTTTTTCGGAGATTTTTTATGGCAGGTCATAGTAAGTGGGCCAACACAAAGCACCGTAAAGCGGCGCAGGACGCCAAGCGCGGTAAAATTTTCACCAAGATTATTCGTGAGCTGGTCACTGCCGCGAAGCTGGGCGGCGGCGATCCGGATTCCAACCCGCGTCTGCGCGCGGCGATGGACAAGGCGCTGTCGAACAACATGACGCGCGACACCATGAACCGGGCGATCGCGCGTGGCGTGGGCGGCGATGATGATACCAACATGGAAACCATCATCTACGAAGGCTACGGCCCTGGCGGCACCGCCGTCATGATCGAATGCCTGAGCGACAACCGTAACCGCACCGTGGCGGAAGTGCGTCACGCCTTCACCAAATGCGGCGGCAACCTGGGTACCGACGGTTCCGTTGCCTACCTGTTCACCAAGAAGGGCGTAATCACTTACGCACCGGGCCTGGATGAAGACAGCGTGATGGAAGCGGCGCTGGAAGCCGGTGCGGAAGACATCGTGACCTATGACGATGGCGCCATCGACGTGTTCACCGCCTGGGAAAGCCTGGGCGCGGTGAAAGACGCGCTGACCGCGGCGGGCTTCGAAGCCGAAGCGGCGGAAGTGTCGATGATCCCATCGACCAAGGCCGACATGGACGCGGAAACGGCGCCTAAGCTGCTGCGCCTGATCGATATGCTGGAAGACTGCGACGACGTGCAGGAAGTTTACCATAACGGTGAGATCTCCGACGAAGTGGCGGCGACGCTGTAATCCGGTAAAACGGGCGCCGCCATCAGGCGGCGCCGTGCATGCAAGGTGGATGTAGATATGGCGATCATACTCGGTATCGATCCCGGCTCACGCGTCACCGGCTATGGCCTTATCCGCCAGCAGGGGCGCCAGTTGAGCTATATCGCCAGCGGCTGCATCCGCACGGTGGTGGACGACATGCCGACGCGGCTGAAGCTGATTTACGCCGGCGTCAGCGAGATCATCACCCAGTTTCAGCCCGACTTCTTCGCCATCGAACAGGTGTTTATGGCCAAGAACCCGGATTCGGCGCTCAAGCTCGGCCAGGCGCGCGGCGTCGCGATCGTCGCGGCGGTGAATCAGAATCTGGAAGTGTTCGAGTATGCGGCGCGGCAGGTCAAACAAACCGTGGTCGGCACCGGCGCAGCCGAAAAGGCGCAGGTGCAGCACATGGTGCGCTCGCTGCTCAAACTCTCGGCCAACCCGCAGGCGGACGCCGCCGACGCCCTGGCCATCGCCATCACCCACTGCCACCTCAGCCAGAACGTGCTGCGGATGAGCGAAGGGCGGCTTAACCTGGCGCGCGGGCGTTTGCGCTGACGCAAGCGATGATTGCTCAGGCTGGATATTCATCCAGCCTTTTTTATGTTATAAGCTTTACCAGCAACGGCATGGCAGGGCGCCATGCCCGGTCATTCTGCAGGAGGGTAAATGATAGGTCGTCTCAGAGGAAATATTCTGGAAAAGCAGCCGCCGCTGGTGTTATTGGAGGCGAACGGCGTGGGCTATGAAGTGCACATGCCGATGACCTGCTTTTACGAGCTGCCGGAACTGGGGCAAGAGGCCATCGTGTTTACCCACTTCGTGGTGCGCGAAGACGCGCAGCTGCTGTACGGTTTCAACGATAAGCAAGAGCGCGCGCTGTTCCGCGAGCTGATCAAGGTCAACGGCGTCGGGCCGAAACTGGCGCTCGCCATCCTGTCCGGCATGTCCGCGCAGCAGTTCGTCAGCGCGGTGGAGCGTGAAGAGATCACCGCGCTGGTGAAGCTGCCGGGCGTGGGCAAGAAAACCGCCGAACGCCTGGTGGTAGAGATGAAAGACCGCTTCAAAGGGCTCAACGGCGATCTGTTCAACAGCAGCGAGATCAGCTTGCCGTCCGCCGCTGAGAAAGCACCCGAGGCGGATGCGGAGGCCGAAGCGGTCTCCGCATTGGTGGCGCTGGGCTATAAGCCGCAGGAAGCCAGCCGCATGGTCAGCAAAATTGCCAAACCGGGTGCCGACTGCGAGACCCTGATCCGCGACGCGTTGCGCGCTGCTTTGTAAGGCCGCTAAGAGGTAGATAATGATTGAAGCCGATCGCCTGATCTCCGCCGAACCGCTCAACGAGGAAGAAGTCCTCGATCGCGCCATTCGTCCTAAGCTGTTGACCGAATATGTGGGCCAGCCGCACGTACGCGAGCAGATGGAGATTTTCATCCAGGCGGCTAAGCAGCGCGGCGACGCGCTCGACCACTTGCTGATCTTCGGTCCGCCGGGGCTGGGGAAAACCACCCTGGCCAACATCGTGGCCAACGAAATGGGCGTGAATTTGCGCACTACCTCCGGCCCGGTGCTGGAGAAGGCGGGCGATCTGGCGGCGATGCTGACCAACCTTGAACCGCATGACGTGTTGTTCATCGATGAAATTCACCGCCTGTCACCGGTGGTGGAAGAGGTGCTGTATCCGGCGATGGAAGACTATCAGCTGGATATCATGATCGGCGAAGGGCCGGCGGCGCGTTCGATTAAGCTCGATCTGCCGCCGTTTACCTTGGTGGGTGCAACCACCCGCGCCGGTTCGCTGACCTCGCCGCTGCGCGATCGTTTCGGCATTGTCCAGCGGCTGGAGTTTTATCAGGTGGCGGATCTGCAGCACATCGTCTCACGCAGCGCCGGCTGCCTGGGGCTGGAGCTGTCCGACGAGGGCGCCCATGAGGTAGCTCGTCGCGCGCGCGGCACGCCGCGTATCGCCAACCGTCTGTTGCGCCGGGTGCGCGACTTCGCCGAAGTGCGCGCCAACGGCGTGATCAGCGGCGCGGTGGCGGCGCAGGCGCTCGATATGCTTAACGTGGATGCCGAAGGCTTCGACTATATGGATCGCAAACTGCTGTTGGCGATTATCGACAAGTTTACCGGTGGCCCGGTCGGGTTGGATAACCTGGCGGCGGCGATCGGCGAAGAGCGCGAGACCATCGAAGACGTGATCGAACCGTTCCTGATCCAGCAGGGCTTTATCCAGCGCACGCCGCGCGGCCGTCTGGCGACGCAGCATGCCTACCGGCATTTCGGCCTCGAACGCGAAGCGTAAGTTTTTAATCCGCCAATAAGAAAGGGCCGCAGATGCGGCCCTTGTCATATCCCGGCTTTAATCAAGCCTGCTGTTTTTTGAACAGGCTCAGCGTGAACAGCACGGCGGCGCAGAGCACCACCGAAGGGCCGGCAGGCGTATCGTAAAACGCCGAGAAGGTCAGGCCACCGGTAACCGCCACCATCCCGAGCAGCACCGCGATGCCCGCCATTTGCTCCGGCGTGCGCGCGAAGCGGCGAGCGGTGGCCGCCGGAATGATCAGCAGCGAGGTGATGATCAGTGCGCCGACGAATTTCATCGCCAGACCGATGGTCAAGGCGGTGACCAGCATCAGCACGGTGCGCGCCCGCGCCAGATTGACGCCGTCGACGTGCGCCAGCTCAGGGCTGATGGTCATCGACAGCAGATCGCGCCATTGCCACCACAGCACCAACAGCACCACGGCGACGCCGCCGGCGATCATCACGATGTCGCTCAGCGTGACCGACAGCAGATCGCCGAACAGATAGGCCATCAGATCGACCCGCACGTTAGACATCAACGCTACCACCACCAGTCCCAGCGACAGGGCGCTATGCGCCAGAATGCCGAGCAGGGTATCCACCGAGAGCTGCGGGCGGCGCTCCAGCCACACCAGGGCCAGGGCCAGCAGCAGCGTAATGGCGATCACCGCATAGAAGGGGTTAATGTCGAGCAGCAGACCAAAGGCGACGCCGAGCAGCGAGGCGTGCGCCAGGGTATCGCCGAAGTAGGACATCCGGCGCCAGACCACAAAGGAACCCAGCGGCCCGGCGGCGCTAGCCAGCAACACGCCGGCCAGCCAGCCGGGAAGTAACAGTTCAATCATGCTTCGCGGCTCCCGGTTTTCTTCAAGACAATTCTTCCCTGCAGATCATGGCGGTGGTTGTGGTGGTGGCGATACACCGCCAGTTGCTCTGCGCCGCGGTTGCCGAACATCGCGATGAATTCGGGATGCATCGAGACCACCTCCGGCGCGCCGGAGCAGCAGATGTGCTGATTGAGGCACAACACCTCGTCGGTTTTCGCCATCACCAGATGCAGATCGTGCGAGACCATCAGCACGGCGCACCCCAGCTCCTTGCGCAGCTGGTCGATCAGATCGTACAGCGCCAGTTGGCCATTGACGTCCACCCCTTGCGTGGGTTCGTCCAGCACCAGCAGCTGCGGTTTATTCAGCAGCGCTCGCGCCAGCAGCACGCGCTGGTTTTCGCCGCCGGAGAGCTTTTGCATGGGCTGGTTGAGCAGGTGGGCGGCGTGCACGCGTTTGAGCGCCGGCAGAATGTCGGCTTTCTTTACGCCCGGTTTCAGGCGCATAAAGCGGCTGACGGTTAATGGCAGGGTAGCGTCGAGGTGCAGCTTTTGCGGCACGTAGCCGATGCGCAGATCGGGCTCACGCTCCAGCGTGCCGGCGGTCGGTTTTACCAATCCCAGCACTACGCGCACCAGCGTGGATTTACCCGCGCCGTTCGGGCCCAGCAGGGTGAGAATACGGCCGGGCTGCAGGCTGAGGGAAATATTCGACAGCACCTTGCGGCTGCCGAAGGCGACGGAGATATTTTTTAGCGTTATCAGTGTAGACATCTCGAGATTACAGGTTGCAGAACGAAGCGAATGTTATAATATCACGCCTTGTTGATGAAAACGATGGGATTACTGATGATGGCACAGAAAAATAAATGGCTGCAGCGCACGCTGCTGGCCAGCGCACTCGTGATGGCCGGCCCGCTGAGCAGCGCTTCCGCGGCGGTGGTGACGACGATTCGTCCGCTGGGCTTTATCGCTTCGGCTATCGCCGACGGCGTGACGCCGACCGAGGTGCTGCTGCCGGATGGCGCTTCGCCGCACGACTTCGCGCTGCGGCCTTCCGATATTCAGCGTTTGCGTTCTGCCGACCTGGTGCTGTGGGTCGGCCCGGACATGGAAGCGTTCCTGACCAAGGCGCTGGTGCCTATCTCGGCAACCCGCAAACTCGCCATCAGCGAACTGCCCGCGGTGAAGCCGCTGCTGATGAAAGGCGAAGATGACGACGATCATGATCATGCAGGCGAGGCGCATAACCATGCTGATGACGATCATGGGCATCATCACGGCGAGTACAATATGCACGTTTGGCTGTCGCCGGAGGTGGCAAAAGTGACCGCGATCGCGATTCACGACAGATTGTTGGAACTTATGCCGCAAAATAAGGACAAATTAGACGCAAACCTGCGCCAGTTCGAGAATCTGCTGACGCAAACTGACAAAAATGTTGGTAACATGCTTACGCCTGTGCAAGGTAAGGGTTATTTTGTTTTTCATGATGCTTACGGCTACTTTGAGAAACACTACGGTTTGAGTCCGCTGGGCCATTTCACCGTCAATCCCGAAATTCAGCCTGGAGCACAGCGCCTACACCAAATTCGAACACAGTTGGTTGAGCAGAAAGCGGTATGCGTTTTTGCTGAGCCACAATTCAGGCCGGCCGTAATCAATGCCGTCGCCAAGGGTACCACTGTGCGTTCCGGAACGCTGGACCCGCTGGGCATCGGCATCGCGCTGGGGAAGGACAGCTACGGGAAATTCCTGACACAGTTGTCAAGCCAGTACGTGAGCTGCCTGAAGTAAGCTTATGAGGATAATATCGAGTGCAGCAGATAGTCCGAACTATCGCTCTGGCGTATAACAACCTGCCACGGCCCCACCGCGTCATGCTGGGGTCGCTGACAGTCGTCACATTGGCCGTCGCTGTTTGGCGGCCTTTTGTTTACCACCCAGAACACAATCCCATCGCCAAGAGCGTCGAGTTAGAATCCAGCCAGTTGCGGTCATTGCTCCCCGAAGCCAGTGAGCCGATAGATGCCGACCAACCCACCCCCGATGACGAAATCCCGCAGGATGAGCTGGACCAGAAGGATGCCGGCGATGATGGCGTGCATGAATATGTGGTTTCCACCGGCGATACCCTCGGCAGCATTCTGACGCAGTACGGCATCGATATGTCGGATGTCACGCTGCTGGCTTCGCAAAACCGCGATCTGCGCAACCTGAAGATCGGCCAACAGCTGTCGTGGACCGTGAACGAAGCGGGCGATCTGCAGCAGTTGACCTGGGAAGTTTCTCGTCGCGAAACCCGCACCTACGATCGCGTCGGCAACAGCTTCAAAGAGTCGAAAGAGGCGCAGCAGGGCGAATGGCGCAACAACGTGATCAGCGGCCGCGTTAACGGCAGCTTCGTCAGCAGCGCCGGCGACGCCGGGTTGAGCCGTAACGAAATCAATGCGGTGATCAAGGCGCTGCAATGGCAGCTCGATTTCCGCAAACTGCGCAAGGGCGACCAGTTCTCCGTGCTGATGTCGCGCGAACATTTCGACGGCAAGAAATCGCAAAGCCAACTGTTGGGCGTGCGTCTGCGCACGGGCGGCAAAGATTACTATGCGATCCGCGCCGAGGACGGCAAGTTCTACGATCGCCAGGGCTCTGGCCTGGCGCGCGGCTTCATGCGTTTCCCGACCATGAAACAGTTCCGCATCTCCTCCAACTTCAACCCGCGCCGGGTGAACCCGGTGACCGGCCGCGTGGCGCCGCACAAAGGCGTCGATTTTGCCATGCCGGTCGGCACGCCGGTGCTGGCGGTCGGCGACGGCGAGGTAGTGATCGCCAAGCGCAGCGGCGCAGCGGGCAACTATGTGGCGATCCGCCACGGCCGCCAATACACCACGCGCTACATGCACCTGAAAAAGCTGCTGGTGAAACCGGGCCAGAAGGTGAAGCGTGGCGATCGCATAGCGCTCTCCGGCAACACCGGCCGTTCCACCGGGCCACATCTGCACTTTGAACTGTGGACCGGTCAACAGGCGGTGAACCCGCTGACGGCCAAGCTGCCGCGTTCCGAAGGCCTGAGCGGCAAAGACCGCAGCGATTATCTGGCGCAGGTGAAGGAAGTGGTTCCTCAGCTGCAACTGGATTAACGTCCCCCTTATTCCGGCGCTCCGGCGCCGTTAATTTCATCGGCCTGATTGCGGGCCGATGCTGTTTTATCTGGGCGGTTCGCGGTTGTTAATTGCAAAATTGGTGATGGCAATTATGATTAGCCGAATTGCTAAGCGAAGAGCATGTGCATGCAAAACGAGAAGAAATCGAACGTAGAGTTCATCCCGCAGTTTCAAAAAGCCTTTTTATACCCGCGCTACTGGGGCGTGTGGCTGGGAACCGGCCTGATGGCCGGCGTTTCGCTGGTGCCTGCGCGCCTGCGCGATCCGGTGCTGGGGGCGATCGGCACACTGGCCGGCAAGCTGGCGAAAGGGGCGCGTCGTCGTGCCCGCATCAACCTGCTGTATTGCTTGCCGGAACTGCCGGAAAGCGAGCGTGAGCACATTATCGACCAGATGTTCGCCTGTGCGCCGCAGTCGATGGTGCTGATGGCGGAACTGGCCTGCACCAAACCGGAAAAAGTGCTCAAGCGCGTGCGTTGGCACGGTGAAGAGGTGTTGGACAAGATCCGCGCGGAAGGGCGCAACGTGATTTTCCTGGTGCCACATGGCTGGGCGGTGGATGTGCCGGCGATGTTGATGGCCGCGCGCGGTCAACCAATGGCGGCGATGTTCCACAATCAGCGCAATCAGCTGATCGACTACCTGTGGAATGCCGTGCGTCGTAAATTCGGCGGCCGCATGCACGCGCGCAATGACGGCATCAAACCGTTTATCAGTTCGGTTCGCCAGGGATATTGGGGTTACTATCTGCCCGATCAGGATCACGGCGCTGAGCACAGTGAGTTTGTCGACTTCTTCGCCACCTATAAGGCGACGTTGCCGGCGGTCGGGCGGTTGATGAAAGTGTGTCGTGCGGCGATCGTGCCGTTGTTCCCGGTGTACGACGGCAAGACCAGCATGCTGGATATTTATATTCGCGAGCCGATGGACGATCTGGCCGAAGCGGACGATCCGCGCATTGCCCGCCGCATGAACGAAGAGGTGGAGAATCTGGTGGGCCCGAACCCGGAGCAGTACACCTGGATCCTCAAACTGTTGAAGACGCGCAAGGAAGGGGAGATTGAACCCTACTCGCGCGACGATCTGTATCGTTAATCCTATCTACCGCTAACGCCGGTCGGGCCGCACCCTGGCCGGCGTCACTTCAGATGTGCACCATACAGCCGCGCGCCCGCAGGATCTCAATGACGTTGGGCGTGTGGGTGAAATCATTCCAGCGCAGATCCAGCTTGCGCAGCCGGCTCAGTTCACCGAGGCTTTCCGGCAGATCGCTCAGGCGGTTGGCGCGCAGATCCAGACTTCTCAGCGCCGTGAGCTCACCGATATTTTCCGGCAGGCGCGTCAGCTGATTAAAACGCAGGTTCAGCTCGCTCAATCGCGGCAGGCGGCAGAAGGCTGCCGGCAGTTCGGTGATGGCATTGTTGGCCGCATCGAGTATCTCAAGCTCGCCGAGCAGAGCCATTTCCGCCGGCAGCGTGGTCAGGGCATTTTTCATGATATGCAACTCGCGCAGCGCGCGCAGTTGCCCGATTTCGTCGGGCAGGCTGCGGATGCGATTGTTGTATAAACGCAGCTCCTGCAACGCCGCCAGCCTCGGTATTGCCTGCGGCAAGGCGGTCAGCTGGTTATCGGTCGCGTTGAGGTAAACCAACTGCTGCAGTTGCGCCAGCGCGCGCGGCAGGTCGCTAAAGCCGTTATCGCTCAGGTAGAGGTATTTCAGCCGGTGCAGTCGCCCCAACGTTTCAGGCAGTTCGCTCGCGCGGTTGTGACCAAAATCGAACATCTCGAGCTGTTGCAACTGACCAATCTCCGGCGGCAGACGGTCGAGCTGATTGCAAGAGATGTTCAGCACCTGCAGGTTGCGATGCCGGAATAGGGAAGTAGGGAAGGTCGTCAGCCGATTGTCGTACAGGCTGACCTTGCGCAGCGCGTGGCCGGCAACCAGCGATTCGTCGAGCTGCGTCAGGCCGCGTCCATCGAGCTCGAGCTCATCACAGGTCGAGGCGGGATTGTGCTGGTGGAGCATGGCGTTCTCCGTCGTAATGGCAGTGTTAGAGCAAAAAAAATGCCGGCCTAGGTGAGCCGGCCGGCATTTCGTCTGCGGCGTGAATTACTCGACGCGCAGGATACGGCTGGTATTGGTGGTGCCGACGGTTTCCATCACGTCGCCCTGGGTGACGATCACCAGATCGCCGGAGACCAGGAAGCCTTTGTCGCGCAGGCGATTGACGGCTTCGTTGGCGGCGATGACGCCGTCTTTGTGGCTGTCGAAATACACCGGTGTCACGCCGCGATACAGCGCGGTCAGGTTAAGCGTGTGCTCATGCCGCGACATGGCGAAGATCGGCAGGCCGGAGCTGATGCGTGACATCATCAGCGCGGTGCGGCCGGACTCGGTCATGGCGATCAGCGCGGTGACGCCTTTCAGGTGGTTGGCCGCATACATCGAAGACATGGCGATCGCCTCTTCGATATTGTCGAACTGCACGTCCAGACGGTGTTTGGAAACGTTGATGCTCGGGATCTTCTCGGCGCCCAGACAAACGCGCGCCATCGCCGCCACGGTTTCCGCCGGGTATTGGCCGGCAGCGGTTTCCGCCGACAGCATGACGGCGTCGGTCCCGTCCAGCACGGCGTTGGCCACGTCCATGACTTCGGCGCGGGTCGGCATCGGGTTGGTGATCATCGACTCCATCATCTGAGTCGCGGTGATCACCGCGCGGTTCAGAGTACGGGCGCGGCGGATCAGTTTCTTCTGGATCCCGACCAGTTCCGGATCGCCGATTTCGACGCCCAGATCGCCACGGGCGACCATCACCACGTCGGAGGCCAGAATGATGTCGTCCATCGCTTCGTCGCTGCAGACCGCTTCGGCGCGCTCAACCTTGGACACGATCTTGGCGTTGCAGCCTGCGTCGCGCGCCAGGCGGCGAGCATAGTTCAGGTCTTCACCGGTGCGCGGGAAGGAGACCGCCAGGTAGTCGACGCCGATCTTGGCGGCGGTGACGATGTCCGCCTTGTCTTTTTCGGTCAGCGCTTCGGCCGACAGGCCGCCGCCGAGTTTGTTGATGCCCTTGTTATTGGACAACGGGCCGCCAACGGTGACTTCGGTAAATACTTTCATGCCCTGAACTTCGAGCACTTTCAGCTGAACGCGGCCGTCGTCGAGCAGCAAGACGTCGCCCGGCACGACGTCGGCAGGCAGGCCTTTATAGTCGATACCGACTTTTTCTTTATCGCCTTCGCCTTTTGACAGGTTGGCGTCCAGCAGGAATTTATCGCCCACGTTGAGGAAGATTTTGCCTTCCTTGAAGGTGGAAACGCGGATTTTCGGCCCTTGCAGATCGCCGAGGATAGCGACGTGACGTCCCAGTTTGGCAGCGATTTCGCGAACTTTGTCTGCGCGAGCCTGGTGATCTTCCGGGCTGCCGTGGGAGAAGTTAAGCCGAACTACGTTGGCGCCGGCGGCAATGATCTTTTCCAGATTATTGTCGCGGTCTGTAGCCGGACCCAGGGTGGTAACGATTTTGGTTCTTCTGAGCCGTCTGGACATGTATTACTCCGTTGACTGGTGAAGCAAATATTGGTGTTGCGATAACGTCGGATAACGAAACCAGGCGTGAAATGTAATTTTACAACACTGATATTTCACCCGGGTTACCCGCATGAGCGTATTAACAGGGTACAGCCTCTGATGTCGCCATTCAAATGTCTGTTGAACGGCGACTTTTTTCTTCGTCGGGTTACGAGTCAAAACTGTTGGGAATGACTACGCCTTTATCAAAGCGCGATTCTTTGAGCGCTTCTTTGACCCGCTTCAAGTTATCTCTGAATTTAGCCCCTCTGCGCAAGGTAAATCCGGTGGCGAGCACGTCAATGAGCGTTAATTGCGCGATCCGCGACACCATCGGCATGTAAACGTCGGTGTCTTCAGGCACGTCGAGCAGCAACGCGAGGGTCGCCGCCTGGGCGAGCGGGGTGTCGCGCGAGGTGATAGCCAGTACCGTGGCGTCGTTTTCTCGCGCCAGGTGGGCCATTTCCACCAGGTTCTTGGTGCGGCCGGTGTGAGAGATCAACACCACCACGTCGCCCTCGCCGGAGTTCATGCAGCTCATGCGCTGCATGACGATGTCATCGAAGTAGACCACCGGAATATTGAAGCGGAAAAATTTGTTCATCGCGTCGTGGGCCACGGCGGCGGAGGCGCCCAGACCGAAGAAAGAGATCTTTTTTGCCTGGGTGAGCAGGTCAACCGCACGATTGATTGCGGCAATATCCAAATTTGCCTTTACTGTATCCAGGCTGGCCATCACCGATTCGAAGATCTTGCTGGTGTAGGAATCGACGCTGTCATCCTCCTCGACGTTGCGGTTCACGTAGGGCGTGCCGTTAGCCAGGCTTTGGGCGAGATGCAGTTTGAAGTCGGGAAAGCCTTTGGTATCAAGGCGACGGCAAAAACGGTTGACGGTGGGTTCGCTGACGTCGGCCATGCGCGCCAGCGTGGCGATGCTGGAGTGAATGGCGGTCTGCGGGGAGGCCAGGATCACCTCGGCGACTTTCCTTTCAGATTTGCTCAGGAGCTCCAGATGGCTCTGGATTTTGTCCAGCGTATTCATATAACGAGAGTCACTCATGGTTTTATCCCTGTGGCTTTCAAGCAACAGCGCCGAATTTCGCCCGTGTTCGCCGTGCAAGCAGACGCCAAACGAGCGGCTGTAACCTGAAATCGATAGGGTATGTCGATTGCAAACAAAGGAGAAATCAATGCCAGTTTAGTGAAAATATACTACGTGCTGGTAACCGTTGGCAGTCTCGACAGGGCGTATGCAGGCTTTTTTCACCAGAATATGACCTGTGTCTAACTTTCATAATGGTAACAGAGCGTCAAAAAAGACGAAAAATTACAGTTTTGCCCGCCTGTGAGGGCGCCGGCGCGCAGTGGCGCTACCACTGAGATCTTAACGTCTTTTTTCTGCTTCTGCGCCGGGTTTGCTGGCCGTAGTCAAACAGAGTACATTAGTAATGTAAGAAAATTACAAATATCCTGCAACGAGGAGATGAACATGGCGGTAACCTCTACAGCCCAGGCGTGTGACCTGGTTATTTTCGGCGCGAAAGGTGATTTGGCGCGCCGTAAGCTGCTGCCTTCCCTGTACCAGTTAGAGAAAGCCGGACACATCCACCCGGATACGCGGATCATCGGCGTCGGCCGCGCGGAGTGGGATAAAAAAGCCTATACCGAAGTGGTCAAGGAAGCGCTTGGCACCTTCATGAAGGAAAAGCTGGATGACGAACTCTGGGCCACGCTGAGCGCGCGCCTGGACTTCTGCAATCTGGACGTCAACGACAGCAAGAACTTTACCAAACTCGGTAAAATGCTGGATCAGAAGCATCGCACCACCATCAACTACTTCGCCATGCCGCCAAGCACCTTCGGCGCCATCTGCAAAGGGTTGGGCGAAGCCAAGCTGAACCATGAGCCGGCGCGCGTGGTGATGGAGAAACCGTTGGGCACCGATCTGGCGTCCTCCCGCGTGATCAACGATCAGGTGGCGGAGTTCTTCAACGAGTCCCAGGTCTACCGCATCGACCACTACCTCGGCAAAGAGACGGTGTTGAACCTGTTGGCGCTGCGTTTCGCCAACTCGCTGTTCGCGTCCAACTGGGACAACCGCACCATCGATTCGGTGCAGATCACCGTGGCGGAAGAGGTGGGCATCGAAGGGCGCTGGGGCTACTTCGATCAGGCCGGCCAGATGCGCGACATGATCCAGAACCACCTGCTGCAGATCCTGACCATGATCGCCATGTCGCCGCCGGCGGATCTGACCACCGACCGCATCCGCGACGAGAAGGTGAAGGTGCTGCGTTCGCTGCGCCGCATCGATCAGACCAATGTACGGGAAACCACCGTGCGCGGTCAGTACACCGCCGGTTTCGTTCAGGGTAAGAAAGTGCCGGGGTATCTGGAAGAAGAAGGGGCGAACAAGAGCAGCAGCACCGAGACCTTCGTTTCCATCCGCGTGGACATCGACAACTGGCAGTGGGCCGGGGTGCCGTTCTATCTGCGTACCGGTAAACGTCTGCCGACCAAATGCTCGGAAGTGGTGGTGTACTTCAAGAATCCGCCGCTTAACCTGTTCAGCGATTCTTATCAGCAGCTGCCGCAAAACAAGCTGACCATTCGTTTGCAACCGGACGAAGGCATCGAAATTCAGGTGTTGAACAAGGTGCCGGGGCTGGATCACAAGCACCGCCTGCAGACTACCAAGCTGGATCTGAGTTTCTCGGAAACCTTCAACCAGGAGCACGTGGCGGACGCCTACGAGCGCCTGCTGCTGGAGACCATGCGCGGCATTCAGGCGCTGTTCGTTCGCCGTGACGAAGTGGAAGAGGCCTGGAAATGGGTCGACTCCATCATGGACGCGTGGAAAGCCGACAACGAAGCGCCTAAGCCTTATCAGGCGGGCACCTGGGGGCCGGTGGCCTCGGTGGCGATGATCACCCGCGACGGCCGTTCCTGGAACGAGTTCGAGTAATGCGCAATGCCGGCAGCCCGTTTGCCGGCTTTTTTTTTGCCTGCGATCTGCGCGTGGGCCACATCACTTACGGTACGGCCGGACGTTCGCGCGTTTGCGCGGAGCCCTGTGGCAGGGGCGTGCCATTGTTAACCGCGAGTAATGGAGAAAGAATGATGAAAAACTGGAAAACCAGCGCTGAACAGATCCTGACGGCGGGGCCGGTGGTGCCTGTTATCGTGATCAACACGCTGGAACAGGCGGTGCCGCTGGCGAAAGCGTTGGTTGCCGGCGGCGTGCGGGTACTGGAGGTGACGCTGCGCACCGCCTGTGCGCTGGAGGCTATCCGCGCTATCGCCAAAGAGGTGCCGGAGGCGATCATCGGCGCCGGTACGGTGATCAATCCACAGCAGCTGCGGGAGGTGACCGAGGCCGGGGCGCAGTTCGCCATCAGCCCGGGGCTGACCGACGCTTTGCTGCAGGCGGCGACGGCGGGGTCAATCCCGTTGATCCCGGGCATCAGCACCGTATCTGAACTGATGCTGGGCATGGATTACGGCCTGCGCGAATTCAAATTCTTCCCGGCGGAAGCCAACGGCGGCGTGAAGGCGCTGCAGGCGATCGGTGGCCCGTTCCCGCAGGTGCGCTTTTGCCCGACCGGCGGCATTACGCCGAACAATTACCGCGATTATCTGGCGCTAAAAAGCGTGCTGTGCATCGGCGGCTCCTGGCTGGTGCCGGCCGATGCGCTCGAAAGCGGCGACTACGCGCGCATCACTGAACTGGCGCGCAGCGCCGTCAACGGCGCCGAGTTGTAACCCGCGCCAGGCCTGGGGTTGGCGCTTATTTGCTCACCCGCGGATATCGCAAGGCTCAACGCTCCGTTGGGCCTTTTTTAATTTTTATCGCGATTAACTTTCTTATTTTTAACCCGTTTTTTTCTGCTTTTTTATGAAAACGGCAGTTTGCTTTCTTATTTGGGCTGTGGTAAAAATATCTCAGTTGAAAATTTTACTTTTATGAGGATATTGGGCAAATCGCACGGTGTGCGGCTGATAATAGAGAACTATTATGATGACTATTAACGGAACTACCCTCAGAACCTCTACGTGCCAACTCTTCCTGTCTGCGATCCTTGCCAGTGAGCATCACTGGTGCAGCGAGCTATAGCGTCTTTCTCCCTTAACCGGTGCTGGTAGCGGGCTTACGCCTTCGCTCTACCGTTCAGCCGGGCAAACATTCTTTTTGCGTTTGGGTCAGTTTATCCCCAGGGATCTCTGCGTCTTGCGCGCCGTACTGCGGCCGTTCGACGAGATAAATCGGGATAAATATGCCTTGGCGCGCGTTATTCGCCGTTTGGGAGAAAAATTATGATTTATTGGATCTTTTTAGGTTTGGCCATCATGACCGAAATCATCGGCACCTTGTCGATGAAATACGCCAGCGTCAATGGCGGCATGATCGGGCATATCGTGATGTACGTGATGATCACCGCGTCTTATGTGTTGCTGTCAGTAGCGGTAAAACGCGTGGCGTTGGGCGTGGCTTATGCGCTGTGGGAAGGTATCGGCATTCTGTTCATTACCCTGTTCAGCGTGCTGTGGTTCGACGAGCCCATTTCGGCGCTGAAGGTACTGGGTCTGGCTACGCTGATCGCCGGTATCATGCTGGTGAAATCCGGTACCCGCAAAGAGCGAAAACAGGTCAGCCCGCGAGGTGACAACCATGCAACAGTTTGAGTTGTACCACATTGGGTTCCTGGGATTGGCCATCGTGCTGGAAATCATCGCCAACATCTTCCTGAAGATGTCGGACGGTTTCCGTAAAATTTGGCTGGGATTGCTGTCGCTGCTGTCGGTACTCGGTGCGTTCAGCGCCCTGGCGCAGGCGGTAAAGGGCATCGATCTGTCAATCGCTTACGCGTTGTGGGGCGGTTTCGGCATCGCCGCCACCATCGCCGCAGGCTGGATCATGTTCGGCCAGCGGTTGAACGCCAAAGGCTGGATTGGCCTGGCGCTGCTGTTGACGGGGATGGTGATCCTCAAACTGTCCTGATAGCGGGCAATAAAAAACCGCAGGCGTTGCCGTCTGCGGTTTTTTTTCGTCTGCGCGTGGCTTACAGCGCGGCGATGATTTTGATTTCCACCTTGTACTTCGGATTCATCAGCTGAGCCTGCACGGTGCAGCGCACCGGCGCGCTGCCGGCGACGACCCAGGCGTCCCAGGCGGCGTTCATCGCGGCGAAGTCGGCGGTATTGGCCAGGAAGATGGTGGCATCCAGAATACGGCTTTTGTCCGACCCTACGCGTTCCAGCAGCACGTCGATGGCGGCAAGAGCGTTGGCGGTCTGCGCGGTCGCGTCATCGTCCAGATTCTCCGGCACGCTGGTGTAGTAAACGGTCTCGTTGTGCACCACGGCTTCGGACCAGCGCTGATCGGGATCAATTCTTTCGATATTCATTTGCTTATCTCCATATCATAGTCCCGCTAAGGGTAGCACAGCCGGTGATGAAAAAGCGCGGCGATAAAGTGGGTGGTAGCCGGGCGGCAGGCTTGGCATAATCACCGCTGAATGACACCGGCAGAGAGACAGCGTGACAGACGATTTTGCAACAGACGGCGCATTGGCGCAGGCTATCAAGGGATTCAAACCGCGTGAGCCGCAGCGGCAGATGGCGCAAGCCGTTACCGAAGCGATCAATTTCAAGCAGGAACTGGTGGTGGAAGCCGGCACCGGCACCGGCAAAACCTTCGCTTATCTGGCGCCGGCGCTGCGTGCCGATCGCAAAGTGATCGTCTCCACCGGTTCGAAAGCGCTGCAGGATCAGCTGTATGCGCGCGATCTGCCCACCGTCGCCAAGGCGCTGAAGTACAAAGGCAAGCTGGCGCTGCTGAAGGGGCGCTCCAACTACCTGTGTCTGGAGCGTCTTGAGCAACAGTCGATGGCCGGCGGGGAGCTGGCGGGGCAGACGTTGATCGATCTGGTGCAACTGCGCAAATGGTCGTCGCAGACCAAAGAGGGTGATATCAGCACCTGCAGCGAAGTGGCGGAAGACAGCTTCGTCTGGCCATTGGTGACCAGCACCAATGACAACTGTCTCGGCAGCGACTGCCCGCTGTATCAGGATTGCTTCGTGGTCAAAGCGCGCCGCCGCGCGATGGATGCTGATGTGGTGGTGGTGAACCATCACCTGTTCCTGGCGGATATGGTGGTGAAAGAGGGCGGCTTCGCCGAGCTGATCCCGGAAGCCGAGGTGATGATTTTCGATGAGGCGCACCAAATTCCCGACATCGCCAGCCAGTATTTCGGCCAGCAGCTCACCAGCCGCCAACTGCTGGATCTGGCGAAGGACATCACCATCGCCTACCGCACCGAGGTGCGCGATGCCGCCCAACTGCAAAAAAGCGCCGACCGTCTCAGCCTGAGCACGCAAGATTTCCGTCTGAATCTGGGGGAGCCGGGTTTTCGCGGCAACCTGCGGGATGTGCTCGGCGAACCGAACGTGCAGCGCGCTTTGTTGCTGCTCGATGACGCGCTGGAGCTGTGTTATGACGTCATGAAACTGTCGCTGGGGCGTTCGGCGCTGCTGGACGCCGCCTTTGAGCGCGCCACGCTGTACCGCGCGCGTCTCAAACGCCTCAAGGCGGTGACGGAACCGGGCTACAGCTATTGGTATGAGTGCAATTCGCGCCACTTCGTGTTGGCGTTGACGCCGCTGACGGTGGCCGATCGTTTCCGCGAAATGCTGGACGAGAAGCCGGGCAGCTGGATCTTTACCTCGGCCACGCTGTCGGTCAACGATCAGTTGGGTCACTTCACCGAACGGCTGGGGCTGACCAAGGCCAAAACGCTGCTGTTGCCGAGCCCGTTCGACTATGCCAAACAGGCGTTGCTGTGCGTGCCGCGCTTTTTGCCTTCGCCGAATCAGCCCGGCGGGGCGCGCCAGCTGGCGCGCATGCTGCGCCCATTAATCGAAGCCAACAACGGCCGCTGCTTCTTCTTGTGCACATCGCACCAGATGATGCGCGAGCTGGCGGAAGAGTTCCGCGCCACGATGACGCTGCCGGTCTTATTGCAAGGGGAAACCAGCAAAGGGCAACTGCTGGCGCAGTTCGTCGCCGCCGGTAACGCGCTGTTGGTGGCGACCAGCAGCTTCTGGGAAGGGGTGGACGTGCGTGGCGATGCGCTGTCGTGCGTGATCATCGATAAGCTGCCGTTTACCTCACCGGACGATCCGCTGCTGAAGGCGCGCATTGAAGATTGTCGCCTGCGCGGCGGCGATCCGTTCAATGAGGTGCAGTTGCCGGATGCGGTCATCACCCTGAAACAGGGGGTGGGCCGTTTGATCCGCGATACCGACGATCGCGGCGTGCTGGTGATCTGCGATAACCGTCTGGTGATGCGCCCTTATGGCGAGGTGTTCCTCAATAGCCTGCCGCCTACGCCGCGTACCCGCGATCTGAAGCAGGCGATCGCCTTCTTGCAGGCCGCTGATACGTCGGCCACGTGAAAGATGAAGGGCTTACGGGGCTGTGCTACAATGCGCGCCCTGTATGAAAAACCCAGTTTTATTCCCGCCAGAGGTTGGCATGTCCACGCGAATTTTAGCGATCGATACCGCGACGGAAGCCTGTTCCGTCGCCGTCTGGAATCAAGGCGAAATCCACGCCCTGTTTGAGCTGTGCCCACGCGAGCATACGCAACGTATTTTACCTATGGTGCAGCAGGTGCTGGCGGAATCCGGCCTGGCGCTCAACCAGCTCGATGCGCTGGCCTTCGGCCGCGGCCCCGGCAGTTTTACCGGGGTGCGCATCGGCATCGGCATCGCTCAGGGCCTGGCGCTGGGCGCCGATCTGCCGATGATCGGCGTTTCTACGCTGCAAACCATGGCGCAGGGCGCCTGGCGCGTCAGCGGCGCGGAGCGTGTGCTGGCGGCGATCGATGCGCGTATGGGCGAGGTCTACTGGGGGCAGTTCGAACGTCAGGCCGACGGCCGCTGGTTGGAAAGCGAAGGCGAGGCGGTGCTGTCGCCGGCGCAGGCGCTCGAGCGTGCACAGCGCCTGCAGGGCGAATGGGCCCACGTCGGCACCGGCTGGCAAACCTACCCCGATCTGGTCAACGGTTCCACGCTGAGCGTGCGCGACGGCCAGATGCTGTTGCCGCAGGCGGAAGACATGCTGCCGCTGGCGCTGCACGCCTGGCAACAGGGGCTGGCGGTGGCGGTGGAAAACGCCGAGCCGACCTACCTGCGCAATGAAGTGACCTGGAAAAAACTGCCGGGCCGCGAGTAATCGCGGCGTTATTGTGCTGATGTTGATGCCGGGCGATGAAGGCCTGCAACTTGAACGCTGAAACGCGGTCAAAGTTACAGGCATTTCAGGAGATTGCGACCATGTTAATCCGCACTGCAAGTAAAAAGCTGTCGCTGCTGGCCGTCGCCTGCGGCGCGCTGGTTCTGACCGGGTGCGTCACCGTACCGGATGCGATCAAAGGCTCCAGCCCTTCGCCGGTGACTCAGCTTTCCTCGGTACAAAATGCACCGAACCTGTTTACCGGCGCGGAAGCCCGCTTCGGCGGCACCGTGGTGAACGTCGCCAACGAACAAGGGCGCACGCTGCTGGAGATCGCGGCGGTGCCGCTCGACAGCGGTGCGCGGCCGATACTGGGTGAACCGTCGAACGGCCGCTTGCTGGCCACGGTGAACGGCTTCCTCGAACCGGTCGATTTCAAAGGCCAACTGGTGACCGTCGTCGGCCCTATCACCGGCCTGAAAGAGGGACGGATCGGCATGACGCCATATCGCTTCGTAACGATGAACGTGACCGGTTTCAAGCGCTGGCATCTGGTGCAACAGGTGGTGATGCCGCCTGCGCCGATGGGCCCTTGGGGCTGGCGCGGTGGCCCGTGGGGATCCGGCTGGGGCGCCGGCTATGGCTGGTACAACCCCGGCCCGGCACAGGTGCAAACCATCGTAACCGAGTAACATACGCTTGATGTGAACAAATTTGACAGGGCGGCTCAGGCCGCCCTTTTGTTTTTTGGGATAAGGAATATCCGACAATTAGTGACGTACATCGCAACCTGAGTAATGTTTAAAACCCGAACTGGTCTGCTGAGTTAAAATATTGTTATGGTTAGGCTGCGAGTTTGAGGGCTGCGATGATAATTAGTAATGATTTCAGGAGTAATACCTTGGATAAGGTCTGGTTAAAACGGTATCCGGCAGATGTGCCCGCAGAGATTGATGCCGATCGCTATTCGTCGTTGATCGAAATGTTTGAGCATGCCGTGCAGCGCTATGCCGATCAGCCCGCCTTTATCAATATGGGCGAGGTGATGACCTTCCGCAAACTGGAAGAACGCAGCCGGGCTTTCGCGGCTTACCTGCAAAATGAGCTGGGCCTGAAGAAGGGCGACCGCGTCGCGCTGATGATGCCTAACCTGTTGCAATACCCCATTGCCCTGTTCGGCATTCTGCGTGCCGGCATGGTGGTGGTCAACGTCAACCCGCTGTATACCCCGCGCGAGCTGGAGCACCAGTTGAACGACAGCGGCGCCAGCGCCATCGTCATCGTCTCCAACTTTGCCCATACGCTGGAAAAAGTGGTGTTCAACACCCAGGTCAAACACGTGATCCTGACGCGCATGGGCGATCAGCTGTCGGCCGCCAAGGGCACGTTGGTCAACTTCGTGGTCAAATACGTTAAGCGTCTGGTGCCGAAATACAATCTGCCGGACGCCATTTCCTTCCGCAGCGCGCTGCAGCGCGGCCGCCGTTTACAATATGTAAAACCGGACATCATTAATGCCGATCTGGCTTTCCTGCAATACACCGGCGGCACCACCGGGGTGGCGAAGGGGGCGATGCTGACGCACCGCAACATGCAGGCCAACCTTGAGCAGGCCAAGGCCGCCTATTCGCCGCTGTTCCGTGAAGGGCAGGAGCTGGTGGTGACGGCGCTGCCGCTGTATCACATTTTCGCGCTGACGGTGAACTGCCTGCTGTTTATCGATCTGGGCGGGCGCAATTTGCTGATCACCAACCCGCGTGACATTCCGGGCCTGGTGAAAGAATTGGGCAAATACCCGTTCACCGCCATGAGCGGGGTAAATACGCTGTTCAATGCGTTGCTGAACAACGAAGACTTCCACAAGCTCGATTTCTCTACGCTGCGTTTCTCGGTCGGCGGCGGCATGTCGGTGCAAAAATCGGTGGCCGAGAAGTGGGAGAAAACCACCGGCAAACACCTGCTGGAAGGTTACGGCCTGACGGAGTGCGCGCCGCTGGTGGCCGGCAACCCTTACGATCTTAAACACTACAGCGGCAGCATCGGTCTGCCGGTGCCGTCGACGGACATTCGGTTGGTGGACGACAACGGCCATGACGTGCCGCCGGGCGAGCCGGGCGAACTGTGGGTCAAAGGGCCGCAAGTTATGTTAGGCTATTGGCAGCGCCCGGATGCCACCGACGAAGTGCTGAAAGACGGCTGGCTGGCGACCGGTGATGTGGTGACCGTGGACGATCAGGGATTTGTGCGCATCGTCGACCGCAAGAAAGACATGATCCTGGTCTCGGGTTTCAACGTGTATCCGAACGAGATTGAAGATGTGGTCAGCCAGCACCCGAAAGTGCTGGAATGTGCGGCAATCGGCGTGCCCAGCGAGGCCTCCGGCGAAACTGTGAAGATCTGCGTGGTGAAGAAAGACGCCTCGCTGACCAAGGAAGAGCTGTTGACCCATTGCCGACGCCACCTGACCGGGTATAAAGTGCCTAAAATTGTTGAGTTCCGCGATGAGCTGCCGAAGTCGAACGTCGGCAAGATTTTGCGGCGAGAATTGCGCGATGAGCAAAAAGCGCCTAAGCCGGCCGATGCCGCCTAGGTTTTGCTCTCGCGTCAGCCTATCAACAACGCCGGTGAATGCCGGCGTTGTTGTGTTTGAATCCTACAAGAGAATGATGTTTTGAATTATCAGTTGATCACTACCGATGCCGGATTGCAGCAGGTCTGCGAGCAGGCGAGAAAGCATGCCCAGGTTGCGCTGGACACCGAGTTTGTCAGAACGCGTACCTACTATCCGCAGCTGGGCCTGATCCAGCTTTACGACGGTGAACAACTCTCCCTTATCGATCCTCTGCCGATCAAGCACTGGCAACCGTTTGTCGAGCTGCTGGCCGACACCGCCGTGGTGAAGTTCCTGCATGCCGGCAGTGAAGATCTTGAAGTGTTTCTCAACGCCTTTAAAACGCTGCCGACGCCGATGATCGACACTCAGATCCTGGCGGCCTTTACCGGCCGGCCGCTCTCCTGCGGCTTTGCGACGCTGGTGGCGGAGTACATGAAGGTTGAACTGGACAAGAGCGAGTCGCGCACCGATTGGCTGGCGCGCCCGCTGACTGAAAGACAGTGCGTGTATGCGGCCGCCGACGTGTTCTACCTGCTGCCGATGGCCAAACAGCTGGTGCAGGAGACCGAAGAGGCCGGCTGGACCGCTGCGGCCAATAACGAGTGCTTGCTGCTGTGCCAACGCCGTAGCGAGGCGCTGGCGCCGGAAGTGGCCTATCGCGAAATCAGCAATGCCTGGCAGTTGCGCCCGCGTCAGCTTGGGTGTCTGCAGAAGTTGGCGGAATGGCGGTTGCGCCAGGCGCGCGAGCGCGATCTGGCGGTGAACTTCGTGGTTCGCGAGGAGAACCTGTGGCAGGTGGCGCGCTTTATGCCGTCTTCGCTGGGAGAACTGGATTCGCTGGGCCTGAGCGGGCCGGAGATCCGTTATCACGGCAAAACGCTGTTGGCGCTGGTGGCCGAAGCCGAAGCGCTGGAGGAGTCCGAGTTGCCGGCGCCGTTGGCTAACCTTATCGATCAGCCGGGCTACAAGAAGGTGTTTAAGGACATCAAGGCCGCTATCGCCACCGTCAGCGAGCAAAGCGGGTTGAGCAGCGAGCTGCTGGCATCCCGTCGCCAAATTAACCAATTGTTGAACTGGCATTGGAAACTGAAGGACGGCGAGAGTCGCCCTGAATTAATCAGCGGCTGGCGCGGCGATTTATTAATGGCGCCGTTGCAGGACATCCTGAAAGATTATTAATCGCTGGTTATCACCAGGGCAGGGTAGGGAAACTCTGCTCGGGTGAATATAGGCAGGAAATAATGCGTTGAAGGTAAATCTGGCCAGAATTTACTTTAAACGAGGTGGCGGCAAAGTTAATTGGGAATTGTCCCAAAGGGAAAAATCGATTTTTTGCTGCCGATAATGCTTAATAACTGGATGCACATACAGTTACCCCCTGCATAAAATATACAGGGGGTAATTAATGCGTCGCAATCATTTAGCTGCTTCTTCCGATTCCGGTAATGTCACGTTAAGTTCAAGTACCGAAATATCGTCCCCTTTCTGCTCGAACTGCACATGCAGCATTTCAGGATCGATCTGAATGTATTTGCAAATAACCGCCAGAATATCGCGTTTCAAATCAGGCAGATACGGGGGCTCACTGTCCCCGCGACGACGCTCTGCGACGATAATCTGCAGCCGTTCCTTGGCTATATTGGCTGTCTGTTTTTTGCGGGACAGAAAGAAGTCTAATAAGGCCATGGTTTATCCCCCAAAAAGGCGTTTCAGGAAACCCTTCTTCTCTTCTTCAATGAAGCGGAATGGGCGTTCTTCCCCCAACAAGCGGCAAACGGTATCGTCATACGCCTTACCGGCGTCTGACTCGGCATCCAGAATGACAGGCTCACCCTGGTTGGAAGCACGCAGTACGGACTGGTCTTCCGGGATCACACCCACCAGTGGAATGCGCAGGATTTCCAGCACGTCTTCCATGCTCAGCATGTCGCCACGGCTGACGCGGCCCGGGTTGTAACGGGTCAGCAGCAGGTGTTCCTTGATAGGCGATTCGCCTTTCTCGGCGCGGCGCGATTTGGAGGAAAGGATGCCCAGGATACGGTCGGAGTCGCGCACCGAAGAGACTTCCGGGTTGGTGGTGATGATAGCTTCGTCGGCGAAATACAGCGCCATCAGCGCACCGGTTTCGATACCGGCCGGAGAGTCGCAGACCACGAAGTCAAAATCCATCTCGCCGAGATCGTTGAGGACTTTTTCAACGCCTTCACGGGTTAACGCGTCTTTGTCGCGTGTCTGCGAAGCCGGCAGGATATAGAGGTTTTCAGTGCGTTTGTCTTTGATCAACGCCTGATTCAGCGTGGCGTCGCCCTGAATCACGTTCACGAAATCATAAACTACCCGACGTTCGCAGCCCATGATCAGGTCAAGATTACGCAGGCCGATATCGAAATCGATCACGACGGTTTTCTTGCCTTTCTGGGCCAGGCCGGTAGCGATGGCCGCGCTCGAAGTGGTCTTGCCAACGCCCCCTTTACCCGATGTAACAACAATAATGCGTGCCATGAAATGGATTCCTTGTCAAAAGGGCTTAATTTAAAGGTTGTATGGTTAAAGCGTTATCCAACAGGCTGAGTCGTACGGCCTGCCCGACGTAATCGGACGGGATTTGGTCGCTCAACCAGTACTGCCCTGCGATAGAGACTAGCTCAGCCGCCAGGTGGGTGCAAAAAATCTGACATTGCGTGTCGCCTGACGCGCCTGCCAGCGCGCGACCGCGCATCATGCCGTAGACATGAATGTTGCCGTCGGCAATCAGTTCGGCGCCGGCGCTGACGCTGCTGGTCACGATAAGATCGCAGTTGCGGGCGTAAATCTGTTGGCCGGAACGGACAGGGGTGCTGATGATACGCGTTTTGGCGGGGGCGTTGTCCGCCACCACGGGCGCAGGTGCAGGCTCCGGCGCCGCCATTTTCTGGCCTCTGCCTTCGCTCAGCAACGGCAGCCCGGCACGGGCTATCGCGCGCTTTTGACGCTCATCTCTGCAACCGCTGATACCCACAACGCGCAGACCTGCCGCCGCGACAGCCTGTTGAAGTTCTTTCCAGTTCGCATCGCCATCCAGCGTTGCGACGTTGATAACAACAGGGGCGTTTTTCAGAAAAGCGGGCGCTTGCTCAACTTTTTCCTGTAACGCCTGGCGTATTACCTCGGGCTGCGAATTATGCAAATGAACAACCGATAGGGTAAAACTGCTGCCTTTTAGCTCAATTGGCGATTGTGACATCTATCCTGACTCAGTCTCAGCAACTTTAAATCCCCGGAATACCACTCGGGGTGCGATATTCCGATGTACTATAAGCATGTTATAGTCAGAGTTATATCCAGGCAAGACGCTCCCTCAATTAAATAGAGTTAAAAAAATGCTTTGTGTGATCTATAGAAGCCCGAAACGCGATCAAACTTATCTTTATGTCGAAAAAAAAGACGATTTCTCTCGTGTGCCGGAAGCGCTGATGAAAAGTTTCGGCGTACCGCAATTCGCCATGATGCTTTCACTCGATGAACGCAAGAAATTGGCCTCGGCAGATATCGAAAAGGTGAAGCAGGCGCTGAAAGACGAAGGTTATTACCTGCAGTTCCCGCCGCCGGTGGAAAACCTGCTCAATCAGCATTTGGCGGGCGACAAGGCCTGAGACCGCCGCTACGGTCAGGGGAGGTATGATGACACGTTCGGCGAGAAGTACCGCGTTGGCCGTTTGGCTGGCGCTGGGCGGTGCGATGATGCCGGGCGCACCGCAGGCGGCGCAGGAGACGACGCTGGCCACCAGCGGGCGCGATCCGGCGCAGTTCCCGGCGTATGTCGAGCAACTGAAGCGCCGGGCGCGGGAACAGGGCATCAGTCAGGCCACCCTTGACCGCGCCTTTGCGCAAATCCATTTCGTCGATCGGGTGATCAAGGCCGATCGCAATCAGCCGGAGCAGAAGATCACGTTGGACGATTACCTGCGGCGGGTGATGTCGCCCGCCAAGGTGCGGCAGGGGCGCGAACTGTACCGGCAGCGCCATGCGCAATGGCTGCGGGCCAGCGAACGCTATCGGGTGCCGGGGCGCTATATCATCGCGCTGTGGGGCATGGAGAGCGCCTATGGCAAGATCCAGGGGCGGGAGGACGTGGTGTCCGCGCTGGCGACGCTGGCGTTCGAAGGGCGCCGCGAGGCCTTTTTCAGCCGGGAGCTGCTGGCGGCGTTGCAGATAGTCGAACAGGGGCACGTTGGCGATACGCCACTGAAAGGGTCCTGGGCCGGCGCGATGGGGCAATGTCAGTTTATGCCAAGCTCCTTCCTGCGCTATGCGGCGGACGGCGACGGTGACGGGCGCATCGATATCTGGAATAACATTGACGACGTTTTCGCGTCCACGGCCAGCTACCTGTCCAAAGAGGGCTGGCAGCCCGGCATCGGTTGGGGGCGCGAGGTCAAACTGCCCGCCGGCTTCAATCGAGCCGAACTGGGCCTGAAAGACGCGCAGGCGCGCAGCGTCAACGACTGGCAGAAACGCGGCGTGCGCCGTGCGGATGGCCGCGCGTTGCCGCACGCCGTGCAGCGCGGCTGGATCATCGCGCCGGATGATCTGCAGGGGCGGACCTTCCTGGTCTATGATAATTTCCGCACCCTGATGCACTGGAATCGCTCTTACTATTTCGCTATCGCCGTGGGTATGATGGCAGACGCGATCGGGCATTGATCCGGCACACCAATAATCGGCTTGGCGCGCCAAGCCTCTACAGTTTGGGAGAAGCGGTATGTATCAACACAGAGACTGGCAAGGTTCGCTGCTCGATTTCCCAGTGAACAAGGTGGTCTGCGTCGGCAGCAACTACGCCGATCACATCAAGGAAATGGGCAGCGCGGTGTCCGTCGAGCCGGTGGTGTTCATCAAACCGGAAACGGCGTTATGCGATATCCGCCAGCCGGTGGCCATCCCTAAAGAGTTCGGTGCGGTGCATCATGAGGTAGAGCTGGCGGTACTGATCGGCACGCCGTTGAAGCAGGCCAACGAAGATCGCGTGGCGCGTGCGATTGCCGGTTACGGCGTGGCGCTTGATCTGACGCTGCGCGATCTGCAAGCCGGTTTTAAAAAGGCCGGTCAGCCGTGGGAAAAGGCCAAAGCCTTCGACGGGTCTTGTCCGATGTCAGGGTTTATCCCGGTGGCGGAATTCGGCGATCCGCAAAACGCCGAGCTGTCGTTGACCGTCAACGATCAACTGCGCCAGCAGGGCAATACGCGTGACATGATCACGCCGATCCTGCCGCTAATCAGCTACATGAGCCGTTTCTTCACGCTGCGCGCCGGCGACATCATCCTGACCGGCACGCCGCAGGGCGTAGGCCCGATGGCTTCCGGCGACATGCTGAAAATCAGTCTGAACGGTAAAGCGCTCAGCACCCGGGTGATCTGATCGCTGTTGGCCGCCGGCATCGTCGGCGGCAAAACTTGCATCTCGCGGCTAAAATGTCTATATAGTCCCCCCTCGAACCTGTGCGCAGGTGAGTTATCCATTTACCGAAACCGGACGCTAACATGTCACAACTCGCTTTTTGGCAACAGAAAACGCTGGCGGAAATGTCAGAACAAGAGTGGGAATCGCTGTGCGACGGGTGCGGGCAATGCTGTTTGAATAAGCTGATCGACGAAGATACCGACGAGATTTATTTTACCAACGTAGCCTGCAACCAGCTCAACATCAAATCCTGCCAATGCCGTAACTACGAGCGGCGCTTCGAGCTGGAAGAGGACTGCATCAAATTGACGCGCGAAAACCTCACCACCTTCGATTGGTTGCCGCCGACCTGCGCCTATCGCCTGATCGGTGAGGGCAAGCCGCTGTTCCCCTGGCACCCGTTGCTGAGCGGCTCCAAGGCGGCGATGCACGGTGAGCGCATCACGGTGCGGCATATCGCGGTGCGCGAGAGCGAAGTGGTGGACTGGCAGGACCATATTCTTAACAAGCCGGACTGGGCCAGATAACGCCGGACCGCTTGCGCAGCAAGACGCGTTTTCATGCAAGAGGGCGGCGTGTCAGGACACGCCGCCCTCTGCAATTGCGCTAACCGGCAGGCGTGAGGTTATGGCATAAGCCGTCACTTCACTCTTTTTTGTCGCGGCGGCGCCAGTTGGCCAGATTTTTCAGCGGCTGCTTCACGTAAGGGCTGGCTTTAATCAGGCTGAACAGCAGTTTATTTACCGCCGTCCCCACTTTGTCCATCGGCCGGTCGATATCGAGAAACAGCACCGCACGCAGTTCGTCGGTATCATTGCGCACCTCATGCTCATAAGAGTCATCAAACAAAATGACCTTGCCTTCATCCCAGTGCAGGATCTGATCGTCGACGCGGATCCAGAGCTTTTCCCGATCCTTTGGCACGATCAATCCCAAATGCGCGCGCACCACGGCACGAGTCGGGCCTTTGTGGGGGACGATGTGATAGTGCGGCTTAAGGATCGAAAACATGGCGGTGCGCATGCCGGGGATCTCGCTCACCGCCTGTGCGGTGTGCGGACAAATGGCGCAGTTCTCATCAACGCGCTGCCCGTAGACAAATAGCCCGAAGGTTTTCCAATTATCCCCTTTGGAGATGCGTTTCTGATCCGGTGATATTTGGTGGAACGCGGGGATGTCCTCCGGATGCTCCAGTAACCGATCCAACTCCTGGCGAATGGCAGGCCAACGGGCTTCCAGCGCCGTCACCCAATTAAATTCATGATTACCGATCCGCGGCGTGGTGGAGATGAGCGAATGGCGAGTCTGAAATTCGCCGTTCCAGCGCAGGAATTTTTTCCCTGCTTTGAGCAGCATGCGCCGCAGGAACGGGCGCTGAGACGTGGGGGGAAATGTGCTATCCGGCATAAATCGTGTCCTTGATATCATTGGCCTACTGCATTCAGCATAAGGAAAGAATCACGAACGATTTTAATCATTAGTGCGCGAACGTTGGCCAATGAGTGATACCGCGCAGAGTTAAATTTGAATGATTTATTTAAAGGCAGCGGGGACTGACGGTTGGGGGGAGAAGGAAAAAAGCCCCTGCAAAGATGAGGGGCAAGACACACAACAACACCAGGGAAATCGGTAGTACTCACTTTGCCGATACTATAAGGATTTTATGGGCAAACTTCACCAAAATATTGTGCTCTGAATGTGACAAAGACGCAGTCGTTCATAAATAACGGTAATTTATTGATGCCCGCAGGGCGTGAGGAAAGTGCCTGCACAGCATGTGTTGGCCCGCTGGCAACGCAGAAGTTTAATGTTATGTAAATTACGCGCTTAATCGAGCCAGGATGCTTCTTTTTAAACGATAAGTTGGGTAATTTGGCCGCTCTCCCGCAAGTTCGAGAGCATAACAATGAAAATGGTCCGTCTGTTTGCCGTAGCTGGGGCACTGATCGTGCTCGTTTACTTCCTTACACATACCTGAAATGGGGTTATCTCTGAATTCAACAGTAATACCCTAAAAAAACGGCGCCCTGAGGCGCCGTTTTTTGTTTGTTGGCCTATCAGCGGCCGAACAAATCGCGGCGGCGTGGGCGGGCAAATTGCGCGATCAGCACAATCAGCGCCACCAGCAGATAGGCACCGAAGATACCCACCAGCCACTGTGGCATTTCCAGCGTCAGGAACTGCCATTGACGCACGGAACAGTCACCGGAAGCGTGGAACACCGCCGGCAGCCATTTATCCAGCGGCAGCCAGGACGGGAAGCTGACGAAGAAATCGCAGGTATTGAACGGCGAGGGGTGCAGTTGGATCATGGTGTGTTTCCACGCCAGCTGTACGCCTTCCCAGGCGCTGTACATCCACAGCAGGATCGCCACATAGCGCAGCGGCGTTTTCGGCGCGATGGCGCCCACCAGTGAGGCGCCGAGGATGCCGAACAGCGCGCAACGCTCGTAAATGCACATGACGCAGGGCTGCAGCAGCATAACGTGCTGGAAATAGAGCGCGACCAGTTCCAACACCAACGCTGTCAGGGCCATCAGCAGCCAGGCGCCGCGTCCTTGTGAACAGCGGTTAAAGAATTGCAACATATCTAGATTCTTCCATGCAGTAAGCAATTGAACCGGCAGTGTAAACCAATTCCCCCTCGCTGCCAGCCACCTGGGCCGGTTTCAGCGTAAAAATAGTCGGTTTACCCTGCCGGCGCCGCATCAGTGGCCGATGGCGTCGACAGGCGGCAGCGTCAGCCAGTGCCACTGTGTCAACAGTTCGGTCGCCGGCTCCAGCGTGAACTGTACGCACAGCAGGCCGACCACGGTCAATACGATCGTATAAGGCAGAGCCATCCACACCATGCGGCCATACGACAGACGCACCAGCGGCGCCAAGGCCGACGTCAAAAGGAACAGGAACGCCGCCTGGCCGTTGGGGGTAGCGACCGAAGGCAGGTTGGTGCCGGTATTGATGGCGACCGCCAGCAGTTCGAACTGTTTCAGCGCAATGGCGCCGGTTTCCAGCGCGGTGCGCGCTTCGTTGATGTAAACCGTGCCGACGAATACGTTGTCGGAAACCGACGACAGCAGACCGTTGAACAGGTAGAACAGCGAAAGCTGAGAAGCGGGCTCGGCGCGCAGTACAAACTGGATCACCGGGCTGAACAGGTGTTGCTCAATGATCACGGCCACCACGGTGAAAAATACCGTCAGCAGGGCGGTGAACGGCAGCGCCTCCTGGAAAGCTTTGCCGATGGCGTGTTCGTCGTTCACGCCGCAAAGCGATGTGGCGAGAATGATGACCGACAGGCCGATCAGCCCGACTTCCGCCAGGTGGAAGGCCAACGCCAGCACCAGCCAAACGCCGATCAGCGCCTGCATCACCAGCTTGAGCCTTTCTTGCTTGCTGCGGCCTGCGGTGGCCTTGCGATCATACTCTTTCAGCACCTCACGCACCGCTTCCGGCAGTGGCGTGCCGTAGCCAAACAGGCGAAAACGCTCTACCAGCCAGCAGACCAGCAGGCCGCATGCCAGCACAGGCAAAGTGACCGGCGCCATCCGCAGGAAGAAGTCGATAAAGCCCCAGCCCGCGCTTTTGGCGATGATCAGGTTCTGTGGCTCGCCCACCATGGTCATGACTCCGCCGAGCGCGGTGCCGACGCCGGCGTGCATCAGCAGGCTGCGCAGAAAGGCGCGGAATTGCTCCAGCGTCTGCTTGCGCTCTTCGCCGGTGAAATCGCTGTCATCGCCGATGTCGCCGTCGGAGCGGTTCGACGTCACATTGTGATAGATGGAATAGAACCCCGTGGCGACGCTGATCACTACCGCGACGACCGTCAGCGCATCGAGGAAGGCGGAAAGGAAGGCTGCCGCCAGGCAGAACGCCAGCGACAGCAGCGTTTTCGAGCGGATATTGAGCAGCAGTTTGGTGAACACGAACAGCAGCAGTTGCTTCATAAAGTAGATGCCGGCCACCATAAAGACCAGCAGCAGCAGCACTTCCAGATTATGTTCGATTTCCTGCGAAACCTGCGCCGGGCTGGTCATGCCGATGGCCACGGCTTCCAGCGCCAGCAGGCCGCCTGGCAGCAGCGGGTAACATTTCAACGCCATCGCCAGGGTAAAGATGAACTCGATCACCAACAGCCAACCCGCGAGAAACGGGCTGGCGAAAAAGAACACCAGCGGGTTGATCGCCAGGAAAATGAGAATGGTCAGTTTGTACCAGTCGGGAGATTGCCCCAGGAAGTTTTTGAGCAGGGCGCTGCGCAGGGTTGTTTCCATTGTCCTTTATGCATCCTTAAATCAGTCGTAGCACGTACCCTAACAACGCGGCGGGGGCGGGCGCAACCGGAGCTTGTTTTACGGCGGCAAATTTCTCAGGGCCGGTGTTTTTGCGCGTTTTTTGCCACTTTATGCACACTTTCGTTTATTGTTTTTCGCTCACGCTATGTCATGTCTGTGTGATCTGGTATGATGAGCTGATTACTTTTACTGATTTTATCGTCGCAACGGAACGTCAAACACATGGTCATAAAGGCGCAGAGTCCTGCCGGTTTCGCGGAAGAGTACATTATTGAGAGTATTTGGAATAATCGCTTCCCCCCTGGCTCTATTTTGCCCGCGGAGCGTGAGCTTTCGGAGTTGATTGGCGTCACGCGCACCACGTTACGTGAAGTGTTGCAACGTCTGGCCCGCGATGGCTGGTTGACCATTCAGCATGGTAAACCGACCAAAGTGAACAATTTCTGGGAAACGTCCGGCCTCAATATCCTTGAGACCGTGGCTCGTCTCGATCACAAAAGCGTCCCGCAGCTGATCGATAACCTGCTGTCCGTGCGTACCAATATCGCGTCGATCTTTATTCGCGCTGCGGTGCGCAATCATCCTGAGCAGGCGCAGGAAGTGCTGGCGAAAGCCGCCGAGGTGGAAGATCAGGCGGATGCCTTCAATGTCCTGGACTATGAGATCTTCCGTGGTCTGGCGTTCGCTTCCGGCAACCCGATCTATGGCCTGATTTTCAACGGCCTGAAAGGGCTGTACACCCGCGTGGGCCGTTACTACTTCTCCAACCCGGAAGCGCGCAAGCTGGCGCTGACCTTCTACAGCAAGCTGTCTACGCTTTGCCATGAGAAGCTGTACGACCAGGTGATGGACACCGTGCGCAACTACGGTAAAGACAGCGGGGCGATTTGGCAGAGCATGCAGGGCACCATGCCGAGCGATCTGACCGAAGCGCGCCGCTGATGCCGTGCGAATGACATAATTAGGGCGCCGTGTTGGCGCCCTTTGTCGTTATGGCGGTTACAGCGGCGTAGGCCGCGGCGGGCAGCGGTCGAGCAATTCCACGCTGCCGTCTTCGTTTTGCTGCTCGAGGATCACGTCGAAGCCCCACAGGCGATGCAGGTGCTTCAACACGTCGCGGCGGCTCTTATCGAGCGGCGCGCGCTCTTGCGGGATATAGCGCAGCGTCAGCGAACGATCGCCGCGCAGGTCTACGTTCCAGATCTGAATGTTCGGCTCGTGGTTGCTCAGATTGTATTGAGCCGACAGCTCCTGGCGGATTGCCCGGTAGCCCGCTTCGTTATGGATCGCGGCAATTTCCAGGTAGTTGTTGCGATCGTCGTCCAGCACGGTAAACAAGCGGAAGTCGCGCATCACTTTGGGCGACAGGAACTGGCTGATAAAGCTCTCATCCTTAAAGTCGCGCATGGCGAAGTGCAACGTGTCCAACCAGTCTTTACCGGCGATGTCCGGGAACCAGTAGCGATCTTCCTCGGTCGGCGATTGGCAGATGCGCTTGATGTCCTGGAACATGGCGAAGCCCAGCGCGTAGGGGTTGATGCCGTTATAGTATGGGCTGTTGTACGGCGGCTGATAAACCACGTTGGTGTGGCTGTGCAAAAACTCCAGCATGAACCGCTCGGTCACCCGGCCTTCGTCGTAAAGATGGTTAAGGATGGTGTAGTGCCAGAAGGTCGCCCACCCCTCGTTCATTACCTGGGTCTGTTTTTGCGGGTAGAAATATTGGCTGACTTTGCGCACGATGCGCAGCACCTCACGCTGCCACGGTTCCAGCAGCGGCGCATTCTTCTCGATAAAATAGAGGATATTTTCCTGCGGTTCGCTCGGATATCGGCGCGCCTGCTCAGGCGACTCTTCGCGCTCGACGCGTGGCAGGGTCTTCCACAGCGTATTCACCTGGCTTTGCAGATACTCTTCGCGGCTTTTCTGGCGCGCTTTTTCTTCCACCAAAGAGATTTTTTGCGGGCGTTTGTACCTGTCGACCCCGTAGTTCATCAGCGCATGGCAGGAGTCCAGCAGCCGTTCCACTTCTTCGACGCCGTAGCGTTCTTCGCACTGGCTGATGTAGTGGCGAGCAAACAGCAGGTAATCGACGATGGAGCTGGCGTCGGTCCAACTGCGGAACAGGTAGTTATTCTTGAAGAACGAGTTGTGGCCATAGCAGGCGTGCGCCATCACCAGCGCCTGCATGGTGATGGTGTTCTCCTCCATCAGGTAGGTGATGCAGGGATTGGAGTTGATGACGATTTCATACGCCAGCCCTTGCTGGCCCTGTTTGTAGCGCTGCTCGGTTTCGATGAATTTTTTGCCGAAGGACCAATGGGTATAGTTGATCGGCATGCCGACGCTCGAATAGGCGTCCATCATCTGTTCTGAGGTGATCACCTCGATCTGATGGGGGTAGGTGTCGAGCCGGTAATGCTTGGCGACGCGGTCGATCTGCTCCAAATACACCTGCAGCAGTTCGAACGTCCAGTCCGGTCCATCGCTCAGACGTTTATCATCCTTAACCTTGTCATGTGTTGAAGTAGTCATCAGCGCACCCTCATTATTCACGGGCCTTGCTCAAACGGCAGACCCTGTAACAAGCATAGTTCAAGTCATAATTAACCATTGCAAATCAGTGAAATAAAAATGCCGGTACGCAAAGGGGCGAACGGCGGTCGATCCGGCGCCCGTCCCGGCAGAAGGCGGTGCAACACCACGCATCTTCTCCGAGTATAGCCCTGCGGCAGGGGCGTGCAACACATTGCCTGCTGTGCGACAGGGATTGAAAACTGTTATGTTATATTGTAACTTTTCATTTTTCTCAATAACGGACAAGGAGCGCGTTTTGACGAGGCATTTGGGCAAATTGGCAGTGGCGTTGGCGGCGCTGTTCATCAGTGGGCAAACGTTGGCTCACGGGCATCATTCACATGGCAAGCCGCTGACGGAATTGGAAAAAAAGGCGGAGGGAGGCGTGTTCGACGATAAAGACGTCAAAGATCGCGACCTGGCGGATTGGGAGGGCGTATGGCAATCCGTGTATCCGTATCTGATCAATGGGGATCTTGACCCGGTGTTCAAGAAAGCGGCGCAGGATAAGAGCAAAACCTTCGCAGAGGTGAAGGCGTATTACCGCAAAGGTTACGCCACCGATGTGGATACCATTGGCATTGAGAACGGTATCATGGAATTTCACCGTGGCGACCAATCCAGCGCCTGTCAGTACAAGTACGCCGGGCATAAGATCCTGACGTATGTCTCCGGTAAGAAAGGCGTGCGTTATCTGTTCGAGTGCCAGGATGCCGACAGCCAGGCGCCGAAATTCGTACAGTTCAGCGATCACATTATCGGGCCGCGCAAATCGGCGCATTTCCATATCTTTATGGGCAACACGTCGCAGGAGGCGTTGCTGAAAGAGATGGATAACTGGCCGACCTACTACCCATTCCAGCTGCAGACCAAAGAAGTCGTGGACGAGATGCTGCATCATTGATGCTTCTCTCTTCTGCCACCACAAGCCCGCACGCGTGGGCTTGTGGTCAGTCGAACGACCTGATTTGCAGGTAATCGTCCGTGACGTCCATTTCAAATAGCGTTTCATCCGCCAATAAAGTGGCGCGCATACGATCCCGAGCCGCTCGGTACCGTTCATCCAGCTGAATATCACCGGCGTTTTCCCATGCCGAGCGGCTTGGCCACTGCGCATAGCCGATATATTTGCCGTTCACCTCCCGATGCAGGCGCGAGCCCAGGCTGCCGCGTTGCTGATAGATGCCCTGTGTCAATTCAAGCCAGGCCTGGCGAAAAGCGTGTTCGTGTCCGGTTTTGACTGAGAACTGATAGAGAGCGATGAACATGCGAGGTTCTCCTGAATAGCGACAGTATGAACTCTAGGCGCGGCTGGGGGCTTGAACGTTCATATCGTGCTGCAGCGAAAACAAGATGGCGCCACAGTGAACGCCGCTTTATTCCAACAGTAAAAATAAGGCTATTAAGGGCTGAAAATTTACGCGATTTTTCTGCTGCAGCGGGTGGTGCCGTTATTTGCCAGTTGTTTTGGTATTTTTTGTTTTTGTGGTTTTTTATTCTATTTATAGGTTAGCTGATATTTTTATATTCTGTTAAATCCATGTTGCTTATCACGCCAATTTTCCATGCCATCAATGATAGCAATGCTAGCGGATCAGGGGTGACCTCGCGCCATAAACCCCCTTAAACCGTATCTTATCGCTATTTTCTGGCGGCTATTGCAAATGCGCGGGCCATCGACGATAAATTAATTGTGAATATTGTCACGTTTGATGACGAAGTTGTTGGACGGATTTTTTCACTGAGTTAATTTCCTGTTAGCAGAAGATTGTGCTTTGTGAAGCCTTGGGCTGGAGTCAGCGATGCGAGTGGTAATTTTAGGTAGTGGAGTGGTGGGCGTAGCCAGTGCCTGGTATTTGGCGAAGGCTGGGCATGAGGTGACGGTGATCGATCGTCAGCCCGGCCCGGCACTGGAAACCAGCGCGGCGAACGCCGGGCAGATTTCACCGGGCTATGCCGCTCCCTGGGCGGCGCCGGGCGTGCCGCTGAAGGCCATTAAGTGGATGTTCCAACGCCATGCGCCGCTGGCGATCCGTCTCGACGGCAGCAGCTTCCAGCTGAACTGGATGTGGCAGATGCTGAAAAACTGCAACACCGAACACTACATGACCAACAAAGGCCGCATGGTGCGCCTGGCGGAATACAGCCGCGACTGCATCAAGGCGCTGCGGCAGGAAACCGGCATCCAGTACGAAGGCCGTCAGGGCGGCACGCTGCAGCTGTTCCGCACCCAACAACAGTTCGAAAACGCCGCGAAAGATATTGCGGTATTGGAAGATGCCGGAGTGCCTTACCGATTGCTGGAAGCCGGCCAACTCGGTAGCGTTGAGCCTGCGCTGGCGCAGGTGGCGCACAAGCTGACCGGCGGCCTGCAGTTGCCGAACGACGAAACCGGCGATTGCCAACTGTTTACGCAACAGTTGGCGAAGATGGCTGAGCAGGCGGGCGTGACCTTCCTGTTCAACCGCAGCGTCGACCGTCTGTTGGTGGAGGGGGACAAGATCGCCGGCGTACAGTGCGGCGAGGAAGTGTTCAAAGCCGATAGCTATGTGGTGGCGTTCGGTTCGTACTCCACGGCGCTGCTGCGCGGCCTGGTGTCTATTCCGGTTTACCCGCTGAAGGGCTATTCGCTGACGATCCCTATCGTCGATGAGGCGGCGGCGCCATTCTCTACGGTACTGGATGAGACGTATAAAATCGCCATCACGCGCTTCGACCAGCGCATTCGCGTCGGCGGCATGGCGGAGATCGTCGGTTTCAATACTCAGCTGGAGCAAAAGCGGCGAGAAACGCTGGAGATGGTGGTGCGCGATCTCTACCCGAACGGCGGCAGAGTGGAAGACGCGACGTTCTGGACCGGCTTGCGCCCGATGACGCCGGACGGCACGCCGATCGTCGGCCGCACCTCGTTGAAAAACCTGTACCTCAACACTGGGCATGGCACGCTCGGCTGGACCATGGCCTGCGGTTCCGGGCAGTTGTTGTCCGATCTGATGTCCGGCATTACGCCGGCAATCCCTTCCGATGACCTGGCGGTGGCGCGTTACAGCGCCGGATTTCGCCAGCAACACGCGGTTCCGCTGAACGACGTGCATCCCGCACGTTAATCGTCGACGCTGTCATAGACTTTTTCGGCCACGCGCAGGCGCGCGTGGCCGCTGTACGCTGCCCCAAGGAGAAGCGATGCCCCGTCCGATAACCGCCACGATGCATCTCGGTGCAATTGAAAACAACCTGCAGATGGTGCGCCGTTTCGCCCCCGGCGCCAAAGTCTGGGCGGTGGTCAAGGCCAACGCCTATGGCCACGGCATCAAACACGTTTGGCGCAGCATGGCGCACACCGACGGCTTCGCCATGCTGGATCTGGCCGAAGCGGTGTTGCTGCGCGAGTCCGGTTGGCAGGGGCCGATCCTGTTGTTGGAAGGCTTCTTCCAGCGACAGGATCTGGCCTTGCTCGATCGTTATCGCCTGACGACGGCGGTGCACAGCGACTGGCAACTGGCGGCGATCGCCGACGCAAAGCTGAGTGCGCCGCTTGATGTCTATCTGAAAGTGAACAGCGGCATGAATCGGCTGGGGTTTGCGCCCGAGCGCCTGCATGAGGTGTGGCGCAGGGCGCAGGCTGTCGCCAATATTGCCGAGCTTACGCTGATGAGTCACTTCGCCACCGCCGACGGGCCGGAAGGCGTAACTCAACAGATGGCCACCATCGAGGCGGCGGCGGCCGATGTACCGCTGCCGCGTTGCCTGGCCAACTCGGCCGCTACGCTGTGGCATCCTGCGACCCACGGCAGCTGGGTGCGCCCTGGGATCATTCTCTATGGCGCTTCGCCGAGCGGGTGCTGGAACGATATCGCATCGACGGGGTTGCAGCCGGCGATGACGCTGAGCAGCGAGATCATCGGCATTCAGCAGCTGAAGTCTGGCGATCGCGTGGGCTACGGTGGCCGTTACAGCGCCGCCGGCGCGCAGCGTATCGGCGTGGTGGCCTGCGGTTATGCCGACGGCTATCCGCGTCATGCGCCGACCGGAACGCCGGTATGGGTCGATGGCGTGTTGACGCGCACCCTGGGAACGGTATCGATGGATATGCTGGCGGTGGATTTGACGCCCTGTCCCCACGTTGAACTGGGCGCCGAGGTGGAGCTGTGGGGAAAACGCCTGCCGGTGGACGAGGTGGCCACGGCGGCAGGGACGTTAGGCTATGAACTGTTGTCGGCGTTGGCGGCACGCGTGCCGGTTGTTACCGAAGCCTGAGCTGCGGCTCAGGCGACTTTTCTGATCTGTCCTTTAATCTGCTTGCTGAGCCGCCGCGCGTGCAGCGCCAGCAGGCAGCCCGCCAGCATGACCAAGGCCAGCGACAGCTTCGGTTGCAGCGGCAGCGCCATCGCCAGCAGCCCCAGCGCGGCGCCCCCGGCCATCTGTACGAAACCGACCAGTGCGGACGCGACGCCGGCCTCATTGGAGTACGGTTCCAGCGCATAGCTGGTGGCCGGGCCCATCACGAACGCCAACCCGGCGCAGGCGCTGGCGACCGGCAGCATATACGCCAGCCAGTGCGCTTGCGCCGCCGCGGGAAGCCACATGACGCCCAGCAGCAGGCCCAGGCAGCCCAACCCCATCAAAATGCCGCCGGTCGCCAGACAAACCGGGCGGCCGACTTTGTGGATGATGCGGTTAGCGAAGAAGCTGACCAACATGATCCAGAAGCCGTTGGCGCCGAACACCAACGAGAATTGCAGCGGAGTCAGGCCCGCGGTGCCCATCAGCACGTTAGGCGCCAGAGAAACGTAGGTCAGCGCCATGCCCATCGCCCCGGAGTTCACCACCGCAAAAGAGAGGAAACGCCGTTCGCTGAGGATGCGCGCGTATTGGCGCACCGGCAGCCCTTTGACCGGCACGGTGTCGGCGGGGCGAGTTTCCGGCAGGCGCAGCGCGATGAGCACCAACACCAGCAGCGCGTAACCGGCCAGGAACCAAAAGGGCGCGCGCCAGCCGAAGGCTTCGGCGAGCAGGCCGCCGAGCAGCGGCGCCAATGCCGGGATGATGTTCAGCGTGCCGTTGAGAAAGCCGAAGGCGCGGGCGGCGTCGTCGCCATTCAGCCGATCGCGCACGCCGCTGAAGGCGACGACGGCGGTGCAACAGACCGCAACCCCTTGCAACAGGCGCGACGCGATGAAGATCGTCGGGCTGGTGGCCAGCGCCGCCATTGCCGCGCCGATCGTGTAGAGAATAATGCCGGCCAGCGCCACCGGTTTGCGGCCATAGTTATCCACCAACGGACCGGCGATGATTTGACCGAGGCCGAGCACCAGAATAAACAGCGAAATGGTGGATTGGATCAGCGCTTCACTGCTGCCCAGACCTACGGCGATGGCGGGAATGGTGGGCAGATAGAGATCGATGCCCAATGGGCCGAGCAGCACCAGGCTGAGAAGCAGAAACAGGAACTTTTGCATAGCAGGAAAGGCACGTCCGAGTGACAAAGAGGGCTAGAGTAGAGATTCTGGCGGCAAATGAAAAGGGGCAAAGCGGGTCAGCGCTGCGCTCCCGGGCGGAGATAAAGCGCTGAGACGGTATCGGCCACATAACGGGCCTGATGGCGAGCGTCATCCAACGCGCGATGCGGCATGCCTTCGAACGGACGGGTCTTTTTCGGGTTAAAGCCGTGCAGTTCCGCCAGCGTGATCACCGTGCGCACATCCTGGGTATCCCAGAATTTCCACGGACAGGGCATCTCCAACTGCTGGAAGGCGTGTTCGAGGATTGCGCAGTCGAACTCTTTACCGTTGCCCCAGACCTTTACCGTATCGGTGCTGTTCATATGGATAAAACGGCTGAGACTGCTCAGCACGCGCTTGAGGCTCTCGGTGCCGCCGAAGGCCAGCTTGCGCGCTTCATCGGATTGTTTCGCCCACCAGGCAACCGTGTCCAGGCTTATGGTTCGCCCCGGCTGATCTTTCTGGCTGCTGACGGCGGCCTCGAATTCGGCGCCAAGTTCGCCGGTGCGGGGATCGAAAAACACCGCCGCGACCACCAAAATCACGGCGCTGGGTTTTATATCCAGGGTTTCAATGTCTAACATCAGATGGTGCATCGGCGTTTCCGGTGGTTGGCGTGGTGGCTTAATGTTACTACAGAACGTGCGCCGATGCGGCCAGTGCGCACATGAAATCCTTTTAAAGCGCCTCGTTCAGGTTATGATGCTGGAGATACTCTTGTCAGGTTGGTCGCTATCGGTGAGAACGCTTATCTTTATTTTGTGCATGGTTGGCTACTTGCTGCTGCTGGGCTACCTTAGCGTGTTCGTCACGGACAAGATCTGTGAGAAGGCAGGCAACTACACCAAAATATGCCGCATCGTAGACATTTCAGAGCCCCATATCCCCAGATAGCACCGCGTTTAGCCGAGGTAATCGGTGGTGATCAGCGGGGTCAGGATCGCCGCCAGCGCCGCGAGCGTCGTCCATTGCCGCCAGCCTAGGCGAGCGAGCCAGTCATGCCGCTGTGGCGGCGTGGCCAGATGCCCGACGGCCACGGTGCCGGTCAGCAGCAGCGTCAGAATCAGCAGCACCAGGCCACGGCTCACCAGCGTGAACTCAATGTGCAGCACATTGGCGTAATACAGGCGCATCAGAATAAAATAGCCCAACAAGATCCAGGCGAAAACGACGTTTTTCTTGAGCACCTGTTGCAACATCAGCGCGAGAAACAGGCTGTGACACAGCGATAGCAGCGGGGCTTCGATCGGATGCCGAACGCAGACGTTGTAGACCGCCATGTAAATGTTGAAAACCAGCAGGATATAGATCACATAAATATACCAGCCGTAGATCACTTTGAGTTTTTTGGCGCTCGGCGGCAGGGAGAGTGCGTCCGGTTTCATTAGGGCCTCCTGATGACGCCACGCAAACGCTGCAGTTGAAGGCGGCGCGTCGGCATCGTAATTTATAATCCACAGGGTATATATCACCCGAGCGCTAAATGAGAATTAAACGCTGAACCGGCTTTATTCCCGCGTTTGCGCGGAACTATTTTTGGCCCGCAGGGTCGATTGGCGAGCGATCGCCAGGCGATTCTCGCACTGAGATGAAGCAAGCAATACGCTGATATGAAAGATTATAAAAACACGCATGGCACCAGGCTGCTGCTGATATTCACCCTGGCGTTTTACATCCTGTTGCCGCCTGTGCTGACCGCCTGCGTCTTCACCCGTTTCAATCTTAATCCCTTCGCGATCGTCAAATTTTTGCACTTTAATCCGTTCTTCGCCGATCGGGGCATACCCGGTTATCAGACTTTCCTCTACCTGCTGATGCTTTGGTTGGGGGGGAATATTTTACTATGGCTGATGGTATGGGGCGCGGGGCGGCTGTACCGCCGTTGGCGATCGCGGCGCGGTGAATAGTCGCCCCCTAAATAATACGTTACGCGGGGAAATGGCCTTTCATTTAACAATGCGCCGTATCGTCACTTGTTTCGCCGGTGAGGGGGCAGCGTCGTCGGCTGACCCATTCCATTAGCACGGCTGTTTAAAAGCATCCGTGGCGGCACAGCCTGTTAGGGCGTTAGAACAGCGAAAACAGCAAGACGACCGGCAGACTCAACGGCCAGGTTAACCCGATGGTCAGCGCGCTGATGCAACGAATTTTGACGGTGTCCCTGCTTACCAGGTAGGTGAAAATCATTGAAACTAACAGACCAATAAAATAACAGTATTGCGTTGCAACCCACAGCGACGACATGAAACTCGATCCCAGTTGTATTTTTACGCGCGAATTTTAGGAGCTTGGCGGGCGATAATCAATGACCGAAGGCCGTTAATTCATGCCTTTATCCATAAGAATGCATAATTTATTTCTATAAAGAATGTAAGGTTATTAACGGCTTTATGTTTATTACGAAAAGAAATCAACAACATAGTTACCGGTAACATTTTAAGGTTGTCAGCCTGATTTCAGGCGGGAACGGTGTGAAGAAGGAAAATAGTCATTCAGATGTCCGGAAACGCGACGAGGTTATCAATCATAAATTTTATTGATGTTTTAGTGGGCGAGCAGACGAAGGCGAGATCGCGTTGCGCCGGCGAGCTTTGGGTTCTTTTTAGCTGTCGGCGGGCGAATGATGGGATAGAAACATGCGGGGAGAGGGGTTTTTAGCGCATCGTCCGGATGCGCTGCCGGTCAGCCAGGAAGGGGGGTTTGGTGTTGCTGTAGGTTTAATGAATGTTAAGACCGTAGACGAACAGCCACGAAAACAGCAGCGCCAGCAGGCATGTCATCAATACGATGGAGATCATTTCCTTCACAACTTCATTCCTTTTCCCGATGAAACAAATTTACTTGTCTTTGTTTTTGCGTGGGATTTTAGATCGGCATGGGTAAAAATCCTAGTTTTAATCCCGTTTTTTGCACTGCCGCCACGGCGTACGCTGCCTCGGCAAGTCATGACGACGCCTGTAAACCGAGCGCCTTAACCCGTCGTAGCTATTGCCGAATACCGCAGTGCTAACTATATAAATGGAGATCGCGCGACGTCGCCGGCTGCAAGGCGCGTCCCTGTAGGGCGGCTGTTGATCTGTCTACAGCGCCTCCAAATGAGATGAAGAGGTCGGCAATGAGCACAAAACCAACCATCGTGCTGGTGCACGGATTCTGGGGCGGCGCCGCGCACTGGAGTAAGGTGATTATCGAGTTGTCGCGCAGGGGCTATTCGGCGATTCATGCGGTGGAAATGCCGCTGACCTCACTGGCTGAGGATGCGGAACGGGCGCGCAAGATGGTCGCGCAGCAAGCGGGACCGGTATTGTTGGTGGGGCACTCTTACGGTGGCGCGGTGATCACGGAAATGGGCAACCAGCCTAACGTGGTCGGCCTGGTCTACATTGCCGCGTTTGCGCCGGATGCCGGTGAAAGCCCCGGTGGCATTACGCAAGCGCATCCTCCTGCGGCAGTCGCGAATCTGATTCCGGACAGCGACGGTTATCTGTGGATCAAGACCGACAAGTTTCACGAAAGCTTTTGCCAGGATCTTACCGCCGACGAGGCTCTGGTGATGGCGGCGACGCAGAAGGCGCCATTGGCCGATACCTTCGGCAACCCCCTCGGTGAGCCCGCCTGGAAACATAAACCGTCGTGGTATCAACTCTCCAGCGACGACCGCATGATAGCGCCGGAGAACCAACGGCGTATGGCGCAGCGGCTGCAGGCTAAGAAAGTGATGGTGCTGAAGGCCAGTCATGCCTCGCTGGTTTCCCATGCCGATGACGTGGCGGGATTGATTGACGAAGCGGCCGGTTCAAAATAAAACCCGGGCAGAAACGCGCTTCGGGCCAAAAAAGAGACACCTTGCGGCAAAGGGGTGCTTCGCTTCGCATTAGGGATAAGCGCTGATATCGCTGCCGGAGTTCATTATTAACAGCATAATCAACACCACGGCGGCGGCAATAATGGCGTAGATTTCCGCCTTGCGCATATCGATCTAGCGCCCGTTAACGCCGATCATTTCTATTGCCGCGCGATGCAATTTTTGAAAATACTCGTCGTGCTGTTGTTCAACTTCCTGAATAAGACTGGCCAGCAGATTCTGTTTGGTGATCGGTTTGTTGGCGATAAGCACCAGCAGCACGCTTTTGCCGAGCAGGCAGCAGATTTGCTTATGGTATTCATCAACATCATTCTTGTTGAGGCCATAGAGGGTGTAATCGATCATGGTGTCTAACCTGCTGACAGGTAAATTGCCCGCCGAAGCGGGCTGAGAAGCCATAGAAAATAAAATGAGTCAAATTTCGCTTAGGGTGGAACCCGATGCGTGTGTTAACGATAACTGAATGGGAATATTCCCATCAAGACGCATGAGGGAGGATGTGAAGGTTTAGGAATAACCTCATAAGAAAGAGCGGAAACGGGCGGCCATCACGGCGTGCTTATTTGTCTGTCACAGCGTTCGTTCTCTCTACATTATTTTTTTCGACCCGTGCATCCACTTGGAGAACCTCATACGTATATCAGGAATGAGCAACACTTACGCTCAGCTTACGGAGAGGACTTCATCATGAAAACACTTATCGTTACTCTGGTTACCGGCTCATTACTTTTCGGCGTCGCCACTTATGCGGCGAGTGGGGACACGTCATCCGTAATGGTTGGCGGCGCGGCGATGTACCCCTCAAAAAACATTGTGCAAAATGCGCTGAACTCAAAAGATCACACAACGTTGGTCGCGGCCGTTAAGGCCGCCGGCTTGGTTGATACTTTACAAGGCAAAGGTCCTTATACTGTTTTTGCGCCGACGAATGCCGCATTCGCCAAATTACCGGCCGGCACCGTTGAAAATCTGTTAAAACCCGAAAATAAAGCGCTGTTAAGCAGTGTATTAACCTACCACGTTGTGGCTGGGAACTACGACATGCGGGCGCTGGAAAGAAAAATTGAGCAGGGCGGCGGACGGGCGGAACTCAAAACCGTCAACGGTCAGTCGCTATGGTTTATGAATAATGGCCCGCATAATATTCAGATCAAAGATGCTAAAGGCGACGTCGCCAACATCAGCACCTATGATGTGCGGCAGCAAAACGGTGTAATCGACGTTATTGATACCGTGCTAATGCCCAAGTAAGGCCTATACTCGGAATGGGCAAAGCTTAACAGCTTTAGGGATGGTATGGATCACTCGTTGAAAGAAAACCAGGTAATGTGCTTAAAGGCGATCGCTAATGGCGATCGCCGAGCATTTGAACGCTTGTACAGATCGACATCCGCAAGTTTATTCGCCATTGCGCTGCGCATGTTACGTAATCGCCAGTGGGCGGAAGAGGTTCTGGTCGACGGCTTTCTTGCCGTGTGGCAGCGTGCCGGAGATTATGATCCGACCTTGAGTTCGCCTATGACATGGCTTACTCACATTATAAGGAACCGATGTATAGATGGATTGCGTAGCCGGCACGGACGCCATATCGGACTGGAAGAAGAATATAGCGATCAAATCCCTCAGTCGGAAAATGAAAGCCAGGGTGATGAGGGGGAGCTGGCTAAAAAGTTAAATGACTGTTTGAAGCATCTGACGTCTGAACAACGGCAAAGTATTGCTTTGGCATATTATCAAGGGATGTCGCACGCGGATATCGCTGATTGGTTGCAGCAACCGCTTGGTACGGTAAAAAGCTGGGTCCGCAGGGCGCTAGCACATCTAAAGGATTGCCTGGGCCTATGAACAGACGCGAAAGTGATGACATGTTGGCTGCAGAATATGCTCTTGGCACGCTCAGAGGGAATGCCCGGCTGCATTTTGAGCGCCGTCTGAAAACGGACAGCATTTTGGCGACCCAGGTTGGAAAGTGGCAAAATATGTTGTCGGGGTTGGATATCGATATAATGCCAATACCGCCCCCTGAAAGCGTTTGGAAAAAAATTGAATTAAATCTGCCTCAATACGCTTCGCCTCGACGGCGCGTGCGAAACTATATTGCATGGGGGCTTGCTGCGGGATTGGGCGCATTGAGCCTGAGCTCGTGGTTTTATTGGCGTGCGCCAGAGCTGAAACCGTTAGTGGTCCTGAACGGAGCGCATCAAGGGACGTGGGTCGTAAGTTCAGACGGTCAAAGAAAAATTGTTCGTATAACCCCCTTAGGCTTGGCCGCTATTCCGGATGGAAAAAGTCTTGAGCTGTGGCTGATCCCCGTTGGACATAAGCCCGTTTCAATTGGACTCGTGAACGTGAAAGGCGTGAGCCAGTTTTATTTGGCAGATGCAGATTTAGTTAAAGGAACAACGATTGCCATTAGCCTGGAGCCATTAGGCGGCTCACCGAGCAAGCAACCGACCGGCCCCGTGTTGTATTCAGGTGAGTTGGTTCTATGATTGACGCCGGATGCGGATGCATCCCGCAGAAATAGCATTTGAATTCGTTGAGAATAAAAACGGCCGGGCAGGTATTCTCCGGCCGTTTTTATGATTATGCGGTCTGTTTGCGGAACAGTTCGCGGAATACCGGATAGATATCGTCCGGTTCGCGGATATGCTGCATGGCGAAGTTGTCGAATTTCGCCTGCAGATCTTCGTATTCGCGCCACAGCGTTTGGTGAGCGCGGCGAGTGATTTCGATGTAGCTGTAGTACCGCACCATTGGCAGGATCTTCTTCGCCAACAGCTCGTGACACAGCGGTGAATCGTCGGCCCAGTTGTCCCCGTCCGACGCCTGCGCGGCGTAGATATTCCATTGCGCCGGATCGTAACGCTCTTCGACCACGTCGTTCATCAGTTTCAATGCGCTGAAGACGATGGTGCCGCCGGTTTCCTGCGAATAGAAGAACTCCTGCTCGTCCACCTCTTTCGCCTGGGTGTGATGGCGAATATAGACCACCTCGACGTTTTTGTAGGTTCGGCTCAGGAACAGATAAAGCAGAATGTAAAAACGTTTGGCCATGTCTTTGGTGGCCTGATCCATCGAACCGGATACGTCCATCAGGCAGAACATCACTGCCTGGCTGGAGGGCTCCGGCCGGCGCTCGTAGTTTTTGTAACGCAGATCGAAGGTGTCGATAAACGGCACGCTTTCGATTTTCTTGCGCAGTTCGGCAATCTCTTTGCGCAGCCGCTCTTCTTCCAGCAGTTGCACCGGCTCGGTGTTTTCCAACTGGGTCAGCGCGTCTTCCAGTTCGTGCAACGCGCGCCTTTTACCGGCGGTCATGGCGGTACGCCGCGCCAGCGAGTTTTGCAGCGAACGCACGACGCTGATGTTGGCCGGCACGCCGTTAGCGGTATAGCCGGCGCGGTGGGTTTTGAACTCGGTCAGCTGCTTGTACTGATTCTTTTTCAGGTTGGGCAGGGCGAGATCCTCGAATAAAAGATCGAGGTACTCGTCTTTGGATATCTGGAAGACGAACTCATCCTGGCCTTCACCGTCCTGGCTGGCGTTGCCCTGGCCGCCGCCACCGCCTGCGCCGCCCTGAGGCCGTTCGACGCGATCGTTCTGCACGAAGTGGTCATTGCCCGGGTGAACGCGATGGCGCGTGCCGCCGCGCCCCTGATGAAACATCGGTTCGTTGATATCGTCAGTGGGGATAGAGACTGACTCCCCGCTGTCTACGTCGGTGACCGAACGCTTGTTAATGGCTTCGGCAATCGACTGTTTGATTTGCGACTTGTAACGGCGCAAGAAGCGCTGGCGGTTCACCGTGCTCTTGTTTTTGCCGTTCAGCCGCCGGTCAATGAAATAGGCCATACTTCCCCCAAACGACGTTGCCAACTCTTCATGTCCCGGCCGCGGCAGCGCAATGTGCCAGCCCCTCCGTGGGCTGCGCTGCAACGTCCATGATTGTGGACATGGCCCTGATAATGCCGCTTACCTGAGGCGTTATGAGGATTTTCTGACCCGCAGATACCATTCACACAGCAGGCGCACCTGCTTGCGGGTATAGCCTTTCTCCATCATGCGATCGACGAAGTCGTCGTGTTTTTTCTGCTCGTCCGTCGATGTTTTGGCGTTGAACGAAATCACCGGCAACAGTTCTTCGGTATTGGAGAACATCTTTTTCTCGATCACGGTGCGCAGCTTCTCGTAGCTGGTCCAGTTCGGGTTGCGGCCGTTGTTGTTGGCGCGGGCGCGCAGCACGAAGTTCACGATTTCGTTGCGGAAATCTTTCGGGTTGCTGATGCCGGCCGGTTTTTCAATTTTCTCCAGTTCGGCGTTCAGGGACTCGCGGTCAAACAGCTGGCCGGTGTCGGGATCGCGATACTCCTGATCCTGGATCCAGAAGTCGGCATAGGTGACGTAGCGGTCAAAAATGTTCTGTCCGTATTCCGAGTAGGATTCCAGATAGGCGGTCTGGATCTCTTTGCCGATAAACTCGGCGTATTTCGGGATCAGATAGCCTTTCAGGTGCTCCAGGTATTTCTCCGCCAAATCTTGCGGGAACTGTTCGCGCTCGATCTGCTGTTCCAGCACATAGAACAGGTGCACCGGGTTGGCTGCCACCTCGGCGTGATCGAAGTTGAATACCCGCGAGAGGATTTTAAAGGCGAAACGGGTGGAGAGGCCGTTCATGCCTTCGTCAACCCCGGCGTAGTCGCGGTATTCCTGATAGGACTTGGCTTTCGGGTCGGTATCTTTGAGGCTTTCGCCGTCATACACGCGCATTTTCGAGTAGATGCTCGAGTTTTCGGGCTCTTTCAGCCGCGACAGCACGCTAAAGCGCGCCAGCGTTTCCAGCGTGCCAGGCGCGCAGGGCGCATGGGTCAGCTCACTGTGATCCAGAAGCTTGTCGTAAATTTTGATCTCTTCCGACACGCGCAGGCAGTAAGGCACCTTGACGATATACACGCGGTCGAGGAACGCTTCGTTGTTCTTGTTGTTACGGAAGGTCACCCACTCGGACTCGTTGGAGTGCGCCAGAATAATGCCGCTGAACGGCAGGGCGGAGATGCCTTCGGTGCCGTTGTAGTTGCCTTCCTGGGTTGCGGTCAGCAGCGGATGCAGCACCTTGATCGGCGCTTTGAACATCTCGACGAATTCCATAATCCCCTGGTTGGCGCGGCACAGGGCGCCGGAATAGCCGTAGGCGTCCGGGTCGTTCTGTGCGTGGTTCTCCAGTTTACGGATGTCCACTTTACCGACCAGCGCCGAGATGTCCTGGTTGTTCTCATCGCCCGGCTCGGTTTTGGCGATGGCGATCTGTTCCAGAATGGAAGGGCGCACTTTCACGACTTTAAACTTGGTGATATCGCCACCGAACTCATGCAGGCGCTTCGCCGCCCACGGCGACATGATGGTGCCGAGATAGCGACTTGGGATATTGAACTCTTTTTCCAGGATCGTGGCATCTTCCTGCGGATTGAACAGGCACAGCGGATGATCGTTGACCGGGCTGCGTTCGCCGTTGGCGCTGAGGGTGTAGATGGGCACGCGCTGCATCAGCGCTTTCAGACGTTCCGCCAGCGAGGACTTGCCGCCGCCCACCGGGCCCAGCAGGTAAAGGATCTGTTTCTTCTCTTCCAGGCCCTGAGCGGCGTGTTTCAGGTAAGAGACGATCTGTTCGATGGCCTCTTCCATGCCGTAGAACTCTTCGAAGGCCGGATAGCGTGCGATCACGCGGTTGGAGAACAGGCGCGACAGGCGTGATTCTAGCGCAGTGTCGACCATCACAGGTTCACCGATAGCCATCAGCAGACGTTCGGCTGCGTTGGCATAGGCACTGCGATCTTGCCGGCAAATGGTAAGAAATTCCTGCAGTGTGAACTCTTCGTCCTTGGCAGCTTCGTAGCGCTGGCGATAGTGGTCAAATATGTTCATGATGCCCGTCCTTTCGTTATTAGCACAGGTTAAAGAGAGCGTGTGATAGTGTTCTGGCTCCCGAAAGATGAGAATACGCCTGAGTACAGCAACCCGTATGCCAACTTGGTGCGCTTATTATCGCGAGTTGCGCTGTATGCCACTGGGCCCAGGATAAATTCACCTTCTGATTTAAGCTTAGTTTGCTTGCCGGAAAATTTCCTGCCGTAGAAAAAGCTTTTTTTAAGTCATATCAATGACTCAGTTATTGCCGGGATAACCAAATGCCTTGTCTGGCGCGGCCTGCGGCATGAATCGTCATCGTTTCGCCATGATTAATTCATAATTCCCCTATAAGTTATTCGATCTTGGTCGTTTTCTATTGTAAAGATTAGGCGCGTAACTAAATTTTCACATAAACTATTGCGGCTATTAACCCTGTAATTTATGGAAAAAGAACCAGTGAAGATTTCAAAACTCAAAACGCTAGCAATTATCGCTTTCGCAATGGTTTGTGCGCAAAGTGCCCAGGCGGGAACCTGGTCACTGGGTGCTGCCGCGCTGGTTAGCCCGGACCCGTATCGCGGTTATCAGGATCGCGTTTATCCGGTGCCCGTCATCGACTATGAAGGTGACGACTTCTACTTCCGTACTCTGACCGCCGGTTACTACCTGTGGAAAGATCAAGAAAATCAGCTGAGCATCATGGGGTATTACACGCCATGGGGCTACCGTCCGGGCGACAGCGACGACGATCGCATGAAGCGTCTCGACAAGCGTCGCGGCACGCTGATGGCCGGCCTGGCCTATTCACACAACGCAGAGTGGGGCACCATTCGCACCACCTTCACCGGCGACACGCTGAACTACAGCAACGGGCTGGTGGGCGATGTGGCTTATCTGTACAAGTTTGATCTGGACGCGTTGACGCTGGTTCCGGGCGTAGGCGTGATGTGGAACAGCAAAAACCAGAACAAATATTACTATGGCGTCAGCGCCAATGAATCGCGCCGCAGCGGTCTGGACAGCTACACCCCGAGCGATAGCTGGGCGCCGTATATCGAGCTGAGCGCCAATTACCAGATCAACAAGAGCTGGAACGCCTTCTTCCTCGGCCGCTATGTGAAGTTGTCGGATGAAGTGAAAGACAGCCCGATGGTGGATAAATCTTACACCGGTTTGCTGATGACAGGTGTGAGCTACACCTTCTAATCGCGCATTGCACGATAAGCGTGCATGGCGTGCATCAAAAAGGGGCGCGAGCGCCCCTTTTGCACATCCGTAGTGCGCTGGCGCGCACGGGGTTTCAGGCCTTTTTACGGCTGCGGAAGGTCACACCCAAACGGGCGGGTTGTTCGCCGGCGGCGACCAGCGGTTTGCTGACGCGCCCAGTCTCAACGCAGACCATGGTCTTGTAACCGTCGTTCGGCATGTCTCCCATGCTGCAGGACAGCTCTACGCCGGGGTTCCAGGCGATAACGTCGCTCATATGATGGTGATGAACCTCGATGGTGCGTGCGAGCGCCGGATCGCGGATCAGGCTGAAGGCCTCCGGATGGGTATAGACGCGGTCGGTTTGGCCGACGAAGGTCACGTCGCCCGTCTGACGCGCTTCGACGCCGCCCGCCACCTTATCAATATAAGGTTCGCCCAGGCCCGCCACGCTGACCCGATCGATATCGCCAACCTGGAAGTAGCTGTGCAGCGCCGCCGTGGCTTGATAATCGCCGTGCGATTCCAGTTCGATCTCGCACTCTTCACCCAGCTTGAAGCGAGCAATCAGCGTGAAGGCGTGCGGCCACAGCTTGCGGGTCTGCTCATTGTCTTTCAGCGTAAAGGTCAGGATGACGCCGTTGTCATCTTCATCGTGCGCCGTCAGGCTCCAGGGCTGGTTGCGGGCGAACCCGTGGGAGGGTTGCGCCACCGGGCCGAACCACGGCCAGCAGATCGGCACGCCGCCACGGATGGCCTTGCCTTTGGCGAAAGGCGTGTTGTTGCTGAGCCAAATTACCGGCTGCTCACCGCTAGGCTGCCAGGCTAGCAAATGCGCACCCTGTAGCGCGACCGCCGCGCGCACTTTCGGGTGCGACACGACCACCACGCCCAGCTCATCGAGTTGGCGCTGGCTGATATAAGGAGAAATCTGTTCGGAAACGGGCAGGGTGAAAATTTTCTCGTTCATTTCATAACCTATTGTTTGCCGGAAATAGAAATGGACCCTATTAGCTTTCGGGTCACAACCAGGCCCTCAGGCGCATGCTTAGACAGTGACTGAGGTGAGTGTGTGCAGCGAACAACGCTGTGACTCGAAAGATGACGGGTAAAAAAAGGGCGACAAAAAAATGTCGCCCTCATTATCAGCTTAACATCATGCCATTACTTGGAGATGTGAGCGATCAGATCCAGAACCTTGTTGGAGTAGCCGGTTTCGTTGTCGTACCAGGAAACCAGTTTCACGAAGTTGTCGTTCAGTGCGATACCGGCTTTGGCATCGAACACGGAAGTCAGCACTTCGCCGTTGAAGTCGGTGGAAACCACGTCGTCTTCAACATAGCCCAGAACGCCTTTCATAGAGCCTTCAGCGGCGTCTTTGATGGCTTTCTTGATTTCTTCGTAGGTAGCCGCTTTTTCCAGACGCACGGTCAGGTCAACAACGGACACGTTAGGGGTCGGTACGCGGAACGCCATGCCGGTCAGTTTGCCTTTCAGCTCTGGCAGAACCACGCCAACCGCTTTCGCTGCGCCGGTAGAAGAAGGGATGATGTTCTGGGATGCGCCGCGGCCGCCGCGCCAGTCTTTGTGAGACGGGCCATCAACGGTTTTCTGAGTAGCGGTGGTCGCGTGAACGGTGGTCATCAGGCCTTCAACGATACCGAAGTTGTCGTTGATGACTTTAGCCAGCGGCGCCAGGCAGTTGGTGGTGCAAGAGGCGTTGGAAACGATGTCCTGGCCGGCATATTTGTCAAAGTTGGCGCCGCGAACGAACATTGGGGTCGCATCTTTGGATGGGCCAGTCAGAACCACTTTTTTAGCGCCGGCGGTGATGTGTTTACGCGCGGTTTCGTCGGTCAGGAAGATACCGGTCGCTTCAGCAACCACATCAACGCCCACTTCGTTCCACTTCAGGTTAGCCGGGTCTTTCTCTGCGGTAACACGGATGGTTTTGCCGTTAACAACCAGGTGGCCGTCTTTAACTTCTACCGTACCGTTGAAACGGCCGTGAGTAGAGTCATACTTCAGCATGTAAGCCATGTACTCTGCGTCCAACAGGTCGTTGATTGCAACGATCTCGATGTCAGAACGCTCTTGAGCAGCACGGAAAACAATGCGACCGATACGGCCAAAACCGTTGATACCTACTTTGATAGTCATATATTCCACCAGCTATTTGTTAGTGAATAAAAGGTTGGTTGTAAAATTACAAAAACCTTACCCAGCGTCAAGCGGAATCGTGTCAATACTTGCGGCAAGTCAAACCGGAAGGGTGGTTTTGCACGCTTATTGCACAGTCCATTTGCGCTCGGCCTCATCCGTTATATGGGGACAAGCCGCCAAGTATAAAGTCAGCATACGCAAGATGTGTGATCGCTATCACATATCATCGTGACGTGGCCTTTATGGGCTACAGTTTAGGCCAAAAACCCCTGCAGCGGTGTTAATTTTTTGTTATTATTAATCATTGTTTTCGTTGACATTATCCACATTCAGAGATAAGCACAAATGGCTAAAGAGACAACCCCCGCTCATCCGGTCACGGAACTGAATGAAATCCAACGTTATGTCACGCAACAGCGTGGCACCGAAGCGCCGTTTAGCGGCAAATTGCTGCATAACAAGCGTGAGGGCGTGTACCATTGTCTGTGCTGTAACCAGCCGCTGTTCTATTCCGAAACCAAATACGATTCCGGCTGCGGCTGGCCCAGCTTTTACGAGCCGGTTTCCGCCGATGCAATCCGTTATCTTGATGATAATTCACATAATATGCATCGTGTTGAAATCCGCTGTGGCCACTGCGACGCGCACCTGGGGCATGTATTCCCCGATGGCCCGCAGCCGACCGGTGACCGTTACTGCGTCAATTCCGCCTCGCTGAGTTTCACCGATGGCGAAAATGGCGATCAAACGGCCGGTTAAGCGGTAATTTAACCAACAAAATCGATTCAGCTAATTATTCTTCCGTAAGCGAGAAGGGCCCTGATGGACGTGAAAGATCTGATTGCGGCGATGACGCCCGAGATATACCAACGCCTGGTGCAGGCGGTTGAACTGGGCAAATGGCCGGACGGCGTGGCGCTGACGCCGGAGCAAAAGGAAAACAGCCTGCAGGCGGTGATGCTGTGGCAGTCGATGAACAACGTCGATCCGCAGCATATGAGCATCGGCACCGACGGGCAGATCGTGATGAAGAGCAAACAAGAGCTGAAGCAGCAGTTCGTTGCCGAGCCGCTGGTGAAACTCAAGCCGCAGTAAGGCTCCACCCCTAAAGCGGGGCGATGTCGCCATCGCCCCGTCGATTCAACGTTTCTCGCCCTTTATGCCCAGCGATTCCGCCAGCTGCTGCGCCAGCCGGTTATTGTCGTCTGCGCCGTATTCCCAGAACATCGCACCGCCCAATCCCTGGCTTTTGATGTAATCGGCCTTGATGGCCACCGAACGCGGGTTCTCGTACGAGATGGCGAACAGCGGCTTGCCCTCGGCGGATTGCAGCGTCAGGTATGGCACTTTGGCGTCGTCATCCCAGTGCTCGCGGAAACGCTGCTGCGGATCGTTGAGCAATTTGTTGACGATATCGCGGTATTTAAAATAAGTGTCTTTGCTGAGATCCAATCCCAGCGTGCGGAACAGGGCGATTTCTCGCGCGCTGAAGTAAGGCTGCGTCACCGGATGCTTGGCGGCGTCCGGCTTGTCCCAGTCGATGCTCGCCTCGGTCGCCCGTTTCGGCACCCGGCCGTAGAAACCGATGCCCAGGTTCATCTGCGCCGGTTTCAGACCGGCGGCCAGATAATGCTTTACTACGTTATCGGCGCTGTAGCGATCGGCGGCGGCTACGGTTGGCCAACGCGTTGAATCGTACAGGTTGGCATTGAAGTACTGCGTGCCGTAAGCCATGTCGTAGGTCATCAGATTGATGTAATTGAGGTAGGGCGCAATATTTTTCACATCGACCCATTCACGTGGGCTTTTGACGTTGGCGCCAACGGCGATGGTCAACAGTTTGCCTTTACCCAGCGCCTGGTGAAGCTCTTTCAGCAGCAGGGTGAAGTTGTCGCGGTCTGCCGGTTGGCTTTCCACCAAACCCCAGGCGCCGTTTACCGGGTATTCCCAGTCCAGATCGATCCCATCCAGCCGGTACTGCTCGATCACCTGCAACGCGGAGCGAATGAAAATCGCCCGGTTTTCCGCGGTGGCGGCGGCGCCGGAGAAACCGCGTGCGCCCCAGCCTCCGACCGACAACAGCACTTTCAGCTCGGGGTTCTGTTTGCGCAGCACCGGCAGACGTTGCAGATCGGCCGTGACTTTCGGCGACAGGTAGATCTGGTGGCGGCGAGCGGGGTCTTTCAGCGCCGCATTGGTTTCGTCTTTCTCGTCGTTGTAGATCAGGCCAAACGAATAGTTGAGGTGGGTGATTTGCGTCACGTCCAGCTTGTCGATGTCACCACCGGGGCCGGCGGTGACGTCGCCGCCGCCGTTGAAGTAGCCGACGGAGAGATAGGCCGCCTGAGCCGCGCCGATACCGGCGATAGCCAACTGCACCGCTGCCAGCAAAGGCAGCAGTTTTCGGGTTATTTTCATGTTTGTCTCCTTGGGATCGGCAAGGCCGACCGTACCGCCAGTAGCGGTCACAATAAAGCCGGGCTCAGCGGGCCCCGGATGCGTATAACCGTTTGACGCCAAAAGCGTCGCTGCCATAACAGCAAAAGCGCCTGCCGGTCACAAGCGGCTGGAGGAGAAGAAGAACAGCATTGTGAGCGGCGTCGATATTTTCGCCGCCGCCCAGAGAGGGCGCCGATAGCGCCCGGCAGGATTTAATTGGTGAGAAATTGTGACAGGGTAACTAGCTGCGCGCCGGCGCGCGCCATCTCCTGCAGCGCCCGCTCACTGTCGTCCGGCTGCAGATTCACGCCGCGGCAGCCGTCGACGATCACCTGCGTCGGATAGCCGGCAGCCAGCGCATCCAGCACGCTGAACTTCACGCAATAGTCGGTTGCCAGGCCCATGATCGCCAGCCGCTGAATGCCCTGCGATTGCAGCCAGCCGTGCAGTTCGGTCTGCGCCCGGTGGCCGTTATCGAAGAACGCGCTATAGCTGTCGATGTCCGTATCCTGTCCTTTGCGAAAGACGGCATTGATGTGTTGCCGCTGCAGTTGAGGATGAAAATCGGCGCCGAGGCTCCCTTGCACGCAGTGCACCGGCCACCACACCTGCGGCAAACCTTCCAGTTCACCGAGGGTGCCGACTTGCGCATCGGAGTTCACCGCAAAGCTGCGGTGATTGGCGGGATGCCAGTCCTGGCTGGCCACCACCGGTTCGCCGCGCGCCAGGCAGGCGGCGATCGCCTGATTGGCGACCGGGATGACGGCGTCGCCCTCCGTGACCGCCAGCGCGCCGCCGGGGCAGAAATCATTTTGCAGATCGATCAACAACAGGGCCGTTTTCATCGCCGCTCCAAAGATCGGTAGGTTAACCGTTGATGCTCAGCTCGCCGCGCAGATCTTGCTGCATCAGGGCGCGGATTTGTTCCGGCGTCAGCGGCTGGCTCAACAGATAGTGCAGCTTGGTCAGAGCGGCTTCCACCGTCATGTCGAAACCGCTGATCACCCCGGCGTGCGCCAGCGCGTTGCCGGTGGCGTAGCCTTCCATATTGACGCGCCCGGAGATGCACTGCGTCAGGTTGACCACTACGATGCCGCGTTCGGAAGCCGCACGCAACTCGTCGATCAGCTCGGCCTTCTGAGGCGCGTTGCCGACGCCGTAGGAGCGTAAGATCAGCGCCTTGACCGGTTGCAGCAGGAAGTTGCGCACCACCGCGCCGGAAATGCCCGGATAGATGGTGACGACGCCGATCGGTTGCGGCGTGATGTCATGTACCTGCAGCGCGCCGTTGCAAACCGGGCTGTCGATGCCGTGCTGGCGACGAATGTGGATACCGGCTTCCAGCAGCGGCGGCAGGTTGGGTGAAGCGAAAGCATCGAAGCCGTCGGCGTGCGCTTTGGTGGTGCGGTTGCCGCGGAACAGCTTGTTGTTGAAGAACAGGCTGACTTCGTTCACCGGATGGTTGGCCGCCAGGTACAGTGCATTCAGCAGATTGGTTTGGCCATCGGAGCGCAGCTCCGCCAGCGGAATCTGCGAGCCGGTGACGATCACCGGTTTGGCCAGGTTCTCCAGCATGAAGGAGAGCGCCGAGGCGGTGAACGCCATGGTATCGGTGCCGTGCAGGATCACGAAGCCGTCGTAGCGATCGTAGTTCTGTTTGATGTCGTCGGCGATGTGCTGCCAGTCTTCCGGCGTCATATCCGAGGAATCGATGAGCGGCGCGTATTCATGAATGGTGAAATCCGGCATCTCTGGCCGATGGAATTCCGGCATCAGCGCCAGCTGACGCTGCAGGTGGCCGGAAACCGGAATATAGCCGTGCTCGGAACGCTGCATGCCGATGGTGCCGCCGGTGTAGGCGACGTAAATGGATTTCTTTTGCATGGTTATGATTTTAACAAAGATAAGATGGGCTGAATTATAGGGACATGGCGGCAGAAAAAAAGCCCGGCGGAGGCCGGGCTGCAGAATTATTTGTTAGCGGACTTCTCCGCAGGTCAGACAGATCGCGTAACGGTTCTGCGGATCGTTCAAGTTATTGAACAAACCCGGCTGCTCTTTCACCGCATTGGCGACCGAGGCCAGCGGGGCAGGCAGCATGGCCTGAATCGCCGCCGGCAGCATGGCGTGAATGGAAACGCCGAACTGGCTGAGCACCATATCGCTCAGGCTCGGAGTGTCGACGAACCAGTCGAGCTGCCACTGTTGCAGTTTCGCCAGCTCAGCGGCTTTCTTCACCGCATCGTCGAAATCGCCCAACTGATCGACCAGGCCGTTGGCCTTGGCGTCGCTGCCGAGCCACACGTGGCCCTGCGCGATTTGGTCAACCTGCTGCGGGGTCATCTTGCGTGATTTGGCGACCAGATCGAGGAAGTTCTTATACCCGTTTTCGATATTCAGCTGCATCATCTGCGAGAACTCCTGCGGCAACGCCTTGGTGACCGCGATATCGGCCAGCGGCGATGTCGCCACGCCGTCGGTGTGCACGCCCAGCGTATCCAGGGTTTTCTCGTAGGTATTGATGATGCCGAAAATACCGATGGAGCCGGTCAGCGTGCTCGGGCTGGCGATGATGTAGTCGGCCGGCGTCGAGACCCAGTAACCGCCCGACGCGGCCATGCCGCCCATCGACACCACCACCGGTTTGCCGGCGGCGCGCACGGCGGCCAGCTCGGAGCGGATCACTTCGGACGCGCTGACGCTGCCGCCAGGGCTGTTGACGCGGAACACCACGGCTTTGACGGCCGGATCCAAACGGGCCTGACGCAGCTCGGCGGCGGTGGTGTCGCCCCCGACGTTGCCCGGCGTCTGCGGGCCGTCCATGATGGCGCCGTTGGCGAACACCACGGCGATCTTGCCGCCCTGGTTGGCGTCCGGCTTCGGCTGGTAGTCGTAGATGCTGATGGCGTTGAAATCGTTCGCCTGTTTGTCCCAGCCGAAGGTTTTGACCAGCTGATTTTCGATCGCGGTGCGCGACGCCAGCTCGTCCACCAGCTTATTGTCCAGCGCATAGCGGGCGGTGTCGCCGCCTGCCGCCTGCAGGCCGCTCAGCACGCCGGCGGCGCCGGGGAACAGCTGCTGCGGCGTCAGCTGCCGGTTGGCCGCCACGGTTTCCAGATAGTTCTGCCACAGACCGCCAATCCAGCGGCTGTCCGCTTCGCGCGCCGCCGGGGACATGTCGTCGCGGATCAGCGGTTCGACCGCCGATTTATAGGTGCCGACGCGGAAGATATTGGTGGTGACCTTGAGCATGTCCAGCAACGACTTGTAATACAGGTTGTTGGTGGCGAAACCGTGCAGATCGACCGCGCCCTGCGGCGAGAGGTAGACCTTGTTGGCGTAGCTGGCCAGGTAGTATTGCGTTTGATTGTAACTGTCGCCGATGGCGAAGATCGGTTTGCCGCTGTCGCGGAACTCGCGCAGCGCTTTGCCGATATAGCGCAGCGACGGCTGATCGGCGCCGGCGAAGTCATTCAGCTGCAACACCATGCCGGTAATGTTTTTGTCGTCTTTGGCCTTGCGGATGCTGTCCACCACGTCGAACAGCGAGTTCTCCTGCAGGCGGCTGCTGGAGGCGCCCAACAGTTCACGCCCCCATTGCCGCACCCGGTTGTTTACCGAAGGCTGATCGACCACCACGCCGCTTAAATCGACCAACAGCGCGCCGCGCGCCGGGGCCGTCGAGGTGGAGGAACTTTGGAAGGACAGATAGATGCCGACCCCAACCAGGATCAGCAGGACCAGGAACAGGTTAAGGATCAGTTCCCTGATAAAATTCAGCAGACGCCATGTCCACCGGAAAATGCCGGCAATAATTTGCCACAATGTGCGCATGTGCTCTCCAACAAGAGTCGAGAATGTTCCGCTATCCTAATGAGCGGCCGGGTAAATGTCAGCTTTAAATCGTGGCACACAGACGCTATCGCCGAGGCTGTAACTCGCCGTTTAGCTATGTTAACGTGGCCGGAATGAAAATTGTTATCAGGAGTTTACGATGGATGCTCTGGATCTTTTATTGAATCGTCGCTCGGCTTCGCGCCTGGCGGAACCGGCGCCGGCGGGGGAAGTGCGCCAAAACATCATCAACGCGGGCCTGCGTGCGCCCGATCACGGCGCGCTGCAGCCGTGGCGTTTCGTGATGATCGAGAATCAGGGCCTGGAGCGCTTCAGTCAGCTGCTGCAGGCGGCGGCGAAGCAGGATCAGTTGGATGAAGCGGCGATCGAAAAAGCCACCAAGGCGCCGTTCCGCGCACCGCTGATCATCACCGTCATCGCGCATTGCACTGAAGAGACCAAGGTGCCGCGCTGGGAGCAAGTGGTTTCCGCCGGTTGCGCCGTGCAGGCGATGCAGATGGCGGCGCTGGCGCAGGGTTTTAACGGCATCTGGCGCACCGGCGCCTGGACCGAGCATGCGCTGGTGCGTGAAGCCTTCGGTTGCCGCGAGCAGGACGAGATCGTCGGTTTCCTCTATCTGGGCACGCCGCAGCTGAAGGCCGCCACTAAAGTGACGCCGCCGGACAGCACGCCTTTCGTCAGCTATTTCTAAGTATTATCCGACGGGGCGCGGCGAAAATGCGCCAAACCCCGCAAAATTGCATGGTTTCTGAGCAGGCCGTTCGCTTATCGGCGGCCCGCTCTTATCAATCCCCTCGGCAAGCGCTACCCTATGTTATCTTGAGTGCCGTTATCGAAGGGAGTGGACTATGACATCGCCAGCGATCCGTTTAACCCAGTACAGCCATGGCGCTGGCTGCGGCTGCAAAATCTCACCGAAAGTTCTCGAAACCATCCTGCACAGCGAGCGGGAGAAATTTGTCGATCCGCGTCTGCTGGTCGGCAATGAAACCCGCGACGACGCCGCGGTGTATGACATCGGCAACGGCGTCGGCATTATCAGCACCACCGACTTCTTCATGCCGATCGTCGACGATCCGTTCGATTTCGGCCGCATCGCCGCCGCCAACGCCATCAGCGACGTGTACGCCATGGGCGGCAAACCGATCATGGCGATCGCCATTCTCGGCTGGCCGATCGCCAAACTGCCGCCGGAGGTGGCGCAGCAGGTGATCGACGGCGGGCGTTTCGCCTGCCAGCAGGCGGGGATCGCGCTGGCCGGCGGCCACTCCATCGATACGCCTGAACCTATCTTCGGCCTGGCGGTCACCGGCGTGGTCAATACCGAGCGGGTGAAGAAGAACAGCGCCGCGCAGGCCGGGGCTAAACTCTATCTGACCAAGCCGCTGGGCATCGGCGTGCTGACGACCGCCGAGAAGCAAAGCAAGCTGCGCCCTGAGCATCAGGGGCTGGCGACGGACGTGATGTGCCGCCTTAACAAGCCGGGCGCCGACTTTGCCGAGGTGGCGGGCGTCACGGCGATGACCGACATCACCGGTTTTGGCCTGCTGGGCCACCTGAGCGAGGTATGTCAGGGCTCCGGCCTGCAGGCGACGGTCTGGTTCGATCGGGTGCCGAAGCTGCCGGACGTCGAGGCGTATATTGCCGAGGGCTGCGTGCCGGGCGGTACCGGGCGCAACTTCGACAGCTATGGCCATCTGGTGGGCGAGATGAGCGATCTGCAGCGCCAGTTGCTGTGCGATCCTCAGACCTCCGGCGGTTTGCTGTTGGCGGTATTGCCGGAGGCGGAAGCGCAGGTGCTGGCGATTGCCGAACAGCATGGCATTACGCTCAACGCCATCGGCGAGCTGCATGTGGCATCGGCCGATAAGCCGCTGATCGAGGTCGTGTAGTGTCCAACATGCAAGGAAGGCCGGACAGCGACAATTACCAACGCATTTTCCTGCAGGACGTGGCGCTGATTGACGTGCGCGCGCCGATCGAGTTTCAGCAGGGCGCCTTCGCTCAGGCGCTGAACCTGCCGCTGATGATCGACAGCGAGCGGCAGGCGGTGGGCACCTGCTATAAACAGCATGGGCAGCAAGCGGCGATAGCGCTCGGCCACAGTCTGGTGAACGGCAAACTGCGCGAACAGCGCACCGCCGCCTGGCTGGCGGCCTGTGCGCAGCGGCCCGAAGGCTATCTCTATTGCTTCCGCGGCGGTCTGCGCTCGCAGCTGGTGCAGCAATGGCTGCATGAGGCCGGCGTCGAGTACCCGCGTATCATTGGCGGTTATAAGGCGCTGCGCAATTATTTGCTCGGCGTGCTGGCGCAAAGCGCAGCATTGCCGATGGTCCTGGTGGGCGGCAATACCGGCAGCGGCAAGACGTTGCTGGTCAACGAACTGGCCGACGGCGTCGATCTGGAAGGTGCGGCGCGCCATCGCGGTTCATCTTTTGGTCGAACGCTGGCGGGCCAGAGCTCGCAGATCGATTTTGAGAATCGTCTGGCTGTGTTATTGCTGAAAAAACAGCATGGTGGCAGCCGCCGTTGGGTGCTGGAAGACGAAGGGCGGATCATCGGCAGCAACAATTTGCCGCTGCCGTTGTTCAATGGGATGCAGCAGGCGCCGGTGGCGGTGATCGACGATCCGTTCGACATTCGCCTGGCGCGTTTGCAGGCGGAATATATCGACGGCATGCGCGAACAGTTCGAACAGGCCTATGGCATGGAAGAGGGCTGGCGACAGTACGACGACTATCTGCACCACGGCCTGTACGCCATACGCCGCCGCCTGGGGCTGGAACGCTTCCAGCAGCTGACGCAACGACTGGAAGCGGCGCTGCGGACACAGCGGCTCAGCGGCCAGGGCGAGGCGCACCGCGAGTGGCTGGCGCCCCTGTTGCAGCAGTACTACGATCCGATGTATTGCTATCAGTTGGAAAAGAAAGCCCAGCGGATTGTCTTCCGTGGGAACTATGCAGAAGTAAGAGAATTCTTGATGACGTTCAGCCAGAAAAACGGTGAATAATGCGACTGTTCATAGCCGAGAAACCGAGTTTGGCGCGCGCCATTGCCGACGTATTGCCCAAGCCGCATCGCCGCGGCGACGGGTATATCGCCTGCGGCAACAACGATGTGGTGACCTGGTGCGTCGGCCACCTGTTGGAGCAGGCTCAGCCTGACGCTTATGACAGCCGCTATGCGCGCTGGTCGTTGGCGGATCTGCCGATCATTCCTGAAAAATGGCGGTTGCAGCCGCGGCCGTCGGTCAGTAAACAGCTCAACGCCATTAAAAAGTTGCTGCTTGAAGCCGATGAAGTGGTTCACGCCGGCGACCCGGATCGCGAAGGGCAACTGCTGGTGGATGAGGTGCTGGACTACCTGGATCTGACGCCGGAAAAACGCCAGAACGTGCGCCGCTGTCTGATCAACGATCTCAACCCGCAGGCGGTGGAACGCGCGGTTGAACGCCTGCGCGACAACCGTGACTTCATCCCGCTGTGCGTGTCCGCCCTTGCGCGCTCACGCGCCGACTGGCTGTACGGCATCAATATGACCCGCGCTTATACGCTGCTGGGCCGCAACGCCGGTTATGACGGCGTGTTGTCGGTGGGCAGGGTGCAGACGCCGGTGCTGGGGTTGGTGGTGCGGCGCGATGAAGAGATCGAAAACTTCGTGCCGAAAGACTTCTTTGAGGTCAAGGCGCACATCGTTACGCCTAAAGAAGAGCGTTTCGTGGCGCTGTGGCAGCCCAGCGAGTCGTGCGAGCCTTATCAGGACGAAGAGGGGCGCTTGCTGCACCGGCCGTTGGCGGAGCACGTGGTCAAGCGCATCGAGGGCCAGCCGGCGCTGGTCACGTCCTATAACGATAAGCGGGAATCAGATACCGCGCCGCTGCCGTTTTCGCTCTCCACGCTGCAAATCGAAGCGGCCCGGCGTTATAACCTCAGCGCCCAACAGGTGCTGGACGTTTGCCAGCGGTTGTACGAAACCCATAAATTAATCACCTATCCGCGTTCCGACTGCCGCTACCTGCCGGAAGAACATTTCGCCGGCCGTCACGCGGTGCTGAACGCCATCAGCGTGCACCAGCCTGAGCTGTATCCGCAGCCGGTGATTGACAGCGATCGCCGCAACCGTTGCTGGGACGATAAAAAAGTCGATGCGCACCACGCTATCATTCCCACCGCCCGTGCCGGCAAGATTAATCTGACGCAGGATGAACGGAACGTGTATGGGCTGGTGGCGCGCCAGTATCTGATGCAGTTTTGTCCGGATGCGGTATTCCGCAAATGCGTGATTGAGCTGGATATCGCCGGCGGCAAATTTATCGCCAAGGCGCGTTTCCTGGCGGAAGCCGGTTGGCGTACGCTGCTGGGGAGCAAGGAACGCGACGAAGAAAACGAAGGCGCACCGCTGCCGGTGGTGGCTAAAGATGATGAGCTGCTGTGTGAGCTCGGTGAGGTGGTGGAGCGCCAGACGCAGCCCCCGCGGCCGTTTACCGACGCCAGTCTGTTGTCGGCCATGACCGGCATCGCGCGCTTCGTACAAGATAAAGCGCTAAAGAAAATCCTGCGGGCGACCGATGGTTTAGGTACGGAAGCGACGCGAGCGGGGATCATCGAATTGCTGTTCAAACGGGCGTTTCTGTACAAGAAGGGACGCTATATTCACTCCAGCGAAACCGGGCGCGCGTTGATTCACTCGCTGCCGGATCTTGCTGCGCGTCCTGATATGACGGCCAACTGGGAGGCAACGCTGACGCAAATCAGCGAGAAATCCTGCCGTTATCAGGACTTTATGCAGCCGTTGGTCGGCACGCTGCAAGAGCTGATTTATCAGGCTAAGCAGAGCCGGGCGAGCATGGCGTTTCGTGGGTTGCCGCCGCCGCCTTCCAGCGGAGGCAAAAAACGCAGGAAAAGCGCCGGTAAGGCGCAGGAGAAGAGTGAATGAAGCACGGACTCAATGGGGTGCTGGCTGCCGCTGCCCTGGCGTACTGCGGCCTGGCGGCTGCCAACCGGGGCGATGTGGACGTGGTGTTGCCGGTTTCGCCGGAGATTTGGGGCACGGCGAAAAACGGCGCCAATTCGCCACCGGCGCAACCCTGCAACCGCTGTTGCGTCTACCAGAATCAAAACTATTCCGAAGGCGCGGTGCTCAAAGTCGAAGGAGAAGTGCTGCAGTGCGTGCGTGAGCCTAACACCATCGGCACCAACCCCTTGATTTGGGTGCGATTGAAGAAGTGACCATGTAACCTATCGCCGCGCTCAGCGTGCATCGCCTTGCGCGGCGATATAGTCCGCCAGCAGTGGAACGTCGGCCGGGGCCAGGGTATATTCCTGCGCCTGTTGCGGCGTGACCCACACCAGCGCTGAGTGACAATGCAGCTGCAATTCACCGGAGAACTCCGCGACTCGCCAGGCGTGCAGCCGGATGAGGCGTTCGCCTTGCTGCCACTGATTGCTGCCCACATAGTTGCCGATACGGGCGCAAATCCCCAATTCTTCATCCAGTTCGCGCGCCAGCGCCTGCGGTTGGCTTTCACCCGGCTCAACTTTGCCGCCGGGAAACTCCCACAGACCGGCCTGATCGCTGTCTGCGCCGCGCTGGGCCAGCAAAATGCGGCCATTTTTTTCCAGAATGGCGGCTACCACGTCGATAATTTTCATTGGCTTCACAGAGTAAAACCCCGGCGGACGCCGGGGTGATGGGGTTACAGCGTAAATTCCGCCCAGACCGGCGCATGGTCGGAAGGTTTCTCCATGCCGCGGGTTTGGTAATCGATGCCGGTGGCGATGCAGCGCGAAGCCAGCGGGGTGCTGGCCAGCAGCAGATCGATACGCAGGCCGCGGTTGTCGTCGAACCCTTTGGAGCGGTAGTCGAACCACGAAAACTCGTCGTTGCGCCCCGGGTTGGCGTGGCGGTAGGTATCGACCAGGCCCCAGTTCAGCAGGCGGTCCATCCATTCACGCTCTTCCGGCAGGAAGGAGCATTTACCGGTGCGCAGCCAGCGTTTGCGGTTGTCTTCGCCGATGCCGATATCGTAATCGCTGGGGCTGATATTCATGTCGCCCATGATCAGCACCGGGGATTCCGCCGATAGCTGCTGCTCCAGGTAGTTTTGCAGATCCTGATAAAAGCGTGTTTTAGCCGGGAATTTGATCGGGTGGTCGCGGCTTTCACCTTGCGGGAAGTAGCCGTTGATCACCGTCAGCGTGCCCTGCGGCGTAGCCAGATCGGCCATGATGATGCGACGCTGCGCGTCTTCTTCATCGGTCGGGAAGCCGCGGCGCACGGCCAGGGGCTCCGCTTTGGTCAGCAGCGCCACGCCATAATGGCCTTTTTGCCCGTGATAGAACACGTGATAGCCGTGCTGGCTGACTTCTTCCAATGGGAACATGTCATCGTGAACTTTGGTTTCCTGCAGACCGATCACGTCGGGCTGGTGCTGTTCGATAATTGCCGCCAGCTGATGCGGACGCGCGCGCAGTCCATTGATATTAAAAGAGACAAACTTCATGAGCGGTGCCGTTTTCACGAGAAAAATGTGCTGTGATAGTAGCAGAGTTTGGCGGGAAATGTAACGCAGACAGCGGCGAGCCCGCTGACTGCGCAGCCGGCTTTATTTCGCCCAGCGGTCGTAATTTTTGGGTTGATAGTCGTCAAACTGTTGCAGCAGCGTTTGCGCCGATTCGCTGATGTGCAGTGTACCGAGATAGTCGTGGCGCATGAAGCCCTGATCGGCGACGTGTTCGAGGAACTGGCTCAGTGGGCGGTAGAAACCGTTGACGTTCAGCAGGCCGACCGGTTTGTTGTGATACCCGATTTGCCCCCAGGTCCAGATTTCAAACAGCTCTTCCAGCGTGCCGATGCCGCCGGGCAGGGCGATAAAACAGTCCGCCAGCGCCGCCATACGGGCTTTGCGCGTATGCATGTCTGGCACCACTTCCAATTCAGTCAGGCCGCGATGCGCCGTTTCCGCTTCAACCAGGCGCTCGGGGATAATGCCGACAGCTTCACCGCCCGCCGCCAACACCGCGTCCGCCACAATCCCCATCAGTCCTTTTTTGCCGCCGCCGTAGATTAAACGGCGTCCCTGTGCGGCCAGCAATTGCCCCAGTTGGCGAGCCTGCTCGGCATAAGCGGGATTGACGCCTTCGCTGGCGCCACAAAAAACGCAAATATTGTTTCGCATCCACCTGTTCCTTACTGCACTAAAGAAGCCAGTGGTATAGCGAATTGTCGGCCGGAGTTCAAGTTACGGGCGGAGGAGAGAAATAAAACGTCTGGATGAAAGCGGTAAATAAGGGGGAGATAACTTGATTCATTGATACGAGAACATTGGATGCAACGTGTTTTAAGTAGGGTCTGGATTTTTCTGCAAGAGATGGTGGTGGGGGAAGGATGATTCGTCGCTGCGCGACTCACCCTGCGGGCCGCGCTGAAGCGCGTTGTCTCACTGCGTGAGACTCGAACCTTGGTCGAAGCTTCTCATCCTTCCCCAATACGGAGCATTATGGATGCGATGTGCTTTTAATTCGGTTTGGGAGTTTCTGTAAGGGATGGTGGTGGGGGAAGGATGATTCGTCGCTGCGCGACTCACCCTGCGGGCCGCGCTGAAGCGCGTTGTCTCACTGCGTGAGACTCGAACCTTGGTCGAAGCTTCTCATCCCTCCCCAATACGGAGCATTATGGATGCGATGTGCTTTTAATTCGGTTTGGGGGTTTCTGCAAGGGATGGTGGTGGGGGAAGGATTCGAACCTTCGAAGTCAGTGACGGCAGATTTACAGTCTGCTCCCTTTGGCCGCTCGGGAACCCCACCATGGTATTCATGGATTTGCTGATTTTTTAAGGAATGGGCTAAATTCCTATTGTGTGCTTCTAAGGATTACCGCGCTAAAGCGTGTTGTCTCGCTGCGCTCGGCTCGAACCTTGTCGAAGCTTCTCATCCTCCCCCTCGGCGTTTAATGATATTTCAGCTTTCGCTTCAAGTTCATCAACAAAGAGAAGATGGTGGTGGGGGAAGGATTCGAACCTTCGAAGTCAGTGACGGCAGATTTACAGTCTGCTCCCTTTGGCCGCTCGGGAACCCCACCATATACATGGCTATTTAACTGGCCTTGCTTGCGAGAGCGCTGTCTCGGTAAGCGGGGCGCATCATATCAAATGAAGCGGATGTGTAAAGCATTGAAATGCAGAAAATGAATCGTTTGCCGTTTTTTTATTCTTGGCGGTGCATCCCTGAACGAAATGCACCGATTTATTGAGCGATTACAGAATAACGGTGCGATTGCCGTAGACGAAGACGCGCTGCGCCAACACCTGATACAGGGCTCGGCTGAGCACGTTTTTCTCTACGTCGCGGCCGGCGCGCATCATATCCTCGGCGGAATAGGTGTGATCGACGTGGATTACGTCCTGCATGATGATCGGGCCTTCGTCGAGATTGTCGTTAACGTAGTGAGCCGTGGCGCCGATGATTTTCACGCCGCGTTCGTAGGCCTGGTGATAAGGCCGCGCGCCGATAAACGCCGGCAGGAACGAATGGTGAATGTTGATCACCTGATTCGGATAATGTTGCACGAAGGCCGGCGTCAGCACGCGCATGTATTTGGCCAACACCACGTAATCCGGCTGATATTGATCGATCTTGGCCGTCATTTCGCGGTCGTGCTGTTCGCGCGTCAATCCTTCGTGGCTCACCAGATGGAAAGGAATATCGAAACGCTCCACCAGCGTTTGCAGCGTGTCGTGGTTGCCGATTACGGCGGCGATCTCAACGTCGAGGCCGCCATAGGCGCTTTTCATCAACAGATCGCCCAGGCAGTGCGCCTCTTTGGTGACCAGCACCACGATGCGCCGACGTCCGGTGCTGTGCAACTCACGCAGCGAACCTTCCGGCAGCGCGCTGTCCAGATCGGCCAGCAGCGTGTTGTCGTTGAAAATGCCTTCCAGCTCGGTGCGCATGAAGAAACGCCCGGTGCGGTGATCGACGAACTCATTATTCTGGACGATATTGAGCTCGTGTTTGTAACAGATGTTGGTGATCTTGGCGATCAGCCCTTTGGCGTCCGGGCAGATGGTGCGTAACACTTTTCGTTGTACATTTTGGTGTGGCATGGGTTTGAGGATCCTGTCTGATACTGAACGGCCTGTCTGCGCAGGCGTTAACGTGAAGCGCCGGCCGGCTAGCGCCCGCAGCACTTCTTATATTTTTTCCCTGAGCCGCAGGGACATATCGCATTTCGGCCGGGCTGGGGTTTGCTGCCGTCGATATAATACCAACGTTGATCGCGACGAAGGAAGCGTGAGCGCTCATGCATCGCCTGGGGCTCGCCGCTTTCGCCATCGGTGAAGCGGGCGATGAATTCGACGAAGCCTTCGTCCGGCTCATGGCCGGTTTGTTCCTCGACGATCGTCAAGCCCAGCCATTCGGTGTTTTTGAAACTGTCGACGATCGCATTGCGCCATGCTTCGGCGCCGCAGTCGGGGTGCCAGGTGGCGATCAGATAGTCGACGTTATGATTCACGTAGGCGGTGAAGCGTGAACGCATCAGTTGGCCGGGCGTCGGCGCCGGCTGACTGCCGCTGATAAAAGGGGCGCAGCACGCGTTATACGCCAGTCCGCTGCCGCATGGGCATGATTCGGGCAAAATAACTCCTGAGAAAACGAGGCTGAAAATGAATTTAGCGCATATGTTACCTAACAATATTCGTCAGTGACAATCTACCCTGAAAGCAGAGAACACCTTTTACCGAGAGGATGGCGCTATGCGGCAAATCAAGATCGGACTGGCGCTGGGGGCGGGCTCGGCTAAAGGCTGGGCGCACATCGGCGTGATCAATGCGTTAAAGAAACTGGGGATTGAGGTCGATATCGTTGCCGGCTGCTCTGTTGGCGCGTTGGTGGGGGCGGCATTCGCCAGTCACCGTTTGCCGGTGATGGAGCAGTGGGTGCGGTCGTTCAGCTATTGGGACGTCATCCGTCTGATGGATTTTTCCTGGCAGCGCGGCGGTTTGTTGCGCGGCGATCGGGTGTTCAATGCCGTCGGGCAACTGTTGAAGATTAGTGATATTGCCGAATGTGCGCTGAAGTTCGGCGCAGTGACGACCAATCTCAGCACCGGCCGCGAACTGTGGATGACCGAAGGCGATATTCATCAGGCGGTGCGCGCTTCTTGCAGCATGCCAGGTCTATTGGCGCCAGTGTGGGCCGACGGCTATTGGCTGGTGGACGGCGCAGTGGTTAATCCGGTACCGGTGTCGCTCTGCCGGGCGCTGGGCGCCGATATTGTCATTGCGGTCGATCTGCAGCATGACGCGCATTTGATGCAGCAGGATCTGTTCTCGATACGCGGCGAGGACGAAAGCCCGGACGATACGCCTGCGGAGACCTGGCGCGGGCGCCTGCGGGAGCGCGTCGGCAGAATGCGCAAGCGCAAACCGACGACGGCGCCGACGGCGATGGAGATTATGAGCACATCGATTCAAATGCTGGAAAATCGCCTGAAGCGCAACCGGATGGCGAGCGATCCGCCGGACGTTTTGATCCAGCCTTTTTGCCCGCAGATCTCAACGCTGGATTTCCACCGCGCCGATGAAGCGATCGAGGCGGGGTTGCTGGCGGTTGAAAAACAACTGGATCGGTTGTTGCCGTTGATAAAAAATAGATAATTCTCGGTTCTTGGTTGGCAATGCGCGGTTGGTCTGTTTCAGACGAGCATAAGTGACCTTTTTGAGCCACTATTACACTATGGAAAGGGACGAGGCTCGGCTGATGGCATTACCACTCACTCACAAGCGTATCTTGATCGTTGAGGACGAACAGGTTTTTCGTTCCGTGCTGGTCGGTTATCTGACCTCGCTGGGCGCTGAAACCGGCGAGGCGACCAACGGTTTACAGGCGCTGAGTGCCGTCGATGACTTCAAGCCGGATCTGATTCTGTGCGATCTCGCGATGCCGGAAATGGGCGGCATCGAATTCGTTGAACACCTGCGTCTGCAGGGGCTGCAGATCCCGGTGCTGGTGATCTCCGCTACCGACAAGATGGCGGACATCGCCAAGGTGCTGCGTTTGGGCGTACAAGATGTGCTGCTGAAGCCGCTGACCGATCTCAATCGCCTGCGTGAGGCGGTGCTGGCGTGTTTATACCCCAATATGTTTACCTCCCAGGCGATTGAAGAGGTTGAGCTGTTTCAGGATTGGGACGCGCTAAGCAAGAATCCTTCCGAAGCCGTCAAACTGCTTAAGCAATTGCAGCCGCCGGTGCAGCAAACCATTGCGCATTGCCGGATCAACTATCGCCAGTTAACCACGGGCGAAAATCCCGGGCTGGTGCTGGATATCGCGGCATTGTCAGAAAAAGACCTGGCGTTCTATTGCCTGGACGTCACGCGCGCCGGTGATAATGGCGTATTGGCGGCGCTGCTGTTGCGCGCATTATTTAATGGGTTGCTGCAAGACCATCTGGCTAATCAACAACATCGCCTGCCGCAAATGTCGGCATTGTTAAAGCAGGTTAATCAATTATTGCGGCAGGGGAAATTAGAGGGCCAATTCCCGTTGTTGCTGGGATATTATCACGCCGAAAATAAAAACCTGATTCTGGTTTCCGCCGGGCTGCATGCCAACGTCAATACCGGCGACAATCAAATTCAGCTGAGCAACGGCGTGCCGCTGGGCACGCTGGGCGCCACCTACATGAACCAGATCAGTCAACGCTGTACGGCCTGGCAATGTCAGGTATGGGGCAGCGGCGGCCGATTGCGGCTGATGCTCAGCGCCGAATAATGGACGTTGATCGGCGATATCTTAAGCTATTCACTTATCGGTAATTAAACCGTTTATTTTTTCTCCCGATTATCAGAACGGGTAATAGTCCTAAATGTTTTCTATTTGTGTTCTGGTTAATGCCAGGCGCGCATAAGCTGGTATACTCCGAAGGTTTTTTTATATCGAGCCCAAGCTCATAAAATGAGCGCTTCAGCTTTAAGAGAGGAAATAATGCCTGCTGTAAATCGCAAAGTCAGAAAAGCCGTGATCCCGGTTGCAGGCTTGGGTACGCGGATGTTGCCGGCCACCAAAGCCATTCCGAAAGAAATGTTGCCGCTGGTTGATAAACCGCTGATCCAATACGTCGTCAATGAGTGCATTGCGGCAGGGATTAACGAGATTGTGCTGGTCACCCACTCCTCCAAGAACTCGATCGAAAACCATTTTGATACCAGTTTCGAACTGGAAGCGATGCTGGAAAAACGCGTCAAGCGTCAACTGCTCGATGAAGTGCAGTCAATCTGCCCGAAGGGCGTTACCGTGATGCAAGTCCGCCAGGGGAATGCCAAAGGCTTGGGGCACGCGATTATGTGCGCCTACCCGATGGTGGGCGATGAGCCGGTCGCGGTGGTATTGCCGGACGTGATCCTTGACGAATACAGCGCCGATCCGAAAAAAGACAACTTGCACGACATGCTGCAGCGCTTCGAAACCACCGGCATCAGCCAGATCATGGTTGAACCTGTGCCGCATAAAGATGTTGGCAACTACGGCGTAGCCGACTGTAAGGGCGTCGAATTGCATCCGGGCGAAAGCGCGCCGATGGTCAGCGTGGTCGAGAAGCCGTCTCCGGAGAAAGCGCCTTCCAACCTGGCGATTGTCGGTCGTTATGTCCTCTCCGCCGATATCTGGCCGCTGTTGGCGAAAACGCCTCCGGGCGCCGGCGACGAAATTCAGCTGACTGACAGCATCGAAATGCTGATGCAGCAGGAAACGGTGGAAGCGTATCACCTGAAAGGCGTGAGCCATGACTGCGGTAACAAACTGGGTTACATGCAGGCCTTCGTGGAATACGGCATGCGCCATGCCAGCCTGGGCAAAGAATTTTCTCAGTGGCTGCAACAGGTTGTTGCCGCTGACAAGAAGTAATTGAGTGATCTTTCGTCTTAATTTGAAAAACTAGGATTTTCACATGAAAGTGACAGTTTTTGGTATTGGTTATGTGGGTCTGGTGCAGGCCGCCGTACTGGCTGAAGTAGGCCATGACGTTATGTGTATTGACGTTGATGAGCGAAAAGTCGAAAACCTGAAAAAAGGGAATATCCCGATTTTCGAACCGGGTCTGACGCCGCTGGTGCAGCAAAACTATGAGGCCGGCCGTCTGCATTTCACCACCGATGCCAAAGCGGGCGTGGCGCACGGGACTATCCAGTTCATCGCCGTCGGCACGCCGCCGGATGAAGACGGTTCCGCCGATCTGAAGTACGTCACCGCGGTGGCGCGCACTATCGCCGAGCACATGACCGATCGCAAAGTGGTGATCGACAAATCCACCGTGCCGGTCGGTACGGCGGACAAGGTGCGTCAGGTGATGGCTGAAACGCTGGCGAAACGCGGCAGCAACGTGCCGTTTGACGTGGTATCCAACCCGGAATTCCTGAAGGAAGGCGCGGCGGTGGCAGACTGCATGCGTCCTGAGCGCATCGTGATCGGTACCGACAATAAAGATGTGATCGAGCCTATTCGCGAGCTGTACGAACCGTTTAACCGCAATCACGATCGCATGATCATGATGGATATCCGCAGCGCGGAGCTGACCAAATATGCCGCTAACTGCATGCTGGCGACCAAGATCAGTTTTATGAACGAAATGTCCAACCTGGCGGAAATGCTGGGCGCGGACATTGAGAAAGTGCGTCAGGGCATCGGTTCCGACTCACGCATCGGCTATCACTTCATCTACCCGGGTTGCGGCTACGGCGGCTCTTGCTTCCCGAAAGATGTCCAGGCGCTGATCCGCACGTCGGAGCAGATCGGTTACCAACCGAAGCTGTTGCAGGCGGTAGAGCAGGTCAACTATCAGCAGAAAGACAAGCTGAACAGCTTTATCAACGACTACTTCGGCGGCGATCTGAAGGGCAAAACCTTCGCGCTGTGGGGGCTGGCGTTCAAGCCGAATACCGATGACATGCGTGAAGCTTCCAGCCGCGTGCTGATGGAACAGCTGTGGGCCGCAGGCGCCACCGTTCAAGCCTACGATCCGGAGGCGATGAACGAAGTTCAGCGCATCTATGGCCAGCGTGACGATTTGAAGCTGGTGGGCACCAAAGAGGCTGCATTGCACGGCGCCGATGCGCTGGTGATCTGCACCGAGTGGCAGAACTTCCGCGCGCCGGACTTCGATGTGATCAAGGGCGCGTTGAAGCAGCCGGTGATCTTCGATGGCCGTAACCTGTACGATCCGGAGCGTTTGGAAAATCGCGGCTTTACCTATTACGCAATTGGCCGCGGCGCCTCGATTAAACCGGTTATTTAAGGAGTGAGCATGAAATTCCTGGTTACAGGCGCCGCAGGGTTTATTGGCTATCACGTTGCAGAGCGTTTGTTGACCGCCGGTCATCAGGTTGTCGGCATTGATAACCTGAATGATTATTATGACGTGGGCCTGAAAATGGCCCGTCTGGATCGACTGGCGGATAAGCCGGGATTCCGCTTTATCAAGCTGGATTTGGCCGATCGTGAAGGCATGGCGGCATTGTTTGCCGAGCATCAGTTCCAGCGAGTCATTCATTTGGGGGCTCAAGCCGGCGTACGTTATTCGCTGGTCAATCCGTTGGCTTATGCCGATGCTAACCTGATCGGTCATTTAAACGTTTTGGAAGGCTGCCGTCATAATAAGGTTGAGCATTTACTTTACGCCTCTTCCAGCTCGGTATATGGCCTGAATCGCAAGCTGCCGTTCGCCACCGAAGATTCTGTCGATCATCCGGTGTCACTGTATGCGGCGACTAAAAAAGCCAACGAGCTGATGTCACACAGCTATTCCCATTTATACGGTCTCCCGACGACCGGACTGCGGTTCTTTACGGTATATGGTCCCTGGGGGCGCCCGGATATGGCGCTGTTCAAGTTTACCAAAGCCATATTGGCCGGGGAGAGCATCGACGTATATAACCACGGTGAAATGCACCGAGATTTTACTTACATCGATGACATCGCCGAGGCGATAGTGCGGTTGCAGGCGGTTATTCCGCAGGCGGATCCGTCATGGACCGTTGAACAGGGATCGCCGGCAACCAGTTCAGCGCCGTATCACGTTTATAATATCGGCAATAACACCCCTGTTAAACTGATGGAATATATCAGTGCGTTGGAGAAGGCATTGGGGGTGACGGCCCGTAAGAATATGCTGCCGATGCAACCGGGCGATGTGATGGATACCAGCGCGGATACGGAAGAGCTTTATCGTGACATTGGCTTTAAACCGGAAACCAGCGTTGAAGAGGGCGTGAAGCGCTTTGTTGACTGGTATAAGGCATTCTATCAGGTTCAATAATTGCACGCGGATAAATGCGATAGAAGGGGCCTTTGGGTCCCTTTTTTTTCGCTGCGATCTCATGTACGGCGCAAAAGCGAATTAGGATATTTACTAAAAGGAGAGAGGAATGACGGGATCAGGGTTATACGCTCTAAAAATGAAAAGGCCCCCCGCAGGGAGCCTTTCAGATACGGACTGAATCGCTATTACAGCAGGAAATCATCCAGAGATTTACCTTGCTCTTCGATTGCTTTCTTAATCACCGCAGGAGTACGGCCTTGGCCGGTCCAGGTTTTCAGTTCGCCGTTTTCGTCTTTATATTGGTATTTAGCTGGACGTGCTGCACGTTTTGCTTTGCCGGCAGCCTTGTTGGCAGCCATGGTTTGCAGCAGTTCATTTGGATCGATACCGTCAGCAATCAGCATTTCGCGGTATTGCTGCAGTTTACGAGTGCGTTCTTCGATTTCTGCTTGAGCCTGGCTGTCTTCTTCGCGACGTTCGTTCACAACAACTTCCAGTTTCTCGAGCATTTCTTCCAGCGTTTCCAGTGTGCATTCTCTTGCCTGGGCGCGCAGAGTGCGGATGTTGTTCAAAATCTTTAATGCTTCGCTCATTGTCCTAGTCTCAAATTATATTGGTGGGGGGCGTCTCGATAATAATAGAGTGCTCTTTTCTTTTCTGCAATAGCCAAATTGGCTTGAATACTCAAATTTACCTTTAAAAAAACCGTTAATCGGATCAGTCCGACTAATAATAGGAAGGGCTGTTAACTATTACCCTTGGCACGCTTAAGTCAAAATTTCAGCAGACAGGCTTTAAAAGGCGCGTATCACAAGGCTTTCATCGATAAGTTATCGTAGTAATTTATATCAATATTACAATGAGTTCTGTGGGCTTAATCACGCCACGGCAGGCCAGACATTGTAAACAATAGGGGTATATAGGTAAAGATTGCGTCAGTAAACCTTGGCGCGTCGGCGCAGGTGATTAAATGCCCGGTATTGGGCTCGCGTATAATAGACGGGGGCTCCGCCGCGGCTGCAGCGCCAGCGAGAGGGAATGGGCAAGTCGGCATTAATGGGCAAATCACCGGGCTTAACCATTAGCAAGAATTAATAGTGATGACAGGCATACATTATCCTGTAAATAGCTGTAAAAAGAACAGGCCGACAGAACGATATGTTTCGCTTGAAAGCGCATTATTACGGCGAACGCAATATTCGTTCGCTTTGGGCTGAGCTGGGGGGCGGGTTATGGTACACTTACCGTCCTAATCAACATTTTGAATATTTCTTATACCATCGGAGTTGCGGGGCCATGGCTCAACTTTATTTTTATTACTCTGCGATGAATGCCGGCAAGTCCACCGCGCTGCTACAGTCTTCATATAACTATCAAGAGCGCGGTATGCGCACGCTGGTGTTCACCGCGGAGATCGATCACCGCTTTGGCGTAGGTAAAGTCAGTTCGCGCATTGGTTTATCCTCGCAGGCGCAGCTCTATAACAACGACTCGATGCTGTACGCCATGATCCAGCAAGAGCATCAACAGCAGCCGGTGCATTGTGTGCTGCTGGATGAAAGCCAATTCCTGACCAAAGCGCAGGTTGAGCAATTATGCGATGTGGTGGACCAACTGGACATTCCCGTATTGTGTTACGGCTTGCGTACCGATTTTCTCGGCGAGTTGTTTACCGGCAGCCAATATTTGCTGGCCTGGGCCGATAAACTGGTGGAATTGAAAACCATCTGTCACTGCGGGCGTAAAGCCAACATGGTGTTGCGGTTGGATGAGAATGGCAAGGCGATGCACGCCGGCGAGCAGGTGGTGATTGGCGGTAACGAGAGCTATGTCTCCGTCTGTCGCAAGCATTATAAAGAGGCGATTCACTCCCTGGAGTAGGGGCGAAAATGCCGCCAGCGCCCGCTGAGGCGTTTTGGCGGCGGGATAAGAAAAACCGCGCGCCAGGCGCAATAAAAAACCCGCCATTCGGCGGGTTTTTTCATCGGTTCACGGAACCGTTATTTCTTGGGCTTGTTTACTGCGGTTTTGGCTGCGACCGGTGCAGCCGCTTCCTCTTCCACCGTTTCGCTGAACTCGCGGCCATAGAAGGTATCCAGCATGATTTGCTTGAGTTCGGCAATCAGCGGATAGCGTGGGTTGGCGCCGGTGCATTGGTCGTCGAAAGCGTCTTCCGACAGCTTGTCGACTTTCGCCAGGAAGTCGGCTTCCTGCACACCCGCCTCACGGATGGAAGCTGGGATGCCCAACTCGGTTTTCAGCTCGTCCAGCCAGGCCAGCAACTTCTCAATCTTCTGCGCGGTGCGGTCGCCCGGCGCGCTCAGGCCGAGGTGGTCGGCGATTTCAGCGTAGCGGCGGCGCGCCTGAGGGCGGTCGTACTGGCTGAAGGCCGTCTGCTTGGTTGGGTTGTCGTTCGCGTTGTAACGAATGACGTTGGAAATCAGCATCGCGTTCGCCAGGCCGTGCGGAATGTGGAACTCCGAACCCAGTTTGTGCGCCATGGAGTGACAAACCCCGAGGAAGGCGTTGGCGAAAGCGATACCGGCGATGGTGGCGGCGTTGTGCACGCGTTCACGGGCAACCGGGTTCTTCGCGCCTTCTTTATAGCTGGCCGGCAGATACTCTTTCAACAGTTTCAACGCTTGCAGCGCCTGGCCGTCAGAGTATTCGTTCGCCAGCACCGACACGTAGGCTTCCAGCGCGTGGGTCACCGCATCCAGGCCGCCGAAGGCGCACAGGGATTTCGGCATGTTCATCACCAGGTTGGCGTCGACAATCGCCATGTCCGGGGTCAGCGCATAGTCGGCCAGCGGGTATTTCTGCCCGGTGGCGTCGTCGGTCACGACGGCGAATGGCGTGACTTCCGAACCGGTGCCTGACGTCGTGGTGATGGCGATCATCTTCGCTTTGACGCCCATTTTCGGGAACTTGTAGATACGCTTGCGGATGTCCATGAAGCGCAGCGCCAGATCCTCGAAGTGGGTTTCAGGATGTTCGTACAGCACCCACATGATTTTCGCGGCGTCCATCGGCGAACCGCCGCCCAGCGCGATGATGACGTCCGGTTTGAAGGAGTTCATCTGCTCGGCGCCTTTACGCACGATGCTCAGCGTCGGATCGGCTTCCACTTCGAAGAACACTTCGGTTTCGATGCCGTGTGACTTGAGAACCTTGGTGATCTGGTCAGCATAGCCGTTGTTGAACAGGAAACGGTCGGTCACGATGAAGGCGCGTTTCGCCCCGTCGGTCGCCACTTCTTCCAGCGCGATTGGCAGCGAGCCACGGCGGAAGTAGATCGATTTCGGAAGTTTATGCCACAACATGTTTTCTGCTCGCTTCGCTACAGTTTTCTTGTTGATCAAGTGCTTAGGTCCGACGTTTTCAGAGATGGAGTTACCACCCCAGGAACCGCAACCCAGCGTCAGCGAAGGCGCGAGTTTGAAGTTATACAGGTCGCCGATACCGCCCTGAGAAGCCGGGGTGTTGATCAGGATGCGAGCCGTTTTCATTTTATCGCCGAAGTAGGCGATGCGAGCCGTTTGGTTATCCTGGTCGGTATACAGGCAAGAGGTGTGGCCGATACCGCCCATGGCGACCAATTTTTCGGCTTTGGCGACGGCGTCTTCGAAGTCTTTGGCGCGGTACATCGCCAGCGTTGGCGACAGTTTTTCATGGGCGAAAGGTTCGGACTCGTCGACCAGCTTCACTTCGCCGATCAGCACTTTGGTGTTGGCCGGCACTTTAATGCCCGCCATCTCGGCGATTTTCGGCGCGGATTGCCCGACGATGGCCGCGTTCAGGCCGCCGTTTTTCAGGATGATGTCTTGCACCGCCTTCAGTTCTTTGCCCTGCAGCAGATAGCCGCCGTGGGAAGCGAAGCGCTCGCGTACCGCATCATAGATAGAATCAACGACGATGACCGACTGTTCGGAAGCGCAGATAACGCCGCTGTCGAAGGTTTTGGACATCAGGATAGAGGCGACCACGCGTTTGATGTCTGCGGTCTCGTCCACCACGACCGGCGTGTTACCGGCGCCTACGCCGATTGCCGGTTTGCCGGAGCTGTAGGCGGCTTTCACCATGCCCGGGCCACCGGTGGCCAGGATCAGGTTGATGTCAGGGTGGTGCATCAGCTGGTTGGACAGCTCGACGGTAGGTTGGTCGATCCAACCGATGATGTCTTTCGGCGCGCCGGCGGCGATAGCGGCTTGCAGCACGATGTCGGCGGCTTTGTTGGTGGCATTCTTCGCACGCGGGTGCGGCGAGAAGATGATGCCGTTGCGGGTTTTCAGGCTGATCAGCGCTTTGAAGATCGCGGTAGAAGTTGGGTTGGTGGTAGGAACGATACCGCAAATCAGGCCGATAGGTTCGGCGATGGTGATGGTACCGAAAGTGTCATCTTCAGACAGGATGCCACAGGTTTTTTCATCTTTATAGGCGTTGTAGATGTACTCGGAAGCGAAGTGGTTTTTGATCACTTTGTCTTCGACGATACCCATTCCGGATTCTTCCACGGCCATTTTGGCCAACGGGATACGGGCATCAGCAGCGGCGAGGGCGGCAGCGCGGAAGATTTTATCCACTTGCTCTTGAGTGAAGTTGGCATATTCGCGCTGGGCTTTTTTGACACGTGCGACAAGCTCGTTCAGTTCAGCGACATTCGTTACAGCCATAATGCTCTCCTGATAATGTTAAACTCTTTCAGTAAATAAGCCGTGCGAGCCACTAGTATAGTCGTAACGGGGATAAGCGGTGATGAGAATACCGGGGTCTTCCCGCGTTATTTCTTCGCATGCTGCTGATTTGCTTAAAGAGCTTTACCCTACGCCAACCGGAGGGGCAGGCAGTGAGGAGAACGGAACCGGCGATGCCGCGGCCTACTTTGTTCTACTCCCTGACTACGACTAAGAGCTTACCCACTGTTGGGTAGTTGATTTGTGATCTAAATCATGAAAAGTGCAAGCTGACACCTTTCAGCTTGGTGTTTTTGAGAGTGATTCTCAATAACTGTGATCGGTGACTCTTTTTTCAACATAAAAAATCAAAAGGCCATACATTACTTTAACAAAGGGCATTTGTTTTGTTGCCTAACTTGCTGGTAGTCAAAAATGCTGCTCTGGCCGGATGGATTACCCGCGGCAATTCCATTACATTAGCGCGCATAGTCAGCACACCTTTACAGCAATTAACGCGGAGCCATCTGTGGGCCAATCTCTGTTGGATCTTTCCGGCTTTATCAAGTTCTTTGTCGGTCTGTTTGCGCTGGTCAACCCGGTGGGCATCTTGCCGGTGTTTATCAGTATGACCAGTTACCAGGCGGAAGCGGGGCGCAATAAAACCAACCTGACCGCCAACCTGTCGGTTGCCATCATTCTATGGACATCGCTGTTCCTGGGTGAAGGGATATTGCGGATGTTCGGCATCTCCATCGATTCGTTCCGCATCGCTGGCGGTATTTTGGTGGTGACCATCGCCATGTCGATGATCAGCGGCAAGCTGGGTGAAGATAAGCAGAACAAACAGGAGAAATCGGAGAGCGCGATCCGCGAAAGCATCGGCGTGGTGCCGTTAGCGCTGCCGTTGATGGCGGGGCCGGGGGCGATCAGTTCCACCATCGTGTGGAGTTCCCGTTATCACAATTGGCAAAGCCTGCTCGGCTTTACGGTGGCGATCGCCTTATTCGCTTTTTGCTGCTGGTTATTGTTCCGCGCCGCGCCGCTGTTGGTGCGTTTGCTTGGGCAGACCGGCATCAACGTGATTACCCGTATCATGGGCCTGTTGCTGATGGCGCTCGGGATCGAATTTATCGTTACCGGCATTAAGGCGATATTCCCCGGCCTGCTGTAATCGCTCTCGCTTGGCCGCGCCTCTGACCTTGAGCGCGGCTAAAATTAATTTTAAAAGTTAAATTATTTATTGGTTCGCATTATTATAGTGCACAAGATGAATAAAATTTATGCCATTGCACTCTTATGTTGCATAAATCTCATGTTGCTGCTTAAAAAAAAGGCTAAGCGTTATTTCAGACACTTTTCTTTCCCCATTTCCGCGCGTTTTCTCCTCGTTAAACGGTAAAGCTGTTGTTAAATTAATCACATCATTCTGTGGGGCTTGTCTCACTTTCATCCAGGTGTTATTAGTGATTAACCGCCTGTAGGCAGGTGTTTGTTCTTTGAATGGCTGGTTTGTTAACTGAATGTTTCTTTGTGCGGCAATGGGATTGCGTCGACAGTTTCAAATGAAACTAATTTTGAGTTTTCTCCTTTAAAATCAAGGTTGTTTTCATGTTTTCCTTTGCCCTTCATCACAAGGGCTGGATCGGGCTTGGTGCGATAAAAGAGAATTGCTTAACATTTTTGTAAAATTTATTGGCTATGGAATTTGGCTTCTGCTAATTTCCGAGCAACTTTCCCGTGGTCAATTAACTGAAATGCGCCATAAAAACGGGAATGATTTTTGCTGGTATCCGTTTATTTAGAATTCTTATAAACACTTCACAAACTTCGATAAGCGATGCTTGTCGGTGAAAAGGAGCCTCGATTATGCAGCAAACCCTGAAGCGCACTTCTTTGACCTTGTTGATTAGCGGCGCGTTGAGCGTCATTGCCGTAAATAGCAGTTTGGCGGCAGAGGTTCCGGCCGGCGTCCAATTGGCGCAGCAGCAGAATATTATCATCAACAACGGCAGCGAAGTGGCTTCATTGGATCCGCACAAGGTCGAGGGCGTGCCCGAAAGCAATATCATTCTTAACCTGCTGGAAGGGCTGGTGAGCACCGACGCCAACGGGCATGTGGTACCGGCGGCGGCGGCGAGCTGGGAACACCAGGATTATCGGCAGTGGACCTTCCACCTGCGCCCCGGCGCGGTATGGAGCGACGGCAGCCCGGTCACCGCGCAAGACTTCGTCTACAGTTGGCAGCGCCTGGCCGATCCGAAGATCGCTTCTCCCTACGCCAGTTACCTGCAGTACACCAAAGTCGAGAATATCGACGACATCCTGACCGGCAAAAAGAGCCCGCAGACTCTCGGCGTCAAGGCGCTGGACGATCAAACGCTGCAGGTGACCCTGAGCGAACCGGTGCCGTATTTCATCAGCATGCTGAGCCACACGTCGCTCAAACCGGTCAAACGCGCAGTGGTGGAGAAATTCGGCGATAAATGGACGCTGCCCGCTAACTATGTCGGCAACGGCGCTTACCGCCTGAAAGAGTGGGTGGTGAACGAGCGCATTGTGCTGGAGCGCAGCCCGAGCTACTGGAATAACAAGCAGACGGTGATCAACCAGGCGACCTTCCTGCCGATCGCTTCTGAAGTCAGCGACGTCAATCGCTTCCGCAGCGGCGAGATCGATATCACCAACAGCGCCATTCCGCCGTACCTGTACGTCAAAATGAAGCGCGAAGTGCCCGAGCAACTGCACGTTAACCCTTATCTGTGCACTTTCTATTACGAACTCAATAACCAGCGGGCGCCGTTCACCGATCCGCGGGTGCGTGCGGCGGTGAAGATGACGCTGGATCGCGACATTATCGCCAACAAAATCATGGGCCAGGGGCAGATCCCGGCCTACAGCTTCACGCCGACCTTCACCGAAGGCGCCAACTTCACGCAGCCCGCGTGGGCCGGCTGGAGCCAGGAGCAACGCAACGCCGAAGCCAAAAAACTGCTGGCGGAAGCGGGTTACAGCGCCGCCAAGCCGCTGAAGTTCTCGCTGCTGTACAACACCTCCGATCAAAACAAACAGCAGGCGATCGCCGCCGCATCGATGTGGAAGAAGAACCTCGGCGCCGACGTCACGCTGCGCAACCAGGAGTGGAAGACCTCGCTGGAAAGCCGCCATCAGGGGCAGTACGACGTGGCGCGCGCCACCTGGTGCGGGGATTACAACGAGCCGAGCGCCTTCCTGAACCTGGTGCTGTCCAACAGCAGCATCAACACCGTGTTTTACAAGAGCCCGGCGTTCGACGCCATCATGGCCGCCACGCTGAAGGCGCCGGATGAAGCCGCGCGCGCCGCGCTCTACCAACAGGCGGAAACGCAGTTGGACAAAGACTCCGCATTGATTCCGGTGTATTACCGCGTCAGCGCGCGTTTGATCAAACCGACGGTAGGCGGGTTCACCGGCAAAGATCCGCTGGACTATACCGACGTTAAAAATCTGTACATCATCAAGCAGTAAAAGGGGTATTCCTCACGCTGAACCGCAGGGGAATATGGGGAAGGCCCGCCGCCGCATTCGTTCCGCAGCGGCGGGAAAACAGAGTCCGCTTACGGGCAACGCAGGTTCCACGAAGAGCCTGTGATAATAAAAAACTGGAGTCGATAAGTATGACCAACATCACGAAGAAAACCCTCATTGCCGCCGGCGTCATCGCCGCGCTCGGCATCACAGCAACCACCTCCGCCTTCGCGGCCGACGTTCCTGCAGGCGTGCAACTGGCCGACAAGCAAGAAATCGTCAAAAACAACGGTTCCGAAGTGCAGTCGCTTGACCCGCATAAAATCGAGGGCGTGCCGGAAAACAACGTGACCCGCGATCTGATGGAAGGCCTGGCGAACAACAGCCCGGACGGTTCCATCGTGCCGGGCGTCGCGGAAAGCTGGGATAACAAGGATTTCAAAGTCTGGACCTTCCACCTGCGTAAAGACGCCAAATGGTCCAACGGCAAGCCGGTGACGGCGCAAGATTTCGTTTACAGCTGGCAGCGCGTGGTGGATCCGAAAACCGCGTCGCCTTACGCCAGCTACCTGCAGTACGCCCACGTAGAAAATGTCGATGACATCATCGCCGGTAAAAAAGACAAGTCGACGCTGGGCGTGAAGGCCATCGACGACCACACCTTCCAGGTGACCCTGAGCGAGCCGGTGCCTTATCTGGTTGAAATGACCCCGCACTACGCCATGAAACCGGTCTATAAGGACGCGGTAGAGAAGTTTGGCGAGAAGTGGACGCTGCCGGCCAACTACGTCAGCAACGGCGCCTACAAACTGAAAGACTGGGTTGTCAACGAACGCATCGTACTGGAACGTAACCCGGAATACTGGGATAACGCCAAAACCATCATCAATAAAGTGACGTTCCTGCCTATTTCGTCGGAAGTGACCGACGTTAACCGCTACCGCACCGGTGAAATCGACATGACCTACAACAACATGCCGATCGAACTGTTCCAGAAGCTGAAGAAAGAGATCCCGAAAGAGGTGCACGTCGATCCTTATCTGTGCACCTATTACTACGAAATCAACAACCAGAAGGCGCCGTTCACCGATGCGCGCGTGCGTGAAGCGCTGAAGCTGGGCATGGACCGCGACATTATCGTCAACAAGGTGAAAAACCAGGGCGATCTGCCGGCCTACAGCTTTACGCCGCCATACACCGACGGCGCCAAGCTGACCCCGCCGGAGTGGTTCGGCTGGACGCAGGAAAAACGCAACGAAGTGGCGAAGAAACTGCTGGCGGACGCCGGCTACGGCCCGGGTAAACCGCTGACCTTCTCCCTGCTGTACAACACCTCCGACTTGCACAAGAAGCTGGCGATCGCCGCCGCCTCCATCTGGAAGAAAAACCTGGGCGTGGACGTGAAGCTGGTGAACCAGGAGTGGAAAACCTTCCTGGATACCCGCCATCAGGGCACCTATGACGTATCGCGCGCCGGCTGGTGCGCCGACTACAACGAACCGAGTTCGTTCCTGAACATGATGCTGTCCGACAGCAGCAGTAACACCCCGCACTACAAGAGCGCCGAGTTCGACAAGCTGATGGCCAACGTGTTGACCGCGAAGACCAAAGACGAGCGCGCCGATCTGTATCAGAAAGCGGAAGTTCAGCTGGATAAAGATTCCGCCATCGTTCCGCTGTATTACTACGTGAACGCCCGTTTGGTGAAACCTTACGTCGGTGGCTACACCGGCAAAGACCCGCTTGATAACGTGTACGACAAAAACCTGTACATCATCAAGCATTGATACGGTAAGAGCCGGCGGCGCAGGCCGCCGGCCCATGTTGAGAATAATAAGCCGTCATCAGGCTGTCGCACAGGGTTAGGGCAATGCTGAAATTTATACTTCGTCGCTTGTTGGAAGCGATCCCGACACTATTTATCCTTATTACCATCTCATTCTTCATGATGCGCCTCGCGCCCGGCAGTCCATTTACCGGGGAACGCGCATTACCGCCGGAAGTCATGGCGAATATCGAAGCCAAATACCATTTGAACGACCCGATCTGGAAACAGTACGGTCATTATCTGGCGCAGCTTGCGCAGGGAGACTACGGCCCGTCCTTTAAATACAAGGACTATTCGGTCAACGATTTGGTGGCCAGTTCTTTCCCGGTGTCCGCCAAGCTCGGTCTGGCCGCGTTTCTGTTGGCGGTGGTGCTGGGCGTTAGCGCCGGCGTGATCGCGGCGTTGAATCAAAACACCAAATGGGACTATACGGTGATGGGGTTCGCCATGACCGGGGTGGTGATACCCAGTTTCGTGGTGGCGCCGCTCTTGGTGCTGATCTTCGCGATTACGTTGAAATGGCTGCCGGGCGGCGGCTGGAACGGCGGCGCGCCTAAGTTCATCATCTTGCCGATGGTGGCGCTGTCGCTGGCCTATATCGCCAGCATCGCCCGTATCACGCGCGGCTCGATGATTGAAGTGTTGCACTCCAACTTCATTCGCACCGCGCGCGCCAAAGGTTTGCCGATGCGCCGCATCATTTTCCGCCACGCGCTGAAGCCGGCGCTGCTGCCGGTACTGTCCTACATGGGCCCGGCGTTCGTCGGGATCATCACCGGCTCGATGGTGATCGAAACCATCTACGGTCTGCCGGGGATCGGCCAGCTGTTCGTTAACGGCGCGCTGAACCGCGACTACTCCCTGGTGCTGAGCCTGACCATTCTGGTGGGCGCTCTGACCATTCTGTTCAACGCGATCGTCGATGTGCTGTATGCGGTCATCGATCCGAAAATCCGTTATTAATCTGGAGCACGCGAATGATGTTGACTAAAAAGAACAGCGAAGCTCTGGAGCACTTCAGCGAGAAGCTGGAAGTGGAAAGGCGCAGCCTGTGGCAAGACGCGCGTCGGCGCTTTATGCACAACCGCGCGGCGGTCGGCAGCCTGTTCATTCTGGCGCTGATCACGCTGTTTGTGGTGCTGGCGCCGATGCTGTCGCAATTTGCCTACGACGATACCGATTGGGCGATGATGTCCGCCGCGCCGAGCATGGAATCGGGGCACTACTTCGGCACCGACTCCTCCGGGCGTGATCTGCTGGTGCGCGTGGCGATCGGCGGGCGCATCTCGCTGATGGTCGGCGTGGCCGCCGCGCTGGTGGCGGTAGTGGTGGGCACCCTGTACGGCGCGATGTCCGGCTATCTGGGCGGTAAGGTCGACTCGGTGATGATGCGCCTGCTGGAGATCCTCAACTCCTTCCCGTTCATGTTCTTCGTTATCCTGCTGGTGACCTTCTTTGGTCAGAATATCCTGCTGATCTTCGTGGCGATCGGCATGGTGTCGTGGCTGGATATGGCGCGTATCGTGCGCGGGCAAACCCTTGGCCTGAAGCGCAAGGAGTTCATCGAAGCGGCGCTGGTGTGCGGCGTCTCCACGCGCAACATCGTGCTGCGGCATATCGTGCCTAACGTGCTCGGCGTGGTGGTGGTGTATGCCTCGCTGCTGGTGCCGAGCATGATCCTGTTCGAATCCTTCCTCAGCTTCCTGGGGCTGGGCACGCAGGAACCGTTGAGCAGCTGGGGCGCATTGCTCAGCGACGGCGCCAACTCAATGGAAGTTTCACCGTGGTTGCTGCTGTTCCCGGCGGGTTTCCTGGTCGTCACTCTGTTCTGTTTCAACTTTATCGGCGATGGCCTGCGTGACGCCCTCGACCCGAAAGATCGTTAAGGAGTGCAACCATGAGCACCATTGAACATCCTCAACTGCAAACCGCCGCTGGCGTCAAAGCGTCGCCGCTGCTGGACGTGAAAGACCTGCGCGTCACGTTTTCCACCCCGGACGGCGACGTGACGGCGGTGAACGATCTGAACTTCGATCTGCGCGCCGGTGAAACGCTGGGCATCGTCGGTGAATCCGGCTCCGGCAAATCGCAGACCGCGTTCGCCCTGATGGGGCTGCTGGCCAGCAATGGCCGCATCGGCGGCTCGGCCAAATTCAACGGCCGTGAAATCCTCAACCTGCCGGAAAATCAGCTCAACAAGCTGCGGGCCGAGGAAATCTCGATGATCTTCCAGGACCCGATGACCTCGCTGAACCCTTATATGCGCGTTGGCGAACAGCTGATGGAAGTGCTGATGCTGCATAAGAAAATGAGTAAAAGCGAAGCCTTCGAAGAGTCGGTACGCATGCTCGACGCGGTGAAAATGCCGGAAGCGCGCAAGCGCATGCGCATGTACCCGCACGAGTTTTCCGGCGGCATGCGCCAGCGCGTGATGATCGCCATGGCGCTGCTGTGCCGGCCGAAGCTGCTGATCGCCGATGAACCGACCACCGCGCTGGACGTGACCGTCCAGGCGCAGATCATGACGTTGCTCAACGAGCTGAAACGCGAGTTCAACACCGCCATCATCATGATCACCCACGATCTGGGCGTGGTGGCCGGCATCTGCAACAAGGTGCTGGTGATGTACGCCGGGCGTACCATGGAATACGGCAGCGCGCGCGAGGTGTTCTACCAGCCGAGCCACCCGTACTCCATCGGTCTGTTGAACGCGGTGCCGCGTCTCGACGCCGAAGGCGAGGCGTTGCTGACCATTCCCGGCAACCCGCCGAACCTGCTGCGGTTGCCGAAAGGCTGCCCGTTCCAGCCGCGCTGCCCGTACGCCATGGAACAGTGCGCGAGCGCTCCACCGTTGGAGCAATTTGGGGAAGGGCGCCTGCGCGCCTGCTTTAAACCGGTGGAGGCGTTGGTATGACAGCGGTAACCGACAAGAAAGTGCTGCTCGAAGTGGCCGATCTGAAAGTGCATTTCGACATTCATGACGACAAGCAGTGGTTCTGGCAGCCGCCGAAAACCCTGAAGGCGGTCGACGGCGTTACGCTGCGGCTGTTCGAAGGGGAAACCCTGGGCGTGGTCGGCGAATCCGGCTGCGGCAAATCCACCTTCGCGCGCGCCATCATCGGCCTGGTGAAGGCCACCAGCGGGCGCGTCGCCTGGCTGGGTAAAGATCTGCTGGGCATGAGCGACGCCGACTGGCGCAAAACCCGCAGCGATATCCAGATGATCTTCCAGGATCCGCTGGCTTCGCTCAACCCGCGCATGACCATCGGCGAAATCATCGCCGAGCCGCTGCGCACCTACTACCCGAAAATGCCGCGTCAGGAAGTGAAGGACAAGGTCAAGGCGATGATGCTGAAGGTCGGCCTGCTGCCTAATCTGATCAACCGTTATCCGCACGAGTTCTCCGGCGGCCAGTGCCAGCGTATCGGCATCGCGCGCGCGCTGATCCTCGAACCGAAGCTGGTGATCTGCGACGAGCCGGTCTCCGCGTTGGACGTGTCGATTCAGGCGCAGGTGGTGAACCTGCTGCAGCAGCTGCAGCGCGAAATGGGGCTGTCATTGATCTTTATCGCCCACGATTTGGCGGTGGTGAAGCACATTTCCGATCGCGTGCTGGTGATGTATCTGGGCCATGCGGTGGAGCTGGGCACCTATGACGAGGTGTACCACAATCCGCAGCACCCTTACACCAAGGCGCTGATGTCGGCGGTGCCTATTCCGGATCCGGACAAGGAGAAGGAAAAGCAGATCCAGCTGTTGGAAGGGGAGCTGCCTTCGCCGATCAACCCGCCGTCCGGCTGCGTGTTCCGCACCCGCTGCCCGATCGCCGGGCCGGAGTGCGCCAAGACGCGCCCGCTGCTGGAGGGCAGTTTCCGCCATGCGGTTTCGTGCCTGAAGGTCGATCCGCTGTAATGCGCCGCTAGCCGGCAACAAAAAGCCCCGCTTATTCAGCGGGGCTTTTTTTATCCGAAACGTTAGCAGTGAATCACTCTTTCCACAGAATGTGGCACAGCTTGTGGTCTTTCTCGCGGCAGATCAGCACGCGGGCGAACACGTCGTTGATCGGCTCGCCGTCGCTGTCCGCCAGACCGATCACCACTTCGGCGAAGAAGTCCGGGTTCAGGTCGTAATCCACGTGCTCGCTCCAGTCTTCGGAGGGGTCGTACAGTTCTGCGCCGCCGCGCTCTTCAAACTGCAGATTGAACAGCAGAATATCCGCCGGATCCAGATTGTCGCCGGCCAATTCGAGGAAGATGTCGTAGGCCTGTTCCAGCGTTTCGTCTTCGGTAAGGCGGTTATTCAAATCCATAAAAAAATCCTGATAACAAATGATTTGGCGCTATTAAAGCACGCTCGCCGCGGCTTTTACAGCAACGGGCTGAAAAAGTAGAACAGGCGCTCGACCAGGCGGTGCCAGAACGGCCGCTTCAGCCACTCTTTGGCGTTCAGCAGCTTGGAGCGAGCGATGTAATCTTCCTGCACGCAGGCCAGATCGCTGCCGAAGCCGTCGTCGTCGATCACCAGGGTGATTTCGAAATTCAGCCACAGGCTGCGCATATCCAGATTGACGGTGCCGACCAGGCTGAGCTGGCCGTCGACCAGCACGCTCTTGGTATGCAGCAGGCCGCCTTCGAACTGATAGATTTTCACGCCGGCTTCCAGCAGCTCGGAGAAGAACGCCCGGCTGGCCCAGCGCACCATCATCGAATCGTTGTCGCGCGGCACGATGATGCTGACCTCGACGCCGCGCAGAGCGGCGGTGCAGATGGCGTGCAGCAGATCGTCGCTCGGCACGAAGTACGGCGTGGTCATGATCAGCTGTTCGCGCGCGGAATAAACCGCGGTCAGCAGCGCCTGGTGGATCATTTCCTCGGGGAAGCCGGGGCCGGAGGCGATCACCTGAATGGTGTGGCCGCTTTCCTGCTCGAACGGCATGATGTTGACGTCCGGCGGCGGCGGCAAAATGCGCTTGCCGGTTTCAATTTCCCAGTCGCAGGCATAGACGATGCCCATGGTGGTGGCCACCGGGCCTTCCATGCGCGCCATCAGATCGATCCATTGACCGACGCCCGCATCCTGTTTGAAATAGCGTGGATCGACCATGTTCATGCTGCCGGTATAGGCGATGTAGTTGTCGATCAGCACCACCTTGCGGTGCTGACGCAGATCCATGCGGCGCAGGAATACGCGCAGCAGGTTGACCTTCAGCGCTTCGACCACTTCGATGCCGGCGTTGCGCATCATCGCCGGGTAGGGGCTGCGGAAAAATTGCAGGCTGCCGGCGGAGTCCAGCATCAGACGGCAGTGTACGCCGCGCCGCGCGGCGGCCATCAGCGATTCGGCCACCTGATCGACCAGGCCGCCGGGCTGCCAGATATAGAACACCATTTCGATGTTGTGGCGCGCCAGCTCGATGTCGCGGATCAGCGCTTTCAGCGTGTCGTCGGTGGTGGTGAGCAACTGCAGCTGGTTGCCCTTGACGCCGTCGATGTCCTGGCGGCGGTTGCACAGCTGGAACAGCGGTTCGGCGACTTTACTGTATTCGGTGGCGAAGATGCGGCGACTCTCTTTCAGCTCTTTCAGCCAGCGCGCGGTCGACGGCCACATGGCCTTGGCGCGCTCGGCCCGGCGCTTGCCCAGATGCAGCTCGCCGAACGATAAATAGGCGACGATGCCGAACAGCGGCAGAATATAGATAACCAGCAACCAGGCCATGGCAGAGGGAACCGCACGGCGTTTCATCAAAATGCGCATCGTCACGCCGGCGATCAGCAGCCAGTAGCCGAACACCATGAGCCAACTGATTACGGTATAAAATGTTGTCATAAAGGCGAAAAATCCCGTTCGCAAACCACCAATGATGAGTGTACGCACAGATCGGTCAAGGCGAAACCTTTTATCGGCGCTTATGTTACATAAATATGATGAAGTTAAGGCACTTGCCGAAACCGAAAGGGCGGCTTTTAGCGGCGCGGCGCCTGCGATGTCGCCGATAACGGCGACTTGGATCGCGGGCTGAAAGGGCTATAATGCCCGCGGTTGGCATTAGACGAACGAGTGACGGAATTATGAGACGCAGTAGAAATGAAGTGGGCCGTTGGCGAATGTTGCGGCAGAGCCAACGCCGTCGGCATCGTTGGCTGGAGCGCCAGTCTTGCAGCAATCGCCATATTATCCGGGTGCGCCGTCGCCTGGACGATCAGCATCGGCGCGCGCTGCTGTTTGCGGTATCCTGCGAGTGGTAAAACGAAAACAGTCCCGTGAGGGACTGTTTTGTTATGGCGCCTGGGTTTATTTGCCGAGGTAGGCGTTGAGCATCCAGACCTGTTTTTCCTGCTCTTTGATGTAATCGCTCATCAGCGACGCGGTGCCTTCGTCGCCGGCGTCCGCCGCGACCGTCAGCAGTTCACGCTGCTGTTGCAGCAAGATTGAATACCCTTCCAACAGGCCGCGCAGCGTGCCCTTATCATCGGTCACATTGGTGTGTTCCTTGATATCGGCGGTTTTCATATAGTCGCTGTAAGCGTGGCGCGGCTGCGAGCCCAGCGTCAGAATGCGTTCCGCCAGCTCATCCACCTTGGTCAGCAGATCGTTGTAAGTTTCTTCGAATTTCGCGTGCAGCTCAAAGAATTGCGGGCCGGTAATATTCCAGTGATAGCCGCGCACATTCATATACAGCACCTGATAATTCGCCAACAGCGCATTTAGCGCTTCGGCGAGTTTTGCCGATTGTTTACTGTCGAGGCCGATATGGGTTTTCGCTGCTTTCTTCGCCGTTGCCATAATAATCTTCTCCTGATTATTCGTTCCAAGGGTAGACAGAATCAATTTCCATAGCTGTTACAGTAACCGGATTTATCGCAGGGTTAAACACGATAACAGGCATCATTGCCATCGCTCAAACCGATGACGATAAATCCGTCGAGCAAATTGCCGAATCAGTTTACGCAGGATCCGCAGGCGAAAAAAGCCGCTTTTATCGGTTACTTGCGCAGCGCCAGTTTTACCACGCCGGCGCCCAGCGCCATTAACAGCGCGGCGGCGATCAGTACCATGATAAACGCGCGATCGAAGGCCAAACGCGCCAACTGCGTCAGCTGCTGCGCGCGATCGGCCGCCATCCCGGCCGCCAGGCGCAACGCCTCGTCGATGCTGTCGTAGGCCAACTCGCTGACCGGCAGCTCCGCCGGCAGCGCCAGACTATGGCTGTAGACCGCCGTCATCAGCCCGCCGAGCAACGTCACGCCCAGTACGCCGCCCAGCTCGTAGGAGACGTCTTCGATAGAGGCCGCCATACCGGATTTCTCCTCCGGCGCGTTCAGCATGATGGCGGTGGACGCGGCGGTGATCACGCCGCCGAGACCAAAGCCCACCAACGCCAGGCTCACCAGCTGCAGCGCCATGCTGCTTTGATACAACAGGGCGAGGGCGGCGATGCCGAAGGCGGTCAGGGCGAAACCGCCGAGGATGATGCTGCGTTCGCCATAGCGCGGCAACAGTAAACCGGCCATCGGCCCCGCCAGCGCCGAGGCCAGCGGAATCGGCAAAATAAACAGCGCCGCCTGCAGCGGACTGAGGCCGAGCACCAGTTGCAATCGCTGGCTGAGCACCAGCTCGACGCCGATCAGGGCCACCATCGACAGCAGCGCCACGCCGATGCCGCCGGCGAACAGCCGGTTGCGAAACAGGGAGAAATCGATCATCGGGTGGGCGCTGCGCTGCTGGCGACGCACGAACAGCGCCAGGAACAGGATGCCGATCAGGGCCGCTGCGAGCAACGCGCTGACGTCAGGCGCCGGCTTACTCAGTTCCTTCAGCGCATAGATAGCGCCGACCAGACCGATCATGATCTGCACCGAGCCGACGATATCGGCGGGACGTGGGTTATCGCCGCCGCAGCGGGGGATCAGTTTCCACGCCAGCGGCCAGACCAGCAACACCACCGGTACGTTGATCAGGAACACCGATCCCCACCAGAAATACTCCAGCAGCAGGCCGCCGACCACCGGGCCGATGGCCGCGCCGCCCGAGGCCACCGAGGCCCAGATGCCGATCGCCAGCGCGCGTTCGCGTTCGTCGGTAAAGACGTGGCGCACGATGGACAGCGTGGCGGGCATCATCATTGCCGCGCCAACGGCGAGGAACACCCGTGCGGCGATCAGCCATTCGGCGGTTGGCGAAAAGGCGGCGCACAGCGAAGCGACGGCAAACACCGGCAGCCCGGCGAGAAACAGCCGCTTATGGCCGACGCGATCGCTCAGCATGCCGGCGCCGGGCAGCAGCCCGGCGACCACCAGCGGGTAGGCGTTGACGATCCAGAGTTTTTGCGAGGCGCTGGCGTCCAGCGCCTGGGTTAAACGTGGCAGAGCGGTATAGAGCACCGTCATGTCGATAACAATCAGGAAAAGGGCGCTGGCGACCATCGTCAGGATCAACCAGCGGTTCTTGGCGTACATAAGTCATAATCCAGTTTACGTGGGCGGCGCGAAGGCGCCGCCATTGCGGTAACCCTCCGGCGATGCCGGGTGGTATACTGGTGATAATATATATCCATACGTTCGTATTGAAAAGAAGGGTTTCTTAATGGGACGTCAACGCAGCATCGATCGCGACAAGGTTTTGGACACCGCCGAAGAGATTGTCGCCACCCAGGGCGCCGCCGGTTTGACCATCGACGCCGTCGCCAAAGCGATGGGGATCTCCAAGGGCGGGGTGCAGTATTGCTTCGGCAGCAAAGACGCCCTGATCGACGCGATGTTCGATCGCTGGGGCAGCGCCTATGAAACGCTGTTCGCGGAGATCGCCGGCGACGATCCTTCGCCGCAGACCGGCGTGCGGGCGCATATGCTGGCGACGCAAAGTTCGGATCAGACCGCCAGCGCCAAGGCCGCCGGGTTGATGGCGACGCTGATTCAAACGCCGGAGCATCTGGCGAGCACGCGCGAATGGTACCGCAGCCGCATCGCCGGGCTGGATTTGACTACCGAAGAGGGTAAGCGCGCGCGGCTGGCGTTTCTGGCCACCGAAGGCGCCTTTATGCTGCGTTATTTCGGTTTGATGGATATCGGCCAGGCGGAATGGGAAACGATGTTCGCCGATATGCAGGCGTTGATTTTAACGGGCAGCGCCTATCGCACTGATAGCTAGTAAAGCGTGCGGCGAAAGGCGTATGTTTATCGCACAAGATATTCCCTCGAAGAACTTTTTAGCCAGCCCCTCCGTGCTGGCTTTTTTTTTGCCTGCGGCAAGCTTCGGAGCAAAGGCCCCCTGAGGGCAGGGGGCGCCGGACATTACTTGCGCGCGTCCAACAGTTGCTGGGCATTCTCTGCGGTGACGACGGTCCACGGAATATAATAATGCTTCTGCGTGCCGCCCTCCCATTTCAGATCTTTGGCGTACTGTTTCCAGATATCCGACTGTGGTTGATAACGTTCCCCTTTCACGGCGCGCAGCGCGACGTCGATGGAACCCTGCATCTGGCCTTTGGCATCTTGCAGGATAGAGACCATTTCACCGGCCTGCACCGCATGAATCGCGTCGGAAACGCCGTCGACGCCCGCAATGGCAAAGTCTTTCACGTTCAGGCCGGCCCCTTTAATCGCTTCGATGGCGCCCAGCGCCATCTCGTCGTTCTGGCCAATCACGCCGTTGATTTTGCCCCGGTGTTTCTGCAGCCAGTTTTCCATCAGCGGCTGCGCTTCAGCGCGTGACCAGTTGGCCGTTTTACGTTCAAGCACGGTCACCTGGCCGGCGCCGCACTCGGCAATCGCTTTATCATTGCCTTTGCCGCGCTGGATCTCGCCGCTGCCGCCTTTCGGGCCTTCGATAATCACCACGTTCACCTTCTGGTTCTTGCAGTCGAGTTTGTCCAGTACGGCTTTGGCTTCCAGATACCCGCCCAGCTCGTCATTAGACACCACTTCAGACGTCATCGCGTCCGTGTTCAGGCGCGCGTTGGTGACCACCACCGGGATTTTGGCTTCGTTGGCATTAGTGACGATATCGATATTGGCCTCAAAATCCATCGGGTTGACGATAATGGCATCGGCGCGCGTTTGGATAGCGGTGGCGGCCTGATCGTTTTGCACCGATGCATCATAACGCCCATCGTAGAAGGTCAGCACCGCTTCGCCGCTTTTCACCGCCGGGTGTTCTTTCCCGAACCTTTCCATCAATTGCACGAACTCGGCTTTGTTGCCGTACATCAATACCGCGATTTTAACCGGGGCGGCCTGAGCCGCCGACAGGCTGCCGAACAGCATGGCAGAGGCAAACAACGCTATCTTGGTCTTATTCATGGTTTTCTCCTGGTAGAGTTGGGTCTGATGTTATTAATCGCGCTGTTGCTTACGCGATGGGTCGAGCAAGACGGCAAGAACGATCAATGCGCCTTTGATAATTTGTTGGTAATACGATTGCACGCCGAGCAGATCGAGGCCGTTATTCATCACCCCGATAATCAGCACGCCGAAGAAGGTGCCGACCAGCGTACCGACGCCGCCGGCCATGCTGGTGCCGCCGATCACCACCGCCGCGATGGCGTCCAGCTCATACCCAGCGCCGGCGTTGGTTTGCGCCGAACCGGTGCGCGCGGTGAGGATCAGGCCGGCGATGCCGGCCAGCGCGCCGCACAGCGTATACACCAGTATTTTGATGCGCGTGACGTTAATTCCCGAGGTGCGCGCGCTTTTCGGGTTGCCGCCGACGGCGTAGATGTAGCGCCCGAAGAGGGTTTTATTCAGCACGAGCCAGGCGAGGGCGAATAGCACGATGAAGATGATGACCGGCACCGGAACGCCGCCGAGGTAGCCATTGCCTAACCAGCGGAAATCGCTGTTCAATTGCGATACCGGATTGCCGTTGGTGGTCAACATGGTTAACCCGCGCGCCGCGGAGAGCATGCCCATGGTGACGATAAACGGCTGCAGCCGGTAGCGAGCCAACACGGTGCCGTTCACCAGGCCGCAGACGATGCCGATCCCCAGCGCCACGATCAGCGGCGCCATAACGGCGGTCGCGGTATCGCCGATAGCCAATCCGCTATTGTTGGTGGCGAAGCGGGCGGCGACGATGCCGCTTAACGCCAGCACCGAGCCGACGGAGAGATCGACGCCTGCCGTGATGATGACGAAGGTCATGCCTATCGCCAGAATGCCGTTGATCGAGACCTGGCGCAGTACGATCAGGGTGTTTTCATTGCTGAGAAAATAATTGCTGCTCCAGGCCCCCTGGGCGACCTGATATTCGCCAATCAGCGCCACGATCAGGCACAGCGCGAAGAAGGCGATGATAATGCCGTATTTGTGCATACGGCGCTTATTGCGGGTGAAAAATGACATTCCTGGTGATAAGGAGTGGGCGCTGCTCATTTGTTTTTCTCTCTCTGTTAAACCGCAAGTTTCATCAGTGCTGCCTGAGTCGCATCGGCTGCCGAAAGCTCGCCGGCCAACTGCCCGTCACGAAACACCAGGATGCGATCGCTCATGCCGATAATTTCCGAAAGCTCGGAGGAAACCATGATGATCCCTTTGTTTTGCAAGGCGAACTCCGACATAAATCGATAGATCTCTTTCTTGGCGCCGACGTCGATACCGCGCGTCGGTTCGTCGAGCAGCAAAACCTCCGGATCCAGCAGCGCCCAGCGGCCCAGCACCACTTTTTGCTGGTTGCCGCCGCTCAGGTTGCCCACGGGCTGTTCGCCATCGTGGGTTTTAACGTTAAAGCGCTGGATCATGTCGCGGGTTCGCGCCTGCTCCCGTTTCTCGCTGACGAACCCCATTCGGCTGATGCCGGCAAAAGAGGCGATATTGATGTTTTCACTGACGGAACGGCACAGCACCAGGCCGGTTTCCTTGCGATCTTCCGTCACGTAGGCAATGCCGCTATCGATGGCCTCTCGCGGGGAATGGCGGTTCAGCGTCTTGTCGCCCAAGCGAATCGTGCCGGCGTCGGCATGCTGAATGCCGAAGATAAGATCGAGAAACTCGCTGCGGCCCGATCCCACCAGGCCGTAGATGCCCAGGATCTCACCGTGCTTAAGCTGCAGGCTGATATCCTTTATCTTGCTGCGCCAACACAGGCCGTTGACCTCCAGCAAGACCTCTTCGCCGGGTTGATTGAACTTGGCGAACTCGCTGTCGTACTCGCCGCCGATAATGTGTTCGATCAACTGCTCGCGGGTAATGTCGGCGATATAGCCTTCATGGATATAGGCGCCATCGCGGAAAATGGTGTAGCTGTCCGCGATTTGGAATATCTCGGACAAACGGTGGGAGACGTAGATAATGCCTTTACCTTTCGCCGCCAGTTGCTGAAGCGTCTGAAAGATTTTTTGCGCATCCTCTTCGCCAATCGCCGAGGTGGGTTCATCCATGATGATGATGTCGGCATTGGCGTGCGACAGCGCTTTGGCGATCTCGACCAGTTGCTGCTCGGCGACGCTCAGGTTGCGCTTTTTTCTCGGGCGTCGATCTTGAAATCAAGTTCCTCGAGCAGACGGGTGGTGCGTTGGTTGAGCGTCGCAAAGTCGACGAAACCCAGGCGTCTCGGCTCGCGGCCCAGCCAAATGTTTTCTGCCACCGTCAGGTCCGGGATCGCGCTCAGCTCCTGCTGCACGATGGCGATGCCGGCATTGAGGGCTTCCCGGGGATGATGAAATTCACAGCGTTGGCCATTGATAAAAATGTCGCCGCCATCGGGTTGAATAAAGCCCATCAGAATGCTGAGAAAGGTGGATTTCCCCGCGCCGTTGCCGCCGCACAGGGCATGGATGGATCCGCGCCGCAGGCAAAACTCGGCGTTCTTGAGCGCCACGACCGGGCCAAAGGCTTTCCTGACGCCGCTGACTTCCAGCAGGTAGGCAGGGGCTTGCGTATGGGGATCTCGCGTCACGATTGAACCTCCGGGTATGTCCGCTGCAAACGCTGCAGGTACCGTTGATAAAGCGTCTCGTATTGCGTTTGCCTGTCGGCGTTTGGCGTCGTGCGCGTGGCTTCATCCAGGGAAACGAAGCGTTGGCACAGTTCTGCCAAGAGCCCGGTGGCGTTCTGGTGCGGGCGATCGGCCAACGACGTCGCCCACATCGCTTGAATGGCGCCGCCCAGCGCGGCGGTCTCTTTGACATTCAGGCAGACCACCGGGCACCCCATCACGTCCGCGACGATTTGTCGCCAGGCGACGCTGCGGGCGCCGCCGCCGGTGAGGCGGATCTCGCGCGTTTCGATGCCCTGGCGGCGAAACAGCTCGATGCCATAGCGCAGGCCGTAGGTGGCGCTTTCAACCACCGCCAGGCAGAGATTGGCGCGAGTAAAATTGTCGCTATCGAGGTTATGCAGGCTGGCGCGCGCGTGGGGCAGCGGGGGAACGCGTTCGCCGTTGAAGAACGGCAGCATCTCGACGCCGCCGGCACCCGGCGCCGCCTGCGCCAATAAGCGGTTAAAGCCGTCAAGATCTTCGTCCAGCAGCGTCTGCATGGCCGTGGTGGCCGAGGTGACATTCATGGTGCATATCAAGGGCAGCCACCCGTTGGTGCTGGAGCAGAAACCGGCAATCATGTCGGATTCCGCCACGACGGGCGCGGCGGACCAGGCGAATAGCGTGCCGGAGGTGCCCAGGCTTAGGGTAACGGTGCCGGCCTCGATGTTGCCGGAACCGATGGCCGCCATCATGTTGTCGCCGCCGCCGGTCGAGACCCGAACTGCCGGGCCAAGGCCGAGCTTTTCCGCCGCGAAGGGGCGCACCGTGCCGATGCAGCATTCCGCGCTTTTGAGCGGCGGCAGGGCATGCCATAAACGGCCGCTGTCATCGATCAGATTGACGGCGGCTTGACTCCAGCTACGGGCGCGCACATCGAACAGCCCGGTGCCGGAAGCATCGCCATATTCCGCTACACGCTCCCCGGTCAGCCAGAAGTTCAAATAATCATGCGGCAGCAGCACGGTGTGCAGTTTTGCCCAGAGCGCCGGATGGTGCGTCTTGAACCAAAGGATTTTTGACGCGGTATAACCGGTGGCGAGCCGCAAGCCGAGCTTGTCCAGCGAGCCCTTGGCGCCGCCGAGCCGCTGCAGCAGCAGTTCGTTTTCCTCCGCGGTTTCGGTATCGCACCACAGCTTGACGCTGTGCAGCACGTTGCCATCTGCGTCCAGCGGCACAAATCCATGCTGTTGGCCCGAGACCCCGAGAGCGTTAATTTCCCCGGCATCAATACCGGCGTTAGTCACGGCTTGATGAAACGCGGTGACCAACGCCTCAATCCACCAGTCGGCCTCTTGTTCGCGCCGGCCATTGGCTTGGCTGATGAGGCGGTGAGGGGCGCTGCCCTCACCGAGGATCACGCCCTGTGTGCTGTCGACAATCACGACTTTCGTGCCTTGCGTACCGCAGTCTATGCCAGCATAGAGCGCCATAGGATCACTCCATTTCCAGCATGATTTTGATGTCCGAGGCATGTCCCGCCGCCGCGCGCTCGAAGGCGGCCACGCTGTCGGAGAATTTGTAGGTTTGGCTTATCAACGGTTGGACGCGCAATTTGCCGCTGCTCAACAGCCGCAGCGTGCGCGGATACATGTTGGCGTAGCGGAAAATGGTCTTGAAGGTGATTTCCTTGGCCTGCGCGGCGACGATATCCATCGGCGCGGCGTCGATCGGCATGCCGACCAGCACGGCGGTCGCCCCTGGCGCCGCATGTTCGGCCAGCGTAGCGATAGCCGGTTTTGCGCCGCTGCATTCAAACACGATATCGACGCCATTGCCGCTGGTGAACGCAGCCACTTTACCCGCCAGGTCGCCGGTTTTGATATTGACGGCGTGCAGCCCTTCATAGCTGGCCGCCACGGCGAGTTTCTCGTCAAACAGGTCGCAGATAATGACGTCCGAGCAGCCACCCGCCAGCGCCGCGAGGGCGGTGACCACGCCGATCGGCCCAGCGCCGATCACCAGCGCGATATCGCCGGGTTTGATCCCGGCTTTGGTGGCCGCTTGCATGCCGATGGCCAGGGGTTCAACCATGGCGCCTTCAGCGAAACTGACGTTGTCCGGCAGTTTGAACGTGAATGCGGCGGGGTGGATGACGGTTTCGCGCAAACAGCCGTGCACCGGCGGCGTCGCCCAGAAGCGAACGGCGGGGTCCAGGTTGTAAATCCCGGCGCGCGTCTGCGCCGAGTTGAGGTCGGGAATGCCGGGCTCCATGCAAACGCGATCGCCGACGCTGAGGTGAGTGACGTTTTCACCTGTCGCGAGCACCACGCCGGCGGCCTCATGGCCGAGCACCATCGGGGCTTTGACCACAAACGGGCCAATGCGGCCATGCTGGTAATAGTGCACATCGCTGCCGCAGATGCCCACGGAATGAATTTTTATCTGTACATCGTCGGGCCCCAGCGTTTCGGCCAGTTGGACATCCTCGATAGCGATTTCCCCCGCTTTGGCCAGCACTAATGCTTTCATATTGCCTCCTGGTGAATCATTTTTATGGTAACGGTATCATTCCAGTGCGGCGATAGTGAGCTAATGCGGGTGGTTAAACTGTGATCAATGTTGGAATTACTCGACGAGAGTTAATTTTGCTGGCGGGTTGTTATTCAATATAGCGACGGTGGTCACAAAATCGGCGTGGCAATGACGGTTTTAATATCGGCCTGTTGATATCGATACCGTTACTTTGCCGGGGGAATGATGAACAAACAACAAAGCGCCAGAGCCGCTACGCTGGAGTATTTGCGCCAGGCGGACATTATCTTGACCGAAGAAGAACAGCAACGCATTGAAATTGCGACGTTTGGTCTGGCCGACTATCCCGTGTCCGGATTGCAGCTGCTGACCTACGTCAACTCACCTCGGTATTGCGCGAAAGAGCTGGTGCTGTTTCCTGGGCAGACTTGCCCGGAACATTTACACCCTCCCTTTGCCGGCACGCCCGGCAAGCAAGAGACGTTCCGTTGCCGTTGGGGAGAGGTGTTTTTGTTTGTCGATGATGAAAACCTGGCGCCCAACGATCGCGGCGGCCAACCGGTATGCCGGGTGCCGGAGGGCGCGGAGCAGTGGTATACCTGTCATCGCTATATCCTCTTGCGGCCGGGGGAACAATACACCATTGCGCCCAATACCCGTCACTGGTTTCAGGCGGGGAAGCAGGGCGCGGTGGTGTCCGAGTTCTCTTCCGAGAGCCGTGACGAGCTGGATATTTTTACCGATCCGCGAATTAACCGTCTTGCCGGCGTAAACCATTAGCGCCAAGAACAAAGTTCTGTCATGATGCCGGGAATGATACAAAATGATATCTTAAAGCTAAGGAGCTGCATTTGGCCGTGGGTCGAGGACGGAAAGCGACGCTGGCTAGCGTCGCCGCACAGGCGAACGTCAGCAAAATAACCGCTTCGCGGGCATTTTCACAGCCGGACAAGGTTCATCCGGAAACGTTGAGGAGAATTCGGGAGACCGCCGCCGAACTCGGTTACGTGGTCAATGCCGCGGCGCGCAATCTGCGGGCGAAAAGCAGCAGAACCATTGGCATCGTCAACCCCGACATGGCCAACCCATTTTTTGGCGGCCTGACGCGTCTGATGACGCTTGAAGCGCAAAAGATGGGGTACGACACGCTGGTGTTCGACTCCTATGAGTCTCAGGAAAGCGAAGACAGGATCATCGACAAACTCATTGGCTACAACGTCGATGCGATTATTCTCTCTGTCATTTCCAACGATCATCTGTACCGCCCTTCCTACCTCAAACGTCTGGAAACGCTCAATATACCGGTGGTGTTGATCGATCGGGAATTGGAGAGTCACCACTGCAGCGGGGTGTATATTGATAATCTGGATTGCGGCCTTCAGGCGGGGCGTTGGCTTCTGGAACAGCAGGCGCAGCGGGTGGTGGTGATCTCCGGGCCGGAGAATTCCAACGTTGCGCGTGACAGGGTCACTGGCTTGCAGGCGGCATTGCAAGGGAAGGTGGCTTCGCTCGACGTGCGGTATGCCGATTTCTTTATGGATGTCGCCTGGCAAGAGACGAGCCGCTGGCTGGCCAATAACCCCGCCCCCGATTTTTTCGTCGGCTGCAATAACCAGATCTCGCTGGGCATCATCAAGGCCTGTATCGAACATCGGTTGCCGTTGATGCAGGACGTGTCGTTGTTCAGCATCGATGAGGTTTCACATGCCGAGATCTACGGTTTCCATTTCCCCTGTGTGTCACACGACTTGCAAGAGATCGCCTGGCAAGCGTTGAATCTGGCGATCCGCCGTATTGCCGATCCCGAGATAAAACCGGGCAAGGTGGTGGTACGGGGAAAACTCGTCGTGTAACGGTGCCGGCAACGTGTAGCCGGCATCTCCGTTAACCTTATCTGCCATTATTCATTTCAGCGCGTTCAGTCCGGCCCCTCATCGGGGGGCGGATAAGCAGCCACAAGCCGCTCCCCGCCGTTGCTGCGCCCAGCAGCATGGGCCAGGAAAGGGGCTCATCGAACATTAACCCTGCCCAGCAGAAGGTGACGAAGGGGCTGAGGAACAGCAGGCTCGTCACACGCAATGCAGAGGTATGCCTAAGGCAGAACCAATACAAACCGTAACCGGCCAGGGTGGCCAAAAGCGCGGTCCAAAGCACGCCGATAACCAACCCTGTCGTCATGGTTGGCAGCAGCGGGCTTTCTGCGCCTGCCAGTGGGGCAAAAGCCAGCGCTGAAATCGCGCTTTGTATCCCCAACCTGGCGGGCAGGCTCACCGCTTGCGCCTGCGGCAGCCGTTGCTGCCACAGCGTCGCCAGTGCCAGTGACAGCATCCCCGCCAGCGGCAACAGGTAGCTCCACAATGGCGCACTTCCCCAGGAAATAGCACCGCCCGTCGCCAATATTACCCCGAGGGAGCCTAATGCCAGGCCGAGCCAGACGCGGCCATCGGGCTGCCGGCGTTGAAACAGCATGTTCAAGAGTGCGGTGCCGAGAGGGAGCAAATCGGCGATGAGCGCGGCCAACCCGGTCGGCACGCCGTACTCGATGCCTTTACTGACGCCGGTCAGGTATCCGGTCATGGCGAGCAGTCCGATCCCGGCGTGAGCGGCTACCGACTGCGGCGAGGAGCGCCTGATGGCGTGAAGGCTAAACGGCATCAGCAGTAAAGCGACCACGACACAGCGCCAGAACGCCACCAGCAACACCGGCGCGTAATCGGCGGCGAAACGGATGCCGACAAAGCCCGAGCTCCAGGCGACGATCAGCAGGACTTCCGCGGCCGGCAACCAGACGGCGGCTTTGTCGCCCACCTTATCGCGGCAGGCAGGTGGACGAAATTCTGACAGGGGCATGGTGATCTTCTCCTTTTTCCCCAAGGGTAGTGAGCCGCTATAATTTAATAAATCGAATAATTTTCGTTCAGTTGTTTAATGGAGTTAAACCATGCGGCCAACCCTGGACATTAATCTTTTGCGCACTTTTCACGCCATCGCCCGTTTGGGGCAATTTCGTGCGGCGGCGGCCTTTGTTCATCGCAGCCCAGCCGCGGTGAGCGTTCATATTCAGCGTCTGGAACAGGTCGTGGGCGGCCGCTTGCTGGAGCGCGACAATCAGTCCGTCGTGTTGACGCCCTTAGGCGACAAACTGCTGGCCTCGACGCTCGGGCTGTTGAATGCCCACGACGATATTCTGCGTGAGCTGCAGGGCGCACCGCTGAGTGGGCACATCAAGCTGGGAGTGCCTGATGAATACGCATCACATGTCATGCGCGATGTGCTGCCGGCGTTTGCCACCCGTTTTCCTGCGGTGATGCTGGAGGTGTCTACGGCCGCCAGCCAGGCGTTGGTTGAACAGATCGGACGCAACCGGCTACAGCTGGCGTTGGCGGTGCTGCCGATGGGGGGACTGCGCCAGATGCCGCTTGCGGTGACTGCGCCGGTTTGGGTTGGCGGCCGCCGGTTGGCGCTGGATATGGCCCAACCGATACCATTGGCGTTGCATGCCGCCGATTGCCCTTACCGAGAGGCTATGATCGATGCATTGAGCGGGGCGGGAAGGCATTGGCGAGTGGTTGTGAGCAGTCCTTCGGCCAGCGTGGTGGCTGCCGCCGTCGAGGCAGGATTGGCCGTCACGCTGCTCGACCGCGCACGCGTGACGACGGCGATGCGGATCCTCGACGAATTGCCGTCGGTCGCTCCGCACGAAGTGCAGCTGCTGCGCTCTGCCGCTGCCGCCGGTCAATCGGCTGTGGCGATGCTGGAAAGCGTTATCGGTGAGTATTTCAGGGGCGGAACATGAATATCGACCGCGCGGGGAAGACGAACCGAGCGCGACGGTGACGCTGAGGTGTGGCTAGCGCCGGAAACGCCGTATAGCGGGGCGTTCCCGGTATTCGGAGGGCTGGAGATCAGAACACCTGTTTGAACGGCTTCACCGTCACGTCGGCGTAGACGCCGGCGGCGACGTACGGATCCTGCTGCGCCCAGGCCTGGGCTTCCGCCAGTGAGGCGAACTCGGCGATCACCGTTGAACCGGTGAAGCCGGCGGCGCCGGGATCGTTGCTGTCGATGGCCGGGTTGGGGCCGGCGACCACCAGACGGCCGGCATCACGCAGCGCCTGCAGGCGCGCCAGATGTGCCGGGCGCACCGCCAGACGGTTTCCCAGTGAGTGGGGAACGTCTTGCGCGTAGATCAGATAAAGCATATTTCACCTGTAAAATCATGGCTATAAAACGGTGCTACCAAGTTAGCGCAAAAGGCGCGGCAGGGGAACGGCGCGCGGTGAATTTATGGGGGGATTGGCGCTTATGCCTTGAAGCCGCTACTTTTTATTCGTATAGTGCGGCGCGCTTAAACAGATATGCCATTGAGGTGAGGACATGACGGAACTGGTAAGGGAAAAACTCGATTTGCCTGCGGGCAAAAGCAAACTGCTGCTGCATTCTTGCTGTGCGCCCTGTTCCGGCGAGGTGATGGAAGCGATCCAGGCGTCCGGCATCGAGTACGCTATTTTCTTCTATAACCCCAACATTCACCCGCAAAAAGAGTATTTGCTGCGTAAGGAAGAGAACATCCGTTTCGCCGAAAAGCACGGGGTGCCGATCATCGATGCCGATTATGACACCGACAACTGGTTCGAACGCGCCAAGGGCATGGAACATGAGCCGGAGCGCGGCATTCGCTGCACCATGTGCTTCGACATGCGTTTTGAGCGCACGGCGCTGTATGCGCATGAGCACGGTTACGACACCATCTCCAGCTCGCTCGGCATCTCGCGCTGGAAGAACATGCAGCAGATTACCGACTGCGGCATTCGGGCGGCGGAAAAGTATCCCGATCTGGTGTATTGGGATTACAACTGGCGCAAGAAGGGCGGCGCGGCCCGCATGATAGAGATCAGCAAGCGCGAACGCTTCTATCAGCAGGAATACTGCGGCTGCGTCTATTCGCTGCGCGACACCAACCTGCACCGCAAAGCGCAAGGGCGGCCGCTGATCAAACTGGGCGTGCTCTACTATGGTGATGAAGAATAACGCTTAATCACCGCAATCCACCCGCTACGGCGGGTTTTTTATTTTTTAGCGCCGTCTGAACGTTAACGAAGCGTGTTGATTCGGCGGTAAAAAAGCAACGTTCAGGTTAATATCCTTATGAGTTTGCTGGTTTTCGCCGCGGAGACTGACGATTAAAGCGATAGTTTGCCTTTCGTTATTGAATATGATTGCTATTTGCATTTAAACTTGGCGAACCAGAGGAAACAGAATCATTATGCCGCTAAAAAAGATGTTCCTTAATCGCCGTATATCCGTGCCTTTCGTCCTGTCCGTAGGCCTGCACAGCGCCCTGGTGGCGGGACTGCTTTACGCTTCGGTAAAAGAAGTGGTTGAGCTGCCAAAGCCTGAAGAGGCGCCGATCAGCGTCATGATGGTCAACACCGTCGCGATGGCTGAACCGCCGCCGCCTGCTCCGGCAGAACCGGAGCCGCCGCAGGTGGAACCTGAGCCGGAACCTGAACCAGAACCTATTGTGGAGCCGCCGCCGAAGGCGATTGTGAAACCGGAGCCGGTCAAGCCGAAACCGAAGCCCAAGCCAAAGCCGAAGGTAGAAAAACCGGTGAAACCGGAGCCGAAGAAGGTCGAGCCGCGCGAGCCTTCGCCGTTCAATAACGACTCGCCGGCCAAACCGATCGATAAAGCGCCGGTGAAACAAGCGCCCGCCGCGCCGGTACAGGGCAACTCGCGCGAGGTCGGGCCAAAACCGATCAGCCGTGCGGAACCGATTTATCCGCCGCGCGCCAGAGCCTTGCAGATCGAAGGCAACGTGCGGGTGCAGTTCGATGTCGACAGCGATGGCCGTGTGACCAACGTGCGCATCTTGTCGGCTGAGCCGCGCAACATGTTCGAGCGAGAAGTGAAACAGGCGCTGCGCAAATGGCGGTATCAAGCCAAAGAAGCGAAGGATCTTATCGTCAATATTCGTTTCAAGCTGAACGGCACCACCGAAATGAACTGATTTCGGTTTGCGCCAAGAAAAAAAGGGTCGCCTCGGCGACCCTTTTTGCATTTGCGGCGCAGCCGCAGGGTTACTCTTCGAAGCCGACGCGGAAATTCATTTTACCCTCAGGCAGCGCGCGCGAGTTGCCTTCCGCATCGACCGCCACGTAGGTGAACACCGCTTCGGTCGCCCGGTAGCGTTGGCCGATTGGGGCGGAGGAGACTTTCTTTACCCACACTTCGATATTGATGGTGATCGAGCTGCGCCCGGTGCGGATGCAGTGCGCATAGCAGCAAACCACGTCGCCTACCGCCACCGGTTTCAGGAAGGTCATGCCGTCTACGCGTACCGTCACTACGCGCCCCTCGGCGATCTCTTTTGCCTGGATGGCGCCGCCGATGTCCATTTGCGACATCAGCCAGCCGCCGAAAATATCGCCGTTGGCATTGGTATCGGCCGGCATCGCCAGCGTGCGCAGCACCAGCTCGCCGCTGGGTAAAGGTCGTTGTTGTGTCATAGCAGTCTGCTTTTAAAAGGAGGGAATCACATCATACTGCCCGCGGCAAGCGCCGCAGGCATTAACAAATTTGTAACTATTTTTTCTGTTCTGCCGGCATGTGCCGGTAAATATAGATGCCGCTGAGCAGGGTGAATACCAGCGTCAGCACCGTCAGGCCAAAGACTTTGAAATTGACCCAGACGCTTTGCGGCAGCCAGAAGGCGACATAGATGTTCGCCAGGCCGCAGGCCAGGAAGAAGAGGGCCCAGGCCAGGTTGAGGTTGCTCCACACTTTGTCCGGCAGCGTCAGCTCTTTGCCCAGCATGCGCTGAACCAGCGGCTTTTTGAGCACCCACTGGCTGATCAGCAGCGCCAGCGCGAACAGCGCGTAAATCACCGTCACTTTCCACTTGATGAATAAATCGTTGTGGAACACCAGCGTCAGGGTGCCGAACACCAGCACCATCAGGAAGGTGATCAGCGTCATCTTCTCGACCTTGCGGTATTTCACCCAGGTGAACACCAGCGCCAGCGCGGTGGCGACGATCAATGCGCCGGAAGCGACGTAAATGTCGTACAGCTTGTAAAAAGCGAAAAAGACAATTAACGGGAGGAAATCAAGAAACTGCTTCATAAATCAATCCATCATCTGTTCATCGGCCGACTATACCGGATTCGGCGAGTTCTGTGTACCGCCGGGCGCTGCCGATTATCGGCGTTTGGCCGGCGGATTTCTGCCGCGAAAGCAGGAATTTGCATAAACTTACGCAAGAAAGCACGGACGCATTGCCAGCGCTGGCCGCAGATCGCATAGTAAGTGCCATAATAACCAGATAATTTACCGCGGAAAACAGCATGCAGTGGAAATCTCTCCAGGCCCTGACGCCTGGTTTGACGCATTTATTGGGCTATCAACGCAGTTGGCTCAAACCGGATATGCGCGCCGGTCTTTCCGTCGCCGCCGTCGCCTTGCCGGTGGCCATCGCCTATGCCGAACTGGCCGGGGTTAGCCCGGTGGTGGGGCTTTATTCCTGTATCTTGCCGATGGTGGCCTATGCGCTGTTCGGTTCGTCACGCCAGCTGATCGTCGGGCCCGATGCCGCCACCTGTGCGGTGATCGCCGCGGTGGTGACGCCGCTGGCGGCGGGCAATATGGAACGCCATTGGCAGTTGACCATCATGATGACCGCGATGATGGGCGGCTGGTGCCTGTTGGCCAGCCGGTTCAAGCTGGGGGCGCTGGCGGATCTGTTGTCGCGGCCGATCCTCAGCGGGCTGCTGAACGGCGTGGCGCTGACCATCATCGTCGATCAGATCGGCAAGGTGTTGGGGTTCACAGTGCGCCCGGCGCAGCTGATCGAGCGCATCTACGCGCTGCCGGCCAACCTGTTGCACAGCGACTGGCTGACGATGGCGGTGTCCTTGTTGACGCTGGTGACGCTGCTCGGATTTAAAAAATGGCGGCCTAACTGGCCGGCGCCGCTGTTCGCCATCGTGCTGGCGGCGTTCGTCACCTGGGCGGGCGGATTGCAGCAGTATGGCGTGGTGACGGTGGGCGGTTTCAGCGGCGTGTTACCGATCGTCCAGTGGCCGGACTTTCAGCCCGGGCTGCTGCGCGACATGGTGATCCCGGCGCTCAACCTGGCGGTCGTGAGCTTTGTCAGCATGATGCTGACCGCCCGCAGTTTCGCGGCCAAAAATGGCTATGAGGTCAACGCTGACGCTGAGTTTCGCGCGCTGGGGATGGTGAATATCGTCTCCGCATTGTCGCAAGGCTTCGCCATCAGCGGGGCGGATTCGCGCACCGCGGTGAATGACGCCAACGGCGGCAAGAGCCAGCTTGTGTCGATCATCGCCGCCGCGGTGATCGCTTTCGTCTTGCTGTTCCTGATGGCGCCGCTGCAGTTTATTCCGGTGGCGGGATTGGGCGTGGTGCTGATGTATGCGGCTTGGTCGCTGCTGGATTTTCGCGGCATCTGGATCTTGCGCCGCCGCAACGCGCAGGCTTTCCGCCTGGCGATATTTACCTTCCTCAGCGTCTTGTTGGTCGGGGTGATCAGCGGCATCGGGCTGGCGGTGTTGCTGGGGCTGATGCAGTTTCTGCACACCGTCTTTCGGCCGACGGAACAGCTGCTGGGCGTTAACGACGAAGGCATGATCCATTCTATGGGCAACAACAATGGGGTGAAGGCGGTGCCCGGCGTCATGATGTATCGCTTCAATTCGCCGCTGACCTACTTCAACGTGGCCTACTTCAAACGCCGCATTCTCAATTTGGTCGACAGTACGCCATTCCAGCCGCGCTGGGTGGTGGTGGACGCGGTGGCCAGCTTTACCCATGCCGATATCAGCGTGCTGGCGGCCATCGACGAACTGAAACGCGATCTGTTGCAGCGTAACGTCAAACTGGTGCTGGCCGGGCGCCGCACTGAACTGACGCGCTGGTTCCGCATCAATCGGTTGGGGCGGGACAAGGAGCTGATTTTGGTGCCGGATCTGTATCTGGCGCTGAAGCTGATTCAGAGTAAGGAACAGGCGGAAGCCGCCGCGGTGGGGTAAACAAAAAGGGGCGCGCCGAAGCGTGCCCCTGGGCATTTGTTGCGCCGGCGTCAGCCGCGCAGCAGCATATACAAACGGAACAGATAGATCAGCAGCAGGGCGGAGACCAGGTTGCTTAACGCGGTCAGCACGACGCTGGCCACGTTCGGCGTCAGCACTGACAGATGGCTCACTAAAAACAGCACCAGCAGCTTGGCCGCCAACCACAGCATCATCGCCGGCACAATCACGCGCGCATTGGCGAAGGCCAATTTGCTGCTCAGCTTGAGTGAAGCGAAGACGCCTTTCTTGTCGACGGAGGCGATCACCGGCGCCAACGCGAAGGCGATAGCCATGATCACGCCCGGCACCACGAACAGCGTCAGACCGAGCTGGATCAGCAAGGTGCAGATAAACAGCAGCAGCAGCAGGCGCGGCAGATCGGGCGCCGAGGCGCCGAGCGAGCGCAGGGCGCTGGTGCGTTGCCCCTGAGACACCAGACGGATCAACGTCAGCATCCCACCGACCAGCAGCACGTTGCCGACCAGCGCGGAGAACGTGGCGGCGGCCGACACTTTCAGCAACACCATCTGCTGTTCCGGCGTCATCTGCTGGATCACGTCCTGAATGCCCATGCCGGTCGACGACGCGAAATCGCTGGTGGAGGCGGCCAGCGTCGCCAACTGTTCGGCATCGGGGCTGAAAGCTTGGTTCAGCAGCACCGAGATAAACGCCGTCAACAGCGCCAGCATCAGGATGCTGGCCAGTTGATTGCGTAAAAAGTTAAAACTGTCACGGTACAAAGCGTTGGCCGTGATAGGCATGCAGACTCCTTGGCGTCGAGAAAACAGAGATAAATCAGTGGGTGATTGTACCCTGTTCCACGCCGCTGTGGCACCCCGCGAATTGCACTACGTCTATTTCTTCAACGATCGTCGTCTCAGGCAACGACAGCGGCAAGGGCACCGGCAAGGGGGGCAGGCCGTAGCGTTCTCGAGCGCGATCGCAGGCTTCGTTGCGCAGGCCGTTTTCACCGGACTGATCGAACTCTCTGCACGGGCTGGGCCGATTAAGATAAATCGAGCACGACACGGCTTTGCCAATCTCGCCGTCCAGCGCGGTGCAGCGCGGAGACTTGCTGTTGGTCCCCTGCATGCAGCGCAGGAACGGGGTCAGAGGCTCCGTCAGGGAAAGGGGAACGGCGCCGCCGCCGTCTTCGGCTTCGGCCCAATAGAATGACACTCGAAAATAACCGCAGCATGCGCCGCAGCTGACACAGGGATTAAGGATTTCGCTCATCTTGATTGCCCGCCGACTCCTCACGGCACCAACCAAAACCAACACGGAAGATGAAATTACCTCAGCCGTATTTTTTTCCGCAACTGAAATTTGAACATGTAGATAATTTGCAACAAAATCGTTTTTTTGATGCAGATCAATCCTTGATTTATTAAGCGGTTAGGTAACCTTGTTTTTGGTGGGATTTTAAAATTTTACACATAAGATGTGATCTCGATGGGATCACAAATACCCGAAAGTAGGTATATTCCCCCTCGAGAGATTAACCACACAAATGGAATGGATAATGAAAAAGACAACTCTGGTGGTATTGGCGACGATGATGGCGCCTATGTTGGCAAGTGCGCATCAGGCCGGTGATTTCCTGTTCCGTGCGGGCACCGCGACGGTGCGTCCAAATGCGGGCTCGGACAACGTATTGGGTTTGGGATCGCTGGATGCGAAAAACAATACCCAGCTCGGTTTGACCTTCGGTTATATGGTGACGGACAACATCGGCGTTGAGTTGTTGGCCGCGACACCGTTCCGCCACAAGGTTACCCTGGGCGGCACCGATCTGGCGACCGTTCATCAACTGCCGCCTACGCTGATGGCGCAATACTACTTCGGCGACAAGCAGGACAAACTGCGTCCTTATCTGGGCGTCGGCGTTAACTACACCACTTTCTTCGACGAGAAGTTCAACGACTACGGCAAAAGCGCCGGGTTGAGCAACCTCGATCTGAAAGACTCCTGGGGCGTGGCGGCGCAGGCCGGTCTGGATTACAACCTGGATGAGCACTGGATGCTGAACATGTCGGTGTGGTGGATGAACATCGAAACCAAAACGCGTTTCAACGACGCGAGCGGTGGGCACCACAGCTTCGATACGCGGTTGGATCCGTGGGTGTTTATGTTTGGGGCGGGTTACCGCTTCTGATGAAGGCCGCAAACAGGGAGGCATTGCGCCTCCCTGTGTCGGTATTATTTAACCTGCATGACGTTTTCAACAGATTTCACGCCGGCCACGCCGCGTGTGACCTGCACCGCACGGTTGGCGTCATCGCTTGACGTCACGAAGCCGCTCAACTGCACGCGTCCTTTAAAGGTTTCCACGCTGATTTCGCGCGACTTAATGTTTTTATCCGCCAGCAGCGCCGATTTCACTTTGGTGGTGATCACGGTGTCATCGATATAACCGCCTGTTCCCTCCGATTTCGCCGTCGGTGCGCAAGCGCTCACCGCGACCGCCACAACGGCTGCCATGCACAAGGCCGAAAGGGTTTTAAACAGCTTCATAAATTACTCTCCATGCAATGTTATGGTTGAAATTCGATGCGGTTTTTTCGCCGCAGCGAGCGCATTCCCCAAATCAAATGAAGAAATGCATAGCGAACAATGTTTATTGTGAGACAAGACGCGGGTTTGTTCAAATTTTTGCTGTAAATAAATAGAACAAACTTTGAGGGGAAACAAGCTGTTAAAGCGAGCGCCGGCAAGGCGCTCGCCGAAGGGGATCACGCGCGGGTCGCGTGCTTCATCGCGCTGACGAAGGCCGCCAGCTTGGTCAGCATTTCCGCCGGGTTGGCATGGTGCCGTTCGATGATTTTGACGATTGCCGATCCGGAGATGGCGCCGGCGGCGCCGGCCTGCAGCGCAGCCTTCACCTGCTCGGGCTCGGAGATGCCGAAGCCCTGCAGCGGCGGCGCGGCGTGATACTCGCGCAGTTTGTTCACCAGGTGATGCAGCGGCAACTGCGCCCGGCTTTCGGTGCCGGTGACGCCGGAACGCGACAGCAGGTAGGTGTAGCCGCGACCGTGTGAAGCGATCTCTCGCAGCAGATCGTCGTCGGCGTTCGGCGGGCAAATGAAGATGGGCGCGATACCGTGGCGCACGGCCGCGGCACGGAACGGTGCCGATTCTTCAAACGGCACGTCGGCGACCAGCACCGAATCCACGCCCACTTCCGCACAGCGTTGGTAAAAGGCATCGATGCCCTTATGGAACACCAAATTGGCGTACATCAGCAGGCCGATGGGAATGGTCGGGTGCTTCTGACGAATGGCCGCCAGCAGCTCGAAACACTGGGTCGGCGTAACGCCGGCGGCGAAGGCACGCAGCGTCGCGCTCTGGATGGTTGGGCCATCCGCCAACGGGTCGGAGAAGGGGATACCCAGCTCCAGCGCGTCCGCGCCGGCTTCGATCAGGGTGTCGATAATCTGCAGCGACAGCGCCGGATTAGGATCGCCCAGCGTCACGAACGGGACGAAGGCGCCTTCCTTGCTGCTTTCCAGACGCGTGAACAGTTGCTGATAACGTTCCATCAGATTTCTCCCCGTGCTTTCAAAATGTCGTGAACGGTAAATATGTCTTTGTCGCCGCGGCCGGACAGGTTGACCACCAGGATTTGCTCTTTTTGCGGCGTTTCACGGATCATTTTCAGCGCGTGCGCCAGGGCGTGTGAGGATTCCAGCGCCGGGATGATGCCTTCATGGCGCGACAGCGCCTTGAACGCTTCCAGCGCTTCGTCGTCGGTGATCGACACGTATTCGGCGCGACCGGTGCTGTTCAGGTAGGCGTGTTGCGGCCCGACGGACGGGAAGTCCAGCCCGGCGGAGATTGAATAGGATTCTTCAATCTGGCCTTCGGCGGTCTGCATCATCGGCGCCTTCATGCCGAAATAGATGCCGACGTGGCCATGCTTGAGCGGCGCGCCGTGCTGGCCGGTCTCGATGCCCAAACCGGCGGGTTCCACGCCGATCAGCCCGACATCGGCATCATCGATAAAGTCGGCGAACATACCGATGGCGTTGGAGCCGCCGCCGACGCAGGCGATGACCGCATCCGGCAGACGGCCTTCGCGCTCCAGCACCTGCGCTTTGGTTTCTTCGCCGATCATGCGCTGGAATTCACGCACGATAGTCGGGTACGGATGCGGGCCGGCGGCGGTGCCGAGCATGTAGTGCGCGGTTTCATAGCTGCCGGACCAGTCGCGCAACGCTTCGTTGCAGGCGTCTTTCAGGGTGGCGGAGCCGCTGTGCACCGGGATCACTTCCGCGCCCATCAGCCGCATGCGGAACACGTTCGGCGACTGACGCTCAACGTCTTTGGCGCCCATATAGATGCGGCATTTCAGGCCGAGCAGCGCGCAGGCCAGCGCCGACGCGACGCCGTGTTGGCCGGCGCCGGTTTCCGCGATGATCTCGGTTTTGCCCATGCGCTTGGCCAGCAGGGCCTGGCCCAGTACCTGGTTGGTCTTGTGCGCGCCGCCGTGCAGCAGATCTTCCCGCTTCAGATAGAGCTTGGTGTTGCTGCCGGCGGTGAGATTTTTGCACAGCGTCAGCGCCGTAGGGCGGCCCGCGTAGTTCTTCAACAGATCGATGAATTCCGCCTGAAACGCCGGATCGCGCTGAGCGCTGACAAAGGCTTCTTCGAGTTGTTTCAGGGCCGGCATCAGAATTTGCGGTACGTATTGACCACCAAATTCGCCGAAGTAGGGGTTAAGCAGCGTCATGAGAGTTCCCGTCATTATCCGTTATTAATGTAGAGCCGTATTCAGTAAGCGCGCAGGGTTTGGAAGACCGAGGCCAGGCGCGCGGGATCCTTGATGCCCGGTTCGCTTTCCACGCCGGAATTGAAGTCCAGACCGGCGCAGCCGAGCTTGGCCGCTTCGACGCAGTTGTCGGCGCGCAGACCGCCCGCCAGCATCACGTTAGTCAGATCTTCGCCTTGCAATACCGACCAGTCGAAGCGTTGGCCGGTGCCGCCTGCGCCGTTGTCCAGCAAATAGCGATCGACATGCTGCAGATCGCGCGCCGGCACCCGTTCTTTCACGCTCAGCGCTTTCCAGATGCGGCAATCGGCCGGCAAGCGGGCGCGCAGGGCGCTGATATAGGCCTGGTCCTCCGCGCCGTGCAGTTGCACCGCCTGCAGACCGAGGCGCTCCACGGTCAGCGCCACGGTATCAAGCTGGGCGTCGCAGAAGACGCCGACGTACTTCAGCGGCGCGCCGGAAATGACTTCGCGGGCGCGGACGATATCCACATAGCGCGGCGAGCGGCCGACGAAAATCAATCCGCCGTAGATGGCGCCGGCCTGATACGCGGCGGCGGCGTCCTGTGGGCGAGTCAGACCGCACACTTTATTGTCGCCCAGGATCACGCGGCGCACGGCGGCGCGCAGATCGGGTTCCGACATCAGCGCGCTGCCGATCAGGAAACCGTTGGCGTAGTGGCTGAGCTCGCGGATCTGCCCGTAGTTGTTGATGCCCGACTCGCTGATTACCGTCACCCCATGCGGCACGCGCGGCGCCAACTGCCGGGTGCGGTCCAGATCGATGCTCAGATCGCGCAGATCGCGGTTATTGATGCCGACCACGCGCGCTTCCAGCGCGATCGCCCGCTGCAGCTCTTCTTCACTGATCACTTCGGTCAGCACGCCCATATTGAGGCTGTGGGCCACCGCCGCCAGCTGGCGGTACTGTTCGTCGGTCAACACCGACAGCATCAGCAGGATAGCGTCGGCCTGATAGTAGCGCGCCAGGTAAATCTGATACGGGTCGATGATAAAGTCTTTGCACAACACCGGTTGGCTGACGGTTTTGCTCACCAGCGGCAGGAAATCAAAGCTGCCCTGGAAGTATTTCTCGTCGGTCAGCACCGAGATCGCCGAGGCGAAATCTTTATAGACCGTGGCGATCTCCACCGGATCAAAGTTCTCGCGAATCAGCCCCTTGGAAGGCGAGGCCTTCTTGCATTCGAGAATGAAAGCCGTACGGGTGCCCTGCAGCGCGTGGTAGAAGCTGCGTTCGCTCGGTACGATGTCATTCTGAAAGCCGGCCAGGGGCTGTTGCTGTTGTCGCGCCGCGATCCATTGCGCTTTGTCGCGGACAATCTTGTGTAGCACGGTTTCCTGCATCATTTATCCTCTTGCCGCCAGTGCGATGACACGCTCATAAGCCTGCCCGCTGTTGATCATATCCAGTGCCTGCCGCGCATTTTGGCGCAGGTCTTCATGTCCGAATAACTTCAGAAGCAACGCGACGTTGGCCGCGACCGCCGCGGCGTGCGCCGGCTCGCCTTTACCTTGTAACAGCCGCGCCAAAATGTCACGGTTTTCTTCCGGCGTGCCGCCCAGCAAGGCCTCCAGCGGATAGGTTTCCAATCCGAAGGACTGCGGCGTGAGCTGATAACTGCAGATTTCGCCGTTGTTCAATTCCGCCACGTGCGTCGGGGCGTGGATCGCCACCTCGTCCATGCCGCCGCCGTGAACCACCGCCGCGCGCTGATAGCCCAGCACGCGCAGGGTTTCGGCGATCGGCAGCACTAGTTCCGGGCTGTAAACGCCGATCAGCGCCAGCGGCGGACGCGCCGGGTTGATCAGCGGGCCCAGCACGTTGAACAGCGTGCGGGTCTTCAACTGCTGGCGTACCGGCATGGCGTGACGGAAGCCGGTGTGGTACTGCGG